>JBHEPI010000018.1:0-33360 GCA_046260345.1 Marinobacter sp. | reverse complement strand
ACCGAGATGTACACTGTGGCTCAGGAAAGCACTGAAACAGAGATCGACAGCCGTGTCGAGGCGGCTCGTTCCGCTGCGATCACCATGGCGCAGATGATGGCGAAGTATTCCGCACGAACACACTCTTCGGTTTCTCAGACTTTCCAGGGTTCATCGAGCGATATGCCGCTGGATGAGCAGGCGCAACAATTCGACCTGCTGATTGCCAAGGTTTCCGAGGGTGACGCCGAGGGGCAGTTGAAGCAAACGCTGAATGATCTGACGTCGAAGTGGGAATTTATCCGCGGCTCCTACATTAACTACAATGACAACAATGTTGCATTTGTGATTGACCGCTATTCAAAAGGTATTCTCAAAGGCTTGGCCACTACCATTGACCTGTTGAGGGAAAACGCCTGATGCCTGACTGATTTGATGCTCGTCAGTATTTGATTACACTTTTGGGGTACAGTGTTTCTTGGATAAGCCCCGATACAGACTTCATCCGCGAAGGAGCGATGCGATGTCAATCTATCAAAAAATTCTGGTGGCCATTGATCTGACCGAAGAAGCCCCACAGGTTCTGAACAAGGCCGTGGAAATCAGCAAGGCTCATGGTGCACAACTCATGCTGGCACACGTGGTAGAGCCGGTGGGCTACGCCTATGGTGGTGATATACCTATGGATCTGACGGAACTCCAGGATCAACTGGACAAGGCAGCCAAGGACCAACTTGCCCAGTACGGTGATCAATACGCAATATCCAAGGACAATCAGGTGGTGACCGTTGGCCGCCCCGAGTCTGAAATCCACCGCCTGTCGAAAGAACAGAATGTGGACCTGGTCATTGTAGGAAGCCACGGGCGCAAGGGATTCCAACTGCTTCTTGGCTCCACTGCCAATGGCGTTCTGCATGGAACCGTGTGCGACGTGCTGGCCGTTCGAATTCAGTAAACCCGACCTGTATTACCGGATGGCGCCTCAGAGGGCGCCATCCCCCCTCATTTTTGCCTCCAGCTTGCGCAGCTGGCTTTCCAGAGAGAAGCTGACACTGGAAGCCATGGAGAAAAAGTTCAACAGCGCTTTAAGGTTGCTGTCGCCTTTACAGACCGAGTGAATCCGCTGCCACAGGGCCTGATTGACTAGTTGCAAGCGTTGATTCCTCTCAACCAGCCCCTTCAGATCCCAGTCCGGCTCCTGGTGATTGCGTTTCGCTAGATACTGCTCGAGCAGGTAGTGAGAAACACTGCGCATAATGAACTCGTCATTACTGGCAAATGGCAGATGGTGCACCGCCATGGATTTCAGCTCGGACAACACCGGGCATCCGCTGGTGGCCATTTTAAGACCCAGGAGGGAGCGCAGCGCCTCTTCGAGTGTTGTTGATTTCGAGTAAGTCCTGCGCTCATCGCTAACGACCACATCCACCTTCTGATAAGCATCTTCAGCCTGAAATTCGTGCACCACCGGCAGTATTTCTACCGCCGCCGGACATCGCGGCGACTCTGCTGCTTTCAGGGGGCAGTTGGAACACTGGCAGTGCTCCAGCCTGGTCCAGGCAGGCAGATTGCCTTTTGCTTTTACCGGTTCATCCGTTACCTTGAAATCCACGGCCCGGTTATCTTCAAACCTGAATTCATATGTTACGTTCATTGATCAGCCTGTTCCTCCAGCTCCATCCACCGTTCTATTATCTTTTCCAGACGGGCTTCCTTGTCAGCAAGATCGGCAAGGGTCGCGGATACATTGTCCGCAGGGCCGGAATAAAACTCCGGATCCGAGATCCGTTGTCGAAGATTTTCCAACTCGCTCTCCAGCGCCTCGATCTGGCCCGGTAACTGCTCCAGTTCGAGTTTCAGCTTGTAGCTCATCTTCGCTGGTTTTGCCTTTGCCGACTCGGTTACGGACGGTACTGGCGCCGGCTTTGCGGCTGGAGCGGGCCTGTCATTCCGTGGGGGCTTTGTCGCCTTGCGGCTCCCGCCTTCGGAGGGAAACCGTCCTCCCTGCCGGCGCCAGTCCGTATATCCACCCACAAACTCGGCTACTCTACCAGAACCGTCCAGAAATACGGTGTCGGCCACCACATTGTCGAGGAACTCCCGATCATGACTGATCACAACCACCGTTCCTGCAAACTCCACCAGTCGGGACTCAAGCAACTCCAGGGTCTCGACGTCCAGATCGTTGGTCGGTTCATCCAGCACCAGTATGTTCGCGGGTTTGCTGAACAGTTTGGCAAGCAACAACCGTGCACGCTCGCCACCAGAGAACACACGCACGGGAGAGCGGGCCCGTTCCGGACTGAACAGGAATTCCTGCAAGTAACCGAGGACATGTTTGCTCTGGCCGTTGATTTCAATGAATTCACGCCCCTCAGAAAGGTTATCCAGAGCGTTACGTTCCAGATCCAGCTCACCGCGAAGCTGATCAAAATACGCCACCTGCAGATTGGTACCCAAACGGATCCTGCCCTCGGTGGGCTTCAGGTCCCCCAGCAGCAGACGGACCAACGTGGTTTTGCCGGTTCCGTTTTCACCAACCAGACCGATCTTGTCACCCCTCAGCACGGTCATATTCATATCCCGGATAACCGGGGTGCCATCAGGGTAGGAAAATCCTGCTGCACTGGCTTCGACCACCAGCTTTCCGGAGCGGGCTGCATCCTCCACCGAGAAGGTGGCTGTGCCTCCGCGTTCGCGCCGCTGCCGCCGCTCCTCACGCATGGCCTTGAGCGCCCTCACCCGGCCCATATTACGGGTTCTTCGCGCTTTGATGCCCTGGCGTATCCAGGCCTCCTCCTGCTTCAGACGCTTGTCAAACAGCGCATTCTGGCGCTCTTCCTCTTCCAGTGCTTTTTCCTTGAGGTCCAGATAGCGGTCATAGGTGGCGGCAAAACTCACCAGATGGCCACGGTCCAGTTCCACAATCCGGGTTGCCATCCTGCGGATGAATGCCCGGTCGTGGCTGACAAACAGTATCGCACCCCGGAACTGGGACAGAGCGTCCTCCAGCCAGGCAATGGCAGGTACATCCAGGTGGTTGGTAGGCTCATCCAGCAGCAATACATCCGGCTCTGTAACCAGTGCACGGGCCAGCAGCACACGCCGCTGCCAACCGCCTGAAAGCGTATTCAACGTCTGGTCCGGATCAATGCCATACTGCGCAAGAATGGCGCCGACTTTCTGGTCAAGCCGCCAGCCATCAAGCGCCTCCAGACGCTCCTGAACCTTCATCATCCGGTCAAGGCTGACTTCATCCGCGTTCTGAGACAGCTGATGGAATTCCGCAAGCAGATCACCGGTTTCGGGAAACGCACCCGATACCGCTTCATAGGCAGTCCGTGTATCGTTTACCGGGAGATTCTGGGGCAGGACCGACAGCTTCGCTCCGTCTTCCAGCCTCACCGTTCCGCCATCCGGCACTACCTCGCCAGTGACAATTTTGAGCAGGGTGGATTTTCCTTCCCCGTTTCGTCCAAGAAGACAAACACGTTCTCCGGGCTCCATGGTCATGGAGGCCTGGTCGAGCAATGGCTGCATGCCAAAGGCCAGGGATACGGCATCCAGCGTTAACAATGGCACGTTACTGATTCTCCGTGGTTACAGTCGATAAAAGGGTCACCGGGCTTCCCACATGGATCTCCCCGGCTGACTCATGAATGGCATTCATTCCGAAAATCACACCGTCTGACGTTCGCCGGTAAGTACCAAGTTCACGCAGTGGCTGTAAATCGGCTGATTTGGTGCCAGCGTCAGGGTCAATGGTGGTCATGACACACCGAGAACAAGGTTTGACCAGACTGAATTCGGAATCGCCAACAGACAACACTTGCCAGTTGTCCTCCTGCCAGGGCCCGGCGCCCTCGACCACGATATTGGGTCTGAAACGACGCATTTCCACGGCCGTGGCCAGCCGGGTATTCAGCTCTTCCAGAGAAGCAAGATTGGTGATCAGGAATGGAAAGCCATCAGCGAAACTGACCCGACGATACTCGGTAACCCGGCTCGCATCAACGCGGCGAAAGGTATCATCGGGCATATAGACGAATCGTAACGCCTGGCCGCAATACCGGGACAGCGCCTCAGAGGCCTCCTGCCCACCATATACCGCCTTCGCCCAGTCCCGCCATACCCTTACCCGGCATTCCTCCTGGCCCGGAACAAGCGGGAACTCCCCTTCCCCCGGAATAACGATGAACACCTGCCCCTCAACCAGCCGGGTTCCTATCATGGCCAGTTCCGGGTTGCTGCGCTGGGTGACAAACTCCCGGTCCACATCCGCAATCATCCAGCGCCGATCGCCTTCAGGCCCGAAATCGTCCATATGAAAGGAAGAAACCTGAATTCCCGCCAGGGATTTGACCGGATAGATATATAATGAATGTACCCGCATGGCACCCCCGAAATGTAGGCAAGTGTAAAAATGTGATCAGGGATTATACCCGACAAATGCGGACCAGGGCTTCAGGCGCGGAACATAAGGAGGCGCAACATGACCAGGGAGCAATTCCAACGCAAAAATAAACAGCTATTCCTCGATTTGCTGGCAAGAAGAGGCATCAGGGACAAACAGGTACTGAAAGCCATGGAGGCGGTCCCGCGAGAAGAATTTGTGAGCGAGGATCTGGCTGACTCTGCCTACCGGGACTCCCCGTTACCAATCGAGGAAGGACAGACGATTTCCCAGCCCTACATCGTGGCTCTGATGACGGAGGCGATGCAGCTCAGGCCGGACAACAAGGTGCTGGAAATCGGCACTGGCTCAGGCTACGGCGCGGCGGTTCTGGCCAGCATCGTGGAGCAGGTTTATACGATTGAACGTCACGAGTTACTGGCACACCATGCCGGCAAACGCCTGGCAGAGCTTGGCTATGACAATGTTGCGGTTCTTTGCGGCGATGGCACGCTTGGTTGGCCCGAACATGCCCCTTTTGACGCCATCGTGGTCACAGCAGGAGGGCCCGATGTTCCGAAATCCCTGGTCCGTCAGTTAGTCATTGGAGGGCGCCTGGTGATTCCGGCAGGCCCGGATCAGCACCGGCAACAACTGTTACGCGTTACCCGTCTTGCTGACGATGAAACAGAGACTGAAGATCTGGGTGGGGTGAGGTTTGTACCACTGATAGGTGAAGAGGGCTGGACGTAACGCCAAAACAGGGTGCGCTGATCGTGAATTGGAGCGGGAAACGAGATTCGAACTCGCGACCCCAACCTTGGCAAGGTTGTGCTCTACCAACTGAGCTATTCCCGCTTGATCAACGGACGCGTATTCTACGGATTCATCATTGTCCGTCAACTGTTTTTTTGCCGATAAATGCGGTTGCCTGTTAGCGTGCCTCCGCGCTGCAGAGTTTGGACCGGCATGGTGTCCAGGACCAGGCTAACAGTGCCATAGAAAGCGTTGAGGTTGTCCCTGGCTTTGCCCGGAGGGTTATTGGCCGAAACGCTTACCTGTTTCCAGGTAGGCTTTTTCTTCAGCACTGGAATTTCTCTTCAACGCCTGATTCCGGTGTGGAAAGCGGCCAAAGGTCCGGATAATCTCCCGGTGGTCCCTGGCAGACTGAAGGAAACTTCCCATGAAATCGCCGGCAATACCGCTGGTCGCCGTAGCTAACTGCTCGTAGCAATCGACAGAAAGATTCTGGTCTTTCATTTTTTCCGAATGTTGCAGGGGCATATAAAGAAATGCGCGCTGAACCGCAGGCAACGCCATGTCATGCCCGCTGCGCATGGCCCCCTTGCACAATTTGATGGCAAGCTTGTCATTATCGAACGCCAATGCGCCGCCACGGTGGATGTTACGGGTGAACTGATCCAACAGAATAATCTCTGCCAGGGCGCCGCCCGGCAGGCTTCGCCAATGCCGCAACCCGTCTTCCGAGGCAAACAACACCATGGAAATAAAACGCCGGCGAATCTCCTGATCGAATCCACGAGAAGAACGGAACCACCGATTGCGGTGCTCACTGTCCGGCAACCCGTGCTCATCAAGTTCACCAAACCAGAAATCCAGAATCTCTTTCCAATCGAACATATGGTTTGCCCTGTTGCATTACCACTGGCCGGCATCGGTGCCGGCACTGCTACACTTTACGATAACCAACCGGCTTTTGTTCATACTTGGAGATATTATGAGCGACGATCCCAGAATCATCCTTCTTGCGCACGGAAGCAGTGACCAGCACTGGTGCCAGACCTTCGAAAAACTCGCGACACCTACCCTAGAGTCCGTGCCCGGTTCCCGCATTGCCTACATGGAACTGGCAGAACCTTCGCTGGATACCATTATCTCCGAGGGCAAAGAAGAAAGTATTCACGCCTATACCATCATTCCTCTTTTCCTGGCAGCCGGCCGTCACCTGAGAAAAGACGTACCTGGTATGATTGAGGAGCTACAGGCTACTCATGGTGTCACCATTACCCTGGCGCCCCCGATCGGCGAGAATCCGCAACTGGGCGATGCAATTCGTGATGTCGTGAATCAGGAACTTGAACGGCACAAACAGCCGGCATAATAATCAACAACCGGATTGATCCTCGAACGCTGAACACAGCAAGTCAAAAGGAGTGGATGGTAATGGAAAAACGGATCCTTATTACAGGGGGCACCGGTTTTATTGGCCAGTCGCTCTGCCAGAGGCTGCTCGCAGACGGTCATGCACTCACTGTTCTGAGCCGGCAGCCCCCACACAATGTTCAGTCCGTGTGTGGCCGGGTGGAACCGGTGAGCAATCTGGAACAGCTCAGAGGCAATGAGGGCTTCGATGCCATCATCAACCTGGCCGGTGAAGGCATTGCCGATAAGCGATGGTCCGAGGCCCGCAAGCAGGAGCTGAGGGACAGCCGCATTGACGTTACCAACCAGCTCGTGGACGTTATCAGGAGCTGGCAAACACTCCCGGCTGTTCTGGTGTCGGGTTCAGCCGTTGGTTTTTATGGTGATCAGGGCAGTCAACGCGTTACCGAGGATACGCCGCCCCACGATGAATTTACCCACCGTTTGTGCAGCGACTGGGAACAGGCTGCCCTGAGGCTGGAGCCTGCAGGAGTGCGGGTATGCCTGTCCCGCACCGGCGTGGTGGCCGGGCCCGGAGGAGGATTCCTGCAACGCATGTTGCTGCCGTTCAAGCTCGGTCTTGGCGGGCGGCTTGGCAGTGGCGACCAGTACATGCCCTGGGTGCACCGTGACGATGTGGTCACCGCCCTGACATGGATGATGGAAACTGACACCGCGCGTGGAGCCTACAATGTCGTCAGCCCCAACCCGGTCACCAACCGGCAGTTCACCAAATGCCTCGCCGGCGTTCTTGGCCGCCCGGCGATTTTCCCGGCTCCTGCGCCGGTTCTGAAGGTCGCCCTGGGCGAGATGTCACGGCTACTGCTGACCGGTCAGATGGCCATACCGGAACGACTTGAGGCCGAGGGCTTCCGGTTCCGGTTTGCGGATCTCAGCCCGGCCCTTGCGGATGCGGTTCGATACTGAAGGTTGTTTTTCAAAGGATAGTTTTAAAAACCGTTTGACAGCCCGCATATCCTTACTTAATATACGCGCCACCTCGACGAGGCAAGGTTTTGAAACGATGCGTCCCCTTCGTCTAGTGGCCTAGGACTCCGCCCTTTCACGGCGGCAACAGGGGTTCGAACCCCCTAGGGGACGCCAACTTTTCATCTCTCAGTTATTGCTTGTGCCCATCACGAGCCGATGTGTCTGAATGTCTCCCGTGGTCTCCCAGTTGATGCTTTGAGTCCTTGAGCACAAAAACCCCAACCCCGACAAAAAAACCGACCATCAATAATACGGTTACAATGCCTGCAATAACAACTGCATCGGTATACATGGCCAACTCCTCCGGACAATGCTGATTAACTGTATCCAGATTACGCCTACCGCCCCGACAGCATATTGATCTGAGTCAACGGCACTGACGGCTCACTGGCTGCCAAAACCCTGAACCGCGCCACATTTCTTTCGGTAATTCCTGTATTTGCGAGGCATATGGGAGAAACTGCTGCTATAGTCCTGAGAACGTAACCTGACCATTTGTTACCAAACCTTCTTGCGCGGCCGAAGTATAGGACATGCAAAAACTGTTGACTCGCCTGCAACGATTTAGAACCGGGTCCCCGCTGTCCTTCCGGCTGCTTGCGTATATCCTGCTGTTCAGTTCGGTTTTTACGCTGATTTCATCAGCGGCCCAGATCTACTCCGACTACCGGAAAGACCTGTCTCAGATTGACCGGCGGATGAACGTCATTGAAACCGGCTATACCTCCAGCCTGGCCCGAAGCCTCTGGGCCCTTGACCAGAAGCTTTTGCAAACTCAGATGGAAGGTATTCTCAGCCTTCCGGATATCGTCCATCTGAGACTCAAAATCGAGCCGGATTCAGAGCTCGTGATGGGTGAGATCCCCCGGGACACAAAGGCTACCAGTCATACCTTTGACCTGACTCATCAGGGCGACGACATGTTTACCCTTGGCCAGTTGACGGTTACCGCCGATCTGAGACGGATATATTCTGATATGCGGCAAAAAGTTGTGGTGGTGCTGACGACCCAGTTCTTCAAAACCTTCTTTGTGTCGATTCTGATCATCTGGGTATTCCAGCATTTCGTAGCCCGCCATCTCAGCACCATGGCCAACTATGCCCGTAACTTTTCACTCTCAAATCTTTCTCAGCCACTGCGGCTGGACCGCCCGGACAACGCATTAAACGCCAACGATGAGCTTGCCCAGGTGACGGATGCCATCAATCAGATGAGGGAGCGGCTCAACGACGACCTGGAGCGCCAGGAACGGGACGCAGAGGAAATCCGCAAATTCTCCAAGGCAATCGAGCAGAGCCCGTCGTCTGTACTGATCTGCGACCGCCAGTGGCGCATCGAGTTTGCAAATCACAAGTTCACGCAGCTCACCGGCTATGACGCCGATTCCATTATCGGCAAACACCCTGGCGTGCTTTCGGAAGACGCTCACGCCCACCGCGAAAACCGGCAACTGTGGCAGTCAATCCGCCTTCAGGTCCAGCGTGTCGGCGTCTGGCAGGGTGAAATTAACAGCACCCGGAGAAACGGTGAGCGATTCTGGGAACAACTTATTGTCACACCCATCAAGAACTCCAACGGTGAGGCAACCGGATACCTGATCCTCGGCGAGGACATCAGTATCCGCAAGCGCTATGAGCAGCAACTCCTGCGGCAGGCCAATTACGACATTCTCACTGGGCTTCCTAACCGGATGCTGGCGCTCGACCGGCTCAAACTGGCGTTGGCTCAGGCCCGACGGGAAAGCTCCCTGGTGGGTGTCATGTTCCTGGATCTGGACAATTTCAAACACATCAACGATACCCTGGGCCACGATGCAGGTGACAACCTCCTGATTGAAGCCGCCCGCCGTATATCAAGCTGCCTGCGTGGAACCAGCACGGTTGCCCGGCTCGGCGGGGACGAGTTTCTGGTCATCCTGCCAGGCCTGACCGGGCCAGAAGCAACCTCTCAGGTAGCGGAGCGTATCCTCAAGACCTTTGCCCCACCCTATCTGCTCAACGGCCAGGAAGTATTTGTTACTACCAGTATTGGCATTGCCATTTTCCCCAATGACTCGGATAACAGTGGCACCCTGCTCCAACATGCCGATGCCGCCATGTACCAGGCAAAGCACAAGGGCAAGAGCTCCTATGCGCACTTCGCTCCCGAGATGACGGAAGTGTCCCATGAGCGCTTGCAGATGGAATCACTGATGCGCCGGGCTCTGGAACAGAATGAATTTGAACTCTATTACCAGCCGATTGTTCATACTGATTCCGGTGAGCTCTGCTCGGCGGAGGCACTTCTGCGCTGGAACAACCAGGGCCTGGGAATGGTAATGCCGGACCGTTTTATTCCCCTCGCAGAAGAAACAGGGCTTATTACCCCCATCGGTGAGTGGGTACTTCAGGAAGCGTGCCTTGCAGCCATGCGCTGGAAGGAAACCACGGGGACCAGTATCGGTGTATCAGTGAATGTCTCACCCCGCCAGTTCCGGGATCCGGGTTTTATCGACACCGTAATGAATGCCCTGGAAACCAGCGGACTGGAGCCCCAGCAGCTGGAACTGGAGATTACCGAGCGCCTGATACTGGATAACACCATCGAGACTGCCGACATCCTCCGGCAACTGGACCAGTCCGGTATCCGCCTGTCGGTGGACGATTTTGGTACCGGTTATTCTGCGCTCAGCTACCTGAAAAGCTATCCCTTTGATACCCTGAAGGTCGACAAATCCTTTGTTCATGACGTCATGAACGAGAAGGACGACGCAGCCCTGGTTAAAGCCATCATCAACATGGCCCATAGCCTTGGGTTGCGGGTCATTGCAGAGGGAGTCGAGGAAGAAGCACAGACCCATTTCCTCAAGCAGGAGGGCTGCGATTATTCCCAGGGCTACTTCTACAGCCGCCCGCTTCCGGAAGACGCTTTCCACGAATGGCTCAGAACCAACCACCGCGTCCGCTGACAGGCCACCGATTAGAACGGATTAATAATGGAAGGAACGATACTTGTCATCAATTGTGGCAGCTCATCCCTCAAAATTGCCCTGTTTGACCAACAGTTGAACAAGCTGGCCAGCGGCCTTGCTGAGCGGCTCGGCAAAAATGATGCCTTCGCCACACTGAAAGGCCGGCAGGAATCTGTCAGCTTGCCTGCCGGGGCGAATCACAAACAGGCGCTGAATGCTCTGGCCAGCGTTCTACAGGGCTGCGGATTACTGGATGATGCTCCTGCTGCCATCGGGCACCGGGTTGTCCACGGAGGGGAAACCTTTCGCGAGGCCGCACTGATCAACGACAATGTGCTGACTGCCATCAAAGACTGCGCAGACCTGGCGCCACTGCATAACCCGGTTAACCTGGCCGGAATCGAGGCTACGAAAGTCCTGTTCCCGGAGATTCCTCAAGTAGCAGTATTCGACACAGCGTTCCACCAGACCTTACCCCGGAAAGCCTATCTCTACGCTGTTCCACTGCAGTTATACAAAGACTGGGGCGTTCGGCGTTACGGCTTTCACGGCACCAGCCATCAGTTCATGGCGACTGAAGCCGCCCGGGTGCTAGGCAAAACACCGGCTACTATTTCCATAATCTCGGCGCACCTGGGCAACGGCTGCAGCATTACTGCCATACGTGACGGAAACAGCGTGGACACCAGTATGGGACTGACTCCGCTGGAAGGTCTTGTGATGGGAACACGCAGTGGCGATGTGGACCCCGGTCTGTTTGATTTCCTGGCCAACAAAGGAGTGACACCACAGGAGGTTCACCGGCTCCTGAACAACGAGAGCGGCCTGTTGGGACTGTCTGGGCAGACCAACGATATGCGGACCCTCTGCGAACTGGCTGATCACGGCCACGAACCCTCACAGACAGCAATCGATGTTTTCTGCTTCCGGCTCGCCCGCTATGTAGGTGCCATGATGGCGTCTCTGAGTCATCTCGATGCACTGGTTTTCACAGGTGGCATTGGCGAAAATAGCAATCTGGTGCGAAAAAAGACCCTGGCACATCTGACGCTGTTCGGATTCACCATTGACGACGAACTGAATGACCACCACGGCAGCATCAGCGATGGACAGATCGAAGGCGCGGACAGCCTGTTTCGCGTTCTGGTCATACCCACCAACGAAGAACTTGTGATTGCCAGGGAAGCCCTGGCAGCGGCAGGGCCCGAATAGCCGGCCAAATCCGATCCATTCCAGGGAGCCTTTAATGGCAAAGAGTCTCTACATTGCGCCCACATCCATGAATTCAGGGCTGACCTCTGTCTGCCTGGGGCTGCTCCGCGCCCTTGAACGCGTGGGTGTCAGCGCCGGGTTTTACAAGCCCTTCAGCCAGGCCGTCCATCAGGGCGAGGCCCACCACAATCATGGCGAAGACACCTCGGTGGCATTCGTTCGCGCCCGCAGTCATCTCGAGCCGCCCGCGCCAATGAGCCTGAAAACGGCACAGAAACTCCTCAATACCGGCAAGGCCAACCAACTGCTTGAAGCCATCGTTGGCGAGTACCAGAAGGTCGCAAAAACTGTCGACGTCGTCATCATCGAGGGCCTGGTGCCAGATCGAAGTGAAGCCTATATCGCACGACTGAACGTGGAAGTCGCCCGCAACCTGGGCTCCGAGGTGATTCTGGTCAGCACTCCTGGCAACACGGAACCGCAAACCCTGGACGAAGAGCTGGATTTCTACGCCCGGTTATTTTCGAGCCCTTCCGATCCGGAAGTAATCGGCGTGGTCCTGAACAAGGTGGGCGAACCCGAAAAGTCGGAATTCACCCCGAGGATAAACTCACGGGCTACTGAAGAAACGATAGATTATGGCCGGGCCTGCAAGGTATTCAGCCAGGGACGCTATCGGCTGCTTGCAGCCATTCCCTGGCAACCGGAACTTATGGCGTCACGGGTATCAGATATTGTCCGTGAAATGAACTGTGACGTGCTTCATGAAGGAGAAATGCACACCCGCCGCGTCCAGAAGGTCACGGTCAGTGCCCGCACAATCCGCAATATGGTGGATACTCTGAGACCGGGCACACTCCTGGTCACACCGGGAGACCGCGAAGACATCATCGTGACCACCGCGGTTGCCGCACTCAATGGCGTGCCCCTGGCCGGCCTGATGCTCACCGGTGGGCTGATGCCCGACGACAGAGTGGTTGATCTCTGTCGCCGGGCCCTGGAAACCGGACTACCGGTGATGAGAGCCGAAACCAATACCTATGAAACGGCCCATCGGTTAGCCAACCTTTCACCCGCAATACCGGTTGATGACCCCGGCCGGATCGAAAAAGCCATGGAGGCGGTGGCAACCCGCATCGACGCCGAATGGCTCAGGGAACACCTGAAACTGGAACGCCAGAACCGGTTATCACCGCCTGCCTTCCGTTACCTGCTGTCGGAGCGTGCCAGAGCAGCGTCAAAACGCATCGTACTGCCTGAGGGCAATGAGCCCCGGACAGTGCAAGCTGCGATTATCTGCCATCACCGCAAGTTGGCTCACTGCATCATGCTGGGTGATCGTAACGATATCGCTAATGTGGCCCGCTCCCAGGGCCTGGAACTGCCTGATGACATGGAAGTGGTCAATCCGTCGGAGGTTCGCGAGGACTACATTGAGCCCATGGTCAGGCTCAGGAAACACAAGGGCCTGGCCCCCGACATGGCCGAGGCCATGCTGGAGGACAACGTGGTGCTCGGAACCATGATGGTGGCCGAAGACAAAGCTGACGGGTTGGTATCCGGTGCGATTCACACCACCGCCAACACGGTTCGGCCGGCAATGCAGCTGATCAAGACTCACGACCATGCCAAAGTGGTGTCGTCAGTATTCTTCATGCTGCTGCCACAGCAGGTTGTGGTCTATGGTGATTGCGCCATCAATCCGGACCCGAATGCAGAGGAGTTGGCCGATATAGCCATCCAGAGTGCCGGTTCAGCAGAGGCTTTCGGTATTGAGCCGGTGGTGGCCATGATCAGTTACAGCACCGGTAAATCCGGCAGTGGCAAAGACGTGGAAAAGGTACGGGAAGCTACCAGAATTGCCCGGGAAAGGCGCCCGGACCTGCTGATTGACGGCCCCCTGCAATACGATGCCGCCGCCATAGAGAGCGTTGCCAGAAGCAAAGCGCCGGACAGCAAGGTTGCCGGCAAGGCCACCGTGTTTATCTTCCCCGATCTGAATACCGGCAATACCACCTACAAGGCGGTGCAGCGAAGCGCAAATGTAGTCAGTATCGGCCCCATGCTTCAGGGCCTGAGAAAACCGGTTAATGACCTTTCCCGGGGTGCACTGGTGGAAGACATCGTCTTCACCATTGCCATCACCGCGGTACAGGCCAGACAGGTGGAGGACGCAGGGCTGATCTGACTGATCAGTCCTGCCCGGCAGGATCAGCGCTTCTTGCTTTTCATTCTCGCTTTCTTCTTCACCGGTCGGCCTTTTTTGAGGTCGTTATCCTGCTTCACCTTCTGACGGGGCGTCAGACGGCTGACCTTGTTGGCAAACGGGTTCTCACTGGAGCGGAATTCAAAGCGGATCGGTGAGCCATTTACCTTCAGCACCTTGCGAAAGGTGTTCTCAAGGTAGCGCTTGTAGGCCCCTGGCAACGCATCCGTCTGGTTACCGTGCACCACGATGACCGGTGGATTGGAACCGCCCTGGTGGGCATAACGGAGCTTGATGCGCCGCCCCTGCACCAGGGGAGGCTGGTGCTGGGCGGTGGCATCCTGAAGGATAGCAGTGAGGCGATTGGTCGGCCATTTGGCCATGGCGGATTCATAACAGTCATGGACCGAATCATACATCACTCCAACGCCCGAACCGTGAAGTGCCGAAATATAATGCTTGTCGGCGTAATCGAGGAAATCCAGACGACGCTGAACCTGCTCTTTTACCTTTGCCTTGTCATCAGGGTCCATGCCATCCCATTTGTTGATGGCAATCACCAGAGAACGGCCCGCATCCAGCACAAAGCCGATCAGGTGAAGATCCTGGTCCACCAGCCCTTCCCGGGCATCGATAACCAGGATGACCACATGGGCATCGTCAATCGCCTGAAGCGTCTTGATGATGGAAAACTTTTCTACCGTTTCGCTGACATTCTTGCGACGGCGCACACCCGCCGTGTCAATGAGTGTGTATTGATGATCCATCCGCTCGTAGGGGATGTAAACGCTGTCCCGGGTGGTACCGGGCATGTCAAACACCACGACCCGGTCTTCGCCAAGCATGCGGTTGACCAGCGTGGATTTGCCCACATTGGGGCGCCCGACAATACCGATCCGGATACCGGGGTAGCGATCCGCTCGGTCCTGGGCCTCGCGCTCTTCCTCCGAGGGCAACAGCTCCTCGAGCATCGAACGAACGCCCCGGTTGTGGGACGCAGCAATCAGGAAGGTTGACTGGAAACCGAGGCCATGGAAATCCGATGCCGCAATGTCCGGGTCCTGGCCGTCTGTCTTGTTGACTACCAGTTGCGCCTGTTTGCCGGTCTTGCGCAGGTGGTCAGCGATAAGCTCGTCACCACCATTCAGGCCAGCCTTGCCGTCCACCAGGAACAACACGATGTCGGCCTCTTCAACCGCTTGCATGGACTGACGGGCCATTTCAGCATCAAGACCTTCCTCACCGCCGGTCAGGCCACCGGTATCGATCACAATAAACCGCTGGCCCTCGTAATTACCCTCACCGTATTTACGGTCGCGGGTCAGGCCGGGGAAATTCGCAACAAGCGCATCCCGGGATCGTGTCATCTGGTTAAACAGTGTCGACTTGCCAACGTTGGGGCGCCCGACAAGCGCAATTACAGGGGTCATAATCTTTCGCTACACAATGAACAGGGCCAGCACTTCACAGCGAGATGGCCGGAAAGGAGCGCTCAATCGCGCTCCCGGATTTCAAGAACAGACATTTTACCGCTATTGCCATAAACCAGAAGATTTCCGTTCTGTAAACGCTGGAAAGGCACCCGAAGTCCGTCGTCGTCAAACTCGAGCTGCCCCTGAAGGCTGCCGTCTTCCAGCGATAACATGTGGATGTAGCCCTCATAGTCACCAACCAGCAGATAATCATCGAAGACAACTGGCTGGGTAGGCTGGCGCCAGGACAACTTGTCCTGAACCCACAGTTCACGCCGGTCATTGCCCCGGTATGCGGTAATGTCGCCATTGGCCCCGGCAATAAAAATATTACCGCTGCCAATCATCGGTGACTGCAGGCTGGAGGCCTTCCGGCTCCAGATTTCCTCGCCGCTCTGCAGGTCAACCAGAGCTAGTTTGCCCTGATAGCCAACCACCATCGCCGCGCTTTCCAGAATCAGTGGTTCTCCGGCAACATCCACCAGCCTTTCCAGTTCCGTCCGCCCCTGGGGCTGACCTACATCGTATTGCCACACTGGTTGCCCGGTTTCGGTGGAAATGGCCATCAGTTTGCCGTTGGCCAGTGAAGCCAGAACCAGGTCTGCGCCCACCAGCGGCGCTGCAGCGGCCCGCATGGAAAGAACAGGTACATCGCTGTCGTACTGCCAGGCCTTCTCGCCATCGCTGGTATTGAATGCCAGCACCTTGCCATCAATGGTCTGAACCACTGCAAGACGGCCGTTTGATTGAGGCGAGGCCAGCGACTCGTTAGGCAGCGGTTGTTGCCATAGCTCAGTGCCATCCTGGCGTGACAGCGCCTTGAGCTGAGCATCACGGGTGACGAGGTAGAGATTACCCTGATCACCACCGACCCCGGCGGTGATGTCTTCATCAAGGTCCTGATACCAGACCACCTCTCCATTTTCAGGATCAACGGCCCAGACCTCGCCTTCGGCCGATGCCGCATAGATCGTATCACCGGCATTCAGTGGCGCCAGATAGAGGAACTTATCGTCATGACCATCACCCACCCCCATGGACCACACGGTCTTCAACTCGACAGTCTCGGAAATCTCCGGTACCGGTGCAGGCTGTTCAAAGGTATCCGTGGCGCTACAACCGGCCAGCAATGCCAGGACAAGCAGGCCAGCCAGAGGAGCGGAACGCATCTGCCCGAAAGACAACAAGGGCATCAGGCTTCCCCCCCTACGCCAAGATCCGACAGTTTGAGTTCCAGAATGCCGCTACGGCCTTGCTGGTTCTGCTCCCGGGCTGCCAGGTAGGCATCACGCGCACCTTCCCGATCCCCCTGTGCAAGCAGGATGTCGCCTTTCAGCTCGGTTAATATGGCGCTGAAACTTCCAATATTTTCTGCACTTTCAATGGTACTGAGGGCCTCTTCATACTGCTCCGCCGCAAACTGGGCTCTGGCCAGCCGGTTACGGATAATCAGCGACAGGGGGCCGGATTCGTCCGCTTTTTCCCGAGCCCACGTCAGGGATTCTATGGCTGACTCGGCGTCATCCTGATCCATAATCTGTTGCCGCGCCAGCATCATCATACCGTAGATGGCAAAGGCACTGTCGCTGTATTCCTCCCGCAGCGTCTCCGCTACATAGGCCACGGTTTCCGCGCGGTTCTCGTCACTGTCATCGCTGTAGGCGTTGATCAGGTCGGCAAACTGGGAGGCGGCCTCGGTGCGCTGCTGCATCTGATGGTTCTGCCAGGCCTGCCAGCCGAATACGATGGCCAGTGCCGCCGCAATACCAATCAGGAGCGAGCTGCCATTTTTCTTCCACCAGTCCTTTATAGCCTGGACCGTTTCTTCCTCAGTGCGCATTTCAGCCATGATGACTCCTGTGATGAATGATTATTGTGCCTGTAGCCATTCGGCCCGCCATCAGCGGCCCAGCAACTTTCCCAGTGTGCCTGCAAGTTCAGCCTGAGCAATTTCCTGCTGCGGTTCGTCAGACCGCAGAGGTTTCAATGCTGCCGTACTATTCGCCAGCTCATTTTGTCCCAGAATCACGGCATAACGAGCACCACTTCGATCTGCCTTTTTCATCTGGCTCTTGAAGCTGCCGCCGCCACAATGGACCATGATACGGGCCTCAGGCAAGGCCGAACGCAGCGTTTCACCCAGCGCCAGAGCGGGTGCCACTGCAGCGTCCCCCATGGTGGTCACATACACATCTGCATTGCCGTTGACACTGAACGGAACAAGATCAAGTGTCTCCAGCAGCAGAATCAGCCGCTCAAGGCCCATGGCAAAGCCCACAGCAAAGGTGGGTTTGCCACCGAGCTGCTCAACCAGCCCGTCGTATCGGCCACCGGCACACACGGTTCCCTGTGCGCCAAGGCTGTCGGTGATCCACTCGAACACGGTTTTGCCATAGTAATCAAGACCGCGCACCAGTCGCGGATTGACAGTGTATGCAACGCCGGCCGCATCCAGCAGAGCGCGAAGCTCCCGGAAGTGCTCTACAGATTCCGGGTCAAGATAATCGTTCAGCCTGGGAGCATCCGCCAGAAGTTGCTGAGTCGTGGGATGTTTACTGTCCAGAATACGTAATGGGTTGGATTCCAGGCGGCGCTGGCTGTCTTCATCCAGTTGATCGCGATAACCCGAAAGGTAGGCCACCAGGGCTTCCCGGTATTCGCGCCGGGCTGCGGACGTACCGATGGAGTTGATCTCCAGTCGGGTATGTTCGCCCAGACCAAGTTCACGCCAGAGCCGGGCAGTGAGCACCAGCAGTTCCGCGTCGATATCAGGGCCGGTCATGCCAAAGCATTCCACGCCGATCTGGTGGAACTGACGATAACGGCCTTTCTGCGGGCGCTCGTGACGGAACATCGGCCCGGTATACCACAGGCGACGGGTCTGGTTAAAAAGCAGGCCATGCTCTTCCGCAGCGCGGACACAGCCCGCAGTGCCTTCCGGACGCAGGGTCAGGCTGTCGCCATTGCGGTCCTCGAAGGTATACATTTCCTTCTCGACAATATCCGTCACTTCACCGATTGAGCGTTTGAACAGGTCCGTCTGTTCTACCACCGGCATACGAATTTCCTGGTAACCGTATTGCGAGAGTACCCGCCTGACTGTGTCTTCCACAAACTGCCAAACCGGCGTCTGTTCTGGCAGGATGTCATTCATCCCGCGAATTGCCTGGATCTTAGCCAAGTTACTACCTTATCTGTTTCAGTGATTTGGCGATCTGCACTCAGTCTGTCGAGCGGGTAATGATCGCGTCTTCTTTTTCCTTGCGACGGGCAACTTCCTCGCGGATCAGTCGTTCCAGGTCGTCGGTCAGGTTGGCGTTATCGAGTTTCTGGTTGGGCTTGCCCGAAGCATAGAACAGGTTCTTGGGGCTACCGCCAGTGAGGCCAAGATCCGCCACCTTGGCCTCGCCCGGCCCGTTGACGATACAGCCGATAATGGCCACATCCAGTGATTCGTTGACATCTTCCAGCCGGGCCTCCAGATCATTCATGGTCTGGATAACATCGAAGTTCTGGCGCGAGCAGCTCGGGCAGGCAACAAAATTGATGCCCCGGCTGCGCAGACGCAGGCTCTTGAGAATATCGAAGCCGACCTTTATCTCCTGCACCGGGTCCGCTGCCAGCGAAACCCTGATTGTGTCGCCGATACCGTCCATCAACAGCATGCCCAGGCCAATGGACGACTTGACGGTACCCGACCGGAAACCGCCGGCCTCTGTAATGCCCAGATGAAGCGGCTGTTCAATCTGCGCGGCAATCTGGCGATACGCGGCTACGGTCATAAACACTTCAGAGGCCTTGAGGCTGACCTTGAAGTCCTGAAAGTCATGCTTGTCGAGTATGTCGATATGGCGCATGGCCGATTCCACCAGCGCTTCAGGTGTCGGCTCGCCGTACTTACGCTGCAGAGCTTTTTCCAGTGACCCGGCATTCACCCCGATACGAATCGGGATATTGCGGTCCCGGGCGGCACTGATCACCGCACTGACGCGGTCGTCCCGGCCGATATTACCCGGGTTGATCCGCAGGCAGTCGACACCGAGCTCAGCAACCCTGAGGGCAATGCGGTGATCAAAGTGGATATCCGCCACCAGCGGTAGCGAGACCATGGAACGGATTTTGCCAAAAGCCTCGGCGGCATCCATGCTCGGTACAGATACCCGCACGATGTCAGCACCGGCTTCCTGCAGCGCACGGATCTGGCCAACGGTTGCTTCCACGTCGCAGGTATTGGTGTTGGTCATACTCTGAACAGCGATCGGAGCATCCCCACCTACGGGAACATCACCCACCATGATCTGGCGGGATTTACGTCTTTTGATCGGAGATTCGTGATTCATAGCCTGCTAACCGGGGAAAGTGTGTTCGTAACTGTCAGATATCCAGCGTAAATTCTGCACGATTATTGACAACCCGGAAACCGGACATACTGACCGGCTCCCCGTCAAAACGTATCGATTCTATCGCATCAACCGCGCCAACGATCACCTGGACAGGCACCCTGCCCGACACGTCGATACGGTCACCATCCTGCTGCAGAGAACCCACCAGACGGTTACCCGCAGAGTCCGTCACCTGAACCCAGCACTCATCGCTGAAGGACATCTCCAGGCGGGCATTACTCGCTGCTGCACCGGGTTGTGCACTCTCTTCCAGCGCCGGCTCAGTGTTGCTGGTCACCACTGGCACCCGACTCGGGTCAGGATCACCCGATGCTTCTGAAACCGGTTCCGAAGACGATCTGCTCGTCTCTCGGGACTCACTGTCTGTTACCAGAGGGATGCCTCCCGAATCTGCCGATGGTTCGGGTACGCTCACCTCTGCAACGGTTGACTCATTTGCCGGCAGATCACCCTCCCCCGCGCTGGCCTCCTGTCGCACAGCAACTACCTCAGACGCTTCGCCGGTGTCACTGCCCGCATCGGAAGATTGAGTGTTTTCAGGCTGTGAGTCTTCCTGCTCAGGCTCGGGCTCCGCAGGTTCGCTCATCTCTGATGCCGGGTCGGAACTGTCCGTCTCCTCCGGTGAGGAGTTTGTATCCATGGTGCCGAGAAAACGAAGGCCGATGAACGCGACAATGGCGATAATCAGAATATAAAAGAGAAGCTTTGCAACCCGGCGCTTCTGACGCCTGCGGCGTTCAATATCGACAAGGGGATTCAGCTCTTCCGCCTGCGCTTTCTCCTGGCGCAAGGGTTCAAGTTCCTTGTCCAGTGTTGCAATCACGGCATCCGGGTCGAGACCCACCTGTTTTGCATAGGTTCTGACATAACCCTTGAGGAACAGTTCACTGTCAATCTGCTCGTAGTCACCATCCTCAATGGCATGAACCACCGCCGGACGCAGGTGCTGCGCATCAGCCACGGCCGAAACACTCAGCCCCTTCTGCTCCCGCGCGCGCCTGAGTTGCTGGCCCGCGGGCTCACTCACCACTGGCTGTTGTGTGTCATCACTGTCCATTTGACGTCATCACCCTGTATTGTTGATATTCGACAGAGTTCGGAAAGTTGTTCTTCAGCTGCAATCCGAGACTTGATGCCCGATCCCGGTCACCGAAATGGTTAGCAATACGAATTCCGGTATAAAGGCTTTCCGGTGAATGGCGAAGGTTCCTGTTCTGCTGCATCAGGGTCATAAGGCGGCTGTATTGGCGGGACGCCGCCTGATAGTCACCCGACTCTACCAGTGTGCGTGATAAAGCTAGCAGTGACCTGGCGTCACCACGGGACAACTCGACGGCACGACGATAGGCCGTGATTGCGCCTTCAAGATTATCCACCCGCTCCTCGGTCAGCCCGAGATTGAAGAATACCGATGCTCTCTCACCGTAACCCGTATCTCTGGACGCCGCGAGGAACTGGTCCCGGGCATCTTCAAACCGACGTTCACTGTAGAGAAAGGCGCCATAGTAGACCCGCCCACGCGTGTAGTCCGAATCACTGCTCAGGGAATCCTTGAATGACCGCTCTGCCAGTTCCGGCTCGCCTTCCGATTGATAGACCATGCCCATGGCGGCCAGGGCACCCGGGTTGTCCGGGTCAAGCTCCAGGGCACGGTCGAGGTGATTCCGCGCCCGATCTGTATTGTCCTGACCGATATAAGCCGTTGCCAACTCAACGTAGTTCTTGACCGCCTTGTCGCGATCAGCTTCCCGGGCGAACCGGCTATCGGTGTTGGTCACACAGCCTGTGACCAGCGATGCCAGCAATACCATGGCAAATACAGCCCGTACCTTAGTCACTGGTTCAGATGTCACAGTTGGCGATTCCTCTCGTATTCGGGGGTGAGTGCCTCACCCGGATTCATGGACTGACCTGGTGCACCTGTATATAGCGCTGGCTCCTCCTGGTCCGGTCTTCTACCCGGCCAACAAGTTGTCCGCACGCGGCATCAATATCATCCCCTCGGGTGGTCCTTACGGTTGCAATATAGCCTGCCTCGTTCAGGACCGCCTGGAAACGACGGGTCGCATTCATGCTCGGCCGCCGGAAATCGCTCTCCGGAAACGGATTGAATGGTATCAGGTTGATCTTGCAGGGCAGCCCCCGCAACACCACCGCCAGCTCCCGCGCATGCTCCGGCTGGTCGTTCACGCCTTCAATCACCGTATACTCGATGGTGGCCTTTCGCTTGTCTGGCAGACGCGCCAGATAGCGCCTTGTTGCCGCCAGTAATTCCGCAATTGGGTACTTTTTATTCAGCGGTACCAATTGGTTACGCAATTCATCATTGGGGGCATGAAGCGAAATGGCCAGTGAAACATCCGTAACCTCACCCAGACGATCTATTGCCGGAACCACACCGGAAGTGCTAACGGTGACACGCCGTTTGGAGATCCCGTAAGCCAGGTCCTCCATCATCAGATTCATGGCGTCGACCACGTTATCGAAGTTCAGCAGCGGCTCCCCCATACCCATCATCACCACATTGGTAATCGGGCGATCCGGGCCGGGCTCAAACGGCATGAAGGCTTTGCGGGCCACCCATACCTGGCCGATAATCTCGGCCGCGGTGAGGTTGCGGTTAAAACCACGCTTACCGGTGGAACAGAATGTGCAGTCCAGGCTGCAGCCTATCTGGGAAGAAACACACAGGGTGCCGCGCTCACCGTCAGGAATCAGCACGGTTTCGACACTGTTGCCGTTATCCATGCGCATGACCCATTTGCGGGTGCCATCCTTCGACGATTCATCGTATACCACTTCAGGCCCGCGAATCTCGGCGACTTCCTTCAGCTTTTCCCGCAGCACCTTGCTCATATTGGTCATTTGATCGAAGTCATCAGCACCTCGCTGATGAATCCACTGCAACACTTGTGTTGCGCGGAAACGCTTCTCCCCCAGGGATTCGAAGAAAGCCTCCATTTTGGCCTTCGGCATTCCCAGAAGGTTGGTTTTCTCAGCAACAGCTGTCATTTAATAACCTCGATCAGATAACCAATCCGGGCCGCAACTGCGTCCGGCCCGGGACAGCATGATCAACCGCGGGGGCAGATCTCGCTGTCATTGAAAAAGTACGCGATTTCACGCTCTGCTGAAGCAGCGGAATCTGAACCGTGAACGGCGTTGGCATCGATGGACGATGCGAAATCAGCGCGGATGGTGCCAGCTTCGGCTTCCTTGGGGTTGGTCGCACCCATCAGGTCACGATTCTTCAGGATAGCACCTTCGCCTTCCAGAACCTGAACCACGACCGGACCGGACGTCATGAACGCAACCAGATCATTGAAAAACGGGCGCTCCTTGTGCTCAGCGTAGAAGCCTTCCGCCTGCTCCTGGGTCAGATGCATCATCTTCGCGGCAACAATGGTCAGGCCCGCCTTCTCAAAACGGGTGTCAATCTCGCCGATCACATTTTTTGCAACTGCGTCGGGCTTGATAATCGAGAGCGTGCGCTCGTTTGCCATGATCTGTCTCCATTCAGGTTCAGAAAAATTTCAGGGTTGGGATTATACGCAGTCGGGAGGCAACTGCCTACCGCACTGAACGGAGACGGGTAACAACGTCAACGATTTGCGCCGCTGCGAAGTCGACCTCCTCCGGCGTGGAAAAGCGTCCGAAAGAAAACCGGAGGGCCCGGTGAGCCTGCTCATCATCCAGCCCGATGCCTTTTAGTACAAATGACGGCTCGATGGTCGCCGAGGCGCAGGCAGAGCCGGATGACACAGCCAACTCCCTCAACCCGAGCATCAGCGACTCGGCATCTACACCTGCAAACGACAGATTAACGATACCCGGCACACGGTACTGGTCGCTACCGTTAAGTACCACACCTTCAAGACCATCAAGGCCCTTCAACAAACGACTACGAAGCCCCTCCAGCATGTCCCTTTCCTGCTCGAGCTGCTCACTTGCGAGGTCGAATGCCTTGCCCATGCCCACAATCTGGTGTGTTGGCAAGGTACCAGAACGCATTCCCCGCTCGTGACCGCCACCGTGAATCTGGGCCTCGATCCGGACATCCGGCGAGCGGCGGACATAAAGCGCCCCAATACCTTTCGGGCCATATACCTTGTGGGCAGACAAGGAAAGCAGATCAACCGGCGCAGTGCTGACATCCACTTCGGTTTTACCGGCTGCCTGGGCCGCATCCACGTGAAAGAGTACGCCGCGCTCGCGCAACAGGGTGCCGATCGCAGCGATGTCAGTCTGACAGCCCAGCTCGTTATTCACCATCATCAGGCTTACCAGCACCGTATTATCACGGAGTGCGCTTGCCACCTGATCCGGTGCAATACGCCCATCACTCCCCGGCTGGAGCCAGGTGATGCTGACACCCTGCTGTTCCAGCCATTTACAGGTATCCAGAACCGCCTTGTGCTCAACGACAGAGGTAACAATATGGGGGTTGTCACGACCGGCCACTGCGCCCTTTATGGCCAGGTTATCGGATTCCGTGGCGCCGGATGTCCAGACAATTTCCCGTGGATCGGCATGAATGAGACCTGCGACCTGCCGACGGGCTCCCTCAACGGCTGCCTCAGCCTGCCAGCCATAGGCATGGGTACGGGAAGCGGGATTACCGAAAACACCATCGAGCGTGAGGTATTTGCACATTTCTTCGGCGACAACGGGATCTACGGGCGTTGTTGCCGCATAGTCCATGTAGACAGGCTTTTTCATAGGATTTTCAGGAGCTTCGTTCAGGCCGGCGCCTGATCCGTGAGGCGCTCGGTGTTAATCGTCTGTGAATCGCCTTCGGAATGGCGCCTGTTCTGCCGACTGGCAACCACCTGGATCTCCCGCTTCCTCATCAGGTCTCCGAGGCTGATGTCGCTCAGAAACTGATGGATCTGCTCACTTAGATCAGACCACAGATGGTGGGTCAGGCATTTCTCGCCATTCTGGCAATCACCCTTATTAGCGCACCGGGTGGTATCCAGGGATTCGCTGACCGCATCCACGACTTCCGCGATAAAGACGGCATCGGGTTCGCGGCTCAGCCGGTAGCCACCGCCGGGCCCGCGTATACTGGTCACCAGCTTGTGACGGCGGAGACGGGAAAACAACTGCTCGAGATACGAGAGGGAAATCCCCTGCCGGCCAGAAATATCTGCCAGACTGACCGGACCCTGGTCCCCGTGGAGGGCCAGATCCAGCATAGCCGTCACCGCGTAGCGGCCTTTGGTAGTCAGTCTCATAACTTCAGCCCCGGTCAGGGATTGATTAGGCTTTAACAGAGCCGAGTATGAATTGACCTACCATTTTAGTCAAGTATTCACCGCTGGGTGGGCTCATCGTCCCGCACGCAGTCAAAATCCTCTTCGTGCAATGGCGGCAGTTCTCCGTTCTGATATTCGCTGTTCACCTTTCTCAGCGCCTGGCACATATTCTCGATGCGATCATCCACCGCATGCATGTGATCCAGCAGGCTGCGCATGGCGCGGGCAACGGGATCCGGCATCTCTTCCGTCACACCATAGGCATCGAACCCCATGCGCTCTTCCATTTCCTTGCGGCGAACGCTGTCTTCATCCTTACGTTTGACCACCACACGGCCGGGAATACCAACCACGGTAGCCCCCTCCGGAACCGCCTTGGTGACTACCGAGTTGGAGCCGATTTTCGCGCCGGCCCCAACCTCGAATGGCCCGAGAATCTTCGCACCGGCTCCCACTACAACACCATCACCCAGCGTGGGATGCCGCTTGCCCTTGTTCCAGCTGGTGCCACCCAGGGTTACACCCTGGTAAAGGGTCACATCGTCACCAATCACCGTTGTTTCACCAATGACCACCCCCATACCATGGTCAATGAAAAAGCGCCGGCCAATGGTCGCGCCGGGATGGATCTCGATCCCCGTCAGCCATCGGGCAAGAGTCGAGAAGGTACGGGCCAGCCACTTCAGCCCGAGATTCCATAGCCAGTGGGTAAACCGGTGACACAGGAGCGCGTGAAGCCCGGGATAGTTGGTCAGAACCTCAAACGTATTGCGAGCTGCGGGATCACGATGAAACACACTGTTCACGTCTTCCCTTAATCGTTCAAACATAACCCTATTCCTGTTCACCGGCTGTGGAGCCAGCCTTTGAAGTTTTTGATCCGGGATTGTCCGCATCAGCCGTTTTCTGCACAGCGGTCAGGACGCCCCGAAGGATGCTGATTTCCGTCTGATCCAGTTTCGCTCTCTGGAACAGACGACGCAACCGCGTCATCAGCAGCCCGGGCTTCTCGCGACGATGGAAATCAACATCCACCAGCACCTGCTCAAGGTGCTCGAAGAAGCCCTCGACATCCCGGACCGGTGCCGGAGGCACATCCCAGCCCGGGTCACCGGGCGCCGCCATGGGCTTGAGATATGGGCTGCCGTCGCCCCCTTCAAGCCCGCGCAGATAATGCATGCGTAATTCATAACACATCACCTGAACCGCCATGGAAAGATTCAGGGAGCTGTAGTCAGGATTTGACGGAATATGGATATGGAAGTGGCAGCGCTGCAACTCTTCATTACTCAGACCATGATTCTCGCGGCCGAATACCAGGGCTACCGGCCCGGCACCGGAATGCTCCGCTGCCTTTTCTGCAGCATCCGGAGGTGCAATAACCGGCCAGGGCACCTTGCGGCCACGGGCACTGGTGCCCATAACACAGACGCAGTCGGCAATCGCTTCATCAAGCGAAGCGACAACCCGCGCATTATCCAGTACATCCGAGGCGCCCGCAGCGCGGGCGTACGAGGTTTCATCCGGGAATGACGCCGGGTTAACCAGCCACAGACTACCCAACGCCATATTTTTCATGGCCCTCGCAACGGCTCCGATATTGCCGGAATGGGAAGTTTCAACCAGAACGATTCGGATCTGGTCGTTAAAGGTGTCTGTGCCCTCCTGGGGCATCGCTGACTTGTGCATGACGCTCGTATCTCTTCAGAATTCCGGAAAGGCGCGCATGATACCAGATTTCACCAATCCCCTGCCTCTCCGGAAAAGCCCCGATACAGCGCCATCAGTGACATTGCGGAGTCGAAAAACGTACAAGCAGCGCTTGTTTTTGATATGCTATGCGGCCTTCACACACCCGGATAATGAACACTCAGATGCAACCAGCTATTAAAATGGCCCTGCGCGTAGCGCGTCAGGGGTCCGACTATCTGAAAGCACACTTCGAACGCCAGGAACCCAATGGCGACAGCGAGGACCGCCGCAAGCAACTGGAGCGCGTCGAGCAGTCGGTTTACGACAATTTTTCCGAACAGCTCGAAAAGGCCTACAAAGACCACGTGATTGCACCGCTTAACGAAGCGGATGCCGACGGCAATGACAAGAGCTGGCACATATTTCCGGTGCTCGGGCGTGAGAACTTTTTGCGTGGTATTCCTGATTTCGCGCTGGCACTGCTGCAGAAAAAGAACAACCGCACCGAGAATCTGCTGCTGATCAACCCGATCACCGGCGAAGAATACTCTGCCAGCCGTGGCCATGGCGCTGCCCTGAACAGCCGGCGCGTGCGCACCAGCGAAGTCAGGCATGCCGACCGCGCGGCCGTGGTCAGCAACCTTCTGGACCAGACCCGGCATGGTGATGACCCGCTGATGTGGGGCGAAATGGCCTCCCTTCTGGCCCGCGACTGCAGCATGTTCCGCACTGCTGGTTGCGTTGCACTGGATATTGCCCGGGTCTCTTCCGGCCACCTGGACGCTGCGGTTATCTTTCGCCCGGAGCCAGCAGATCTTGCCATCGGCGTTACCCTGGCACTGGAATCCGGCGCCCTGACCGGCGACTTCTCTGGCAACCCGTCAACGGAGAAGGCGAAGCAGCTTATTGTTGCCAACCCGAAGTTGTTCCGGGAAGTACTGAAAACCCTTCACCCCTTCCGGGGCCGCCTGCCACGCTAAACTGGCCGGGCAAAAAAAGCCGCAACACCTCAGGGGGTTGCGGCTTTTTTCATGACCGACCGGCTTACATCCGGTTCAGCCACTCAGGCGGCTGCTCTTCTTCCTCTTCCTGCCCCGCCAGACCCTCCTTGGGTGGCACAATCAGATCTTCACGGGCAACACCCAGGGCAACCAGCATGTTGGCAGCGACGTAAATGGATGAGTAGGTGCCCACCACCACGCCGATAATCAATGCCACCGCAAAGTTGTTGATAGCCTCGCCGCCGAGGAAATACAGCGCCAGAAGAACCACAAGCGTGGTACCGGATGTGTTGATGGTCCGGCTGATGGTCTGATGGATCGACTCATTGATAACGTGCTCGGAGTCTCCCTCCCGCATCTTGCGGAAGTTCTCGCGTATCCGGTCCGCCACAACGATGGTGTCGTTGAGGGAGTAGCCGATAACCGCCAGCAGCGCTGCCAGCACACTCAGGTCAAACGTCCACTGGAACAGGGAAAATACACCAAGCACGATGATGACGTCGTGGGCCAGCGGCACAACCGACGCAATACCGAACTTGAACTGGAAGCGCATGCCCACATAGATCAGCACCACGGCCAGAGCAATCAGCATCCCCAGACCGCTGTCTTCTTTCAGTTCGTCACCCACCTGGGAGCCAACGAACTCGGAACTGACAAGCTGGAGCTCGTCACCCGAAGCTTCCAGGGCCTGCATTACATCTGCAGCCAACTGATCGTTGCCTGACTCGGCCATGCGCACCAGCACCGTGGTATCGGAACCGAAATTCTGCACCACAAACTGCTCGTATCCTGCACTTTCAAGCGTTTCACGAACATCGCCCAGAGCCGGAGCTTCCTGATATTCAAGCTCTACCGACGTACCACCGGTAAAATCAAGCCCGAGATTCAGGCCACGCGTCGCCAGCAGCGCAATCGCAATGACCACCAGGGCAATGGAAAGAACGGAAGCGATCTTCCGAAAGCCCATGAAATCAATTGGTTTCTTCTCAGATTCAGACATTGGCCAGCTTCCCTCCGATCGACAGCTTTTCGATCTTTCGACCGCCGTATACGAGATTTACGATGCTGCGACTGACCATCAGCCCTGTGAACATCGACGTGAGAATACCGATCGACAGCGTTACCGCGAACCCTTTCACCGGGCCGGAGCCCATGGCAAACAGGATCACCGCAACCAGCAAGGTGGTTATATTGGCATCGAAAATTGATACAAAGGCCCGGGAGTAACCGGCATTAATGGCCGACTGGGGTGGTATCCCAGCCTTCAATTCTTCCCTTATGCGCTCGAAGATCAACACGTTGGCGTCGACCGCTATGCCTACTGTCAGCACAATACCGGCAATACCTGGTAGTGTCAGTGTTGCTGACAGAATCGACATGCAGGCAACCAGCAGTGTCAGGTTAAGTGTCAGGGCGATGTTCGCAATCACGCCAAAGCCACGGTAATAAACCGCCATATAAGCCAGCACAAGCACAAAACCCAGCAACACGGACATCATGCCGGCATCAATGTTTTTCTGGCCCAGGCTCGGGCCGATGGTCCGCTCCTGAACGAAATACATCGGTGCCGCCAGAGAGCCCGCTCTCAGCAAAAGGGCCAGTTCCGATGCTTCGGGGATCGAATCCAGGCCGGTTATTCGAAAACTGCTTCCCAGTGCTGACTGGATAGTGGCGAGACTGATAATGCCTTTCTCGACCACCCGATTGTCGACGGTTTTGGTTTCACCATCCTCGACCACTTCTTCCGTTTCTGTGCGGTACTCGATAAACAGCACCGCCATGCGGCGGCCAATGGCATTCCGAGTTGACCGATTCATCAGGTCACCACCTACCGAATCCATGCTGATATTAACCTGGGGCGTGCCGTTTTCGTCGAACGCCTGCTGAGCATTGGAAACGTTGTCACCGGTGACAATCACGTCACGCTCGAGGCGGGCATCGCGATTGGGCTCGTCACGAAACTCGAACTTTTCAGTGTTGGCGGTGGACTCGTCCTGCCGGGCCTCAAGGCGGAATTCCAGATTGGCGGTAGCACCAAGCACGCGTTTTGCGGCTGCGGTATCCTGGACACCTGGCAGCTCGACGATAATCCGGTCCGCGCCCTGACGCTGTACAAGCGGTTCCGCCACCCCGAGTTCGTTGACACGATTGCGTATGGTGGTCAGGTTCTGTTCGATGGCGTAGTCCTGGATTGACTGGATTTCCGATTCCGACAGGGTAAGGACCAGGCGGTACTCGCCGTCCTCACCCTGCTCTTCGTCCATGGTGAACTCGTCATACTCGTCGCGGACCAGGCTGAAGGCTTCACTGCGGGAATCTTCATCGCGGAAGATAAGAGAAATGGAACGATCGCCTTCAACATCCCCACCGCGATAACGCACGCGCTCATCCCGGAGTTCCCGCTTGATCTGGCTCGACATCGACTCCAGGCGCTGCTCAACCGCCGTTTCCATATCCACCTCCAGCAGGAAGTGAACACCACCTCGAAGATCCAGGCCCAGCTTCATGGGCCCGGCCCCCAGGCTTTTCAGCCAATCCGGGGTGGAAGGAGACATATTCAGTGCCACCAGATAATCACGTCCAAGCGCATCCTGAACAATCGGCCTTGCCTTTAACTGGTCTTCAGCGCCGGTGAGACGGATCAGCGCATCCCGGTCCTGCATCTCGGAGGCCTTAATCTCTATGCCCTCGGCTTCGAGCGCGTCAACGGCCCGCTCCAGAATTCTCTGATCAACATCAGTGCTGCTTCGGGCGCCGGTGATCTGCACGGCGTAGTCGTCAGGAAATACGTTGGGCAAGGCATAGATAAACCCGATCGCCAGAGCAATCAGGATGACCAGGTTTTTCCAGAGTGGATACTTGTTCAGCATGGGGTCCCTTTGAGCCGGCCGACAGGCCGGCTGTGATGTTTCAGCTTGGCAAATTCAGACCTGAGTCGAAAACCATTCGATCAGATGTCCTTCAGAGTTCCTTTCGGAAGTGCAGCTGCAACAGCAACTTTCTGAACCTTGACTTCAACGTTATCGGCAATCTCGACCACGATAAAATCGTCGGCAACCTTGGTGATCTTGCCGGCTACGCCGCCTGAAGTAACCACTTCATCACCTTTATCCAGGCCGGCCATCAACGCTTTGTGCTCTTTTGCACGCTTGGACTGAGGGCGCCAGATCAGAAAGTAGAAAATCAGGATAAAGCCGGCGAAGAAGATCACCTGCCCCATCACACCCATACCACCGGCACCGGGATCCTGTGCCAGGGCCAGCGTTGGCATCGCAGCAAAGAGTGCAGCAACAAGTAACTTGATTGATTTCATTCGATAATCTCCGTTTGATAAAAAATTAAGAACCGGCACGCCCCGCGGTTATTGCGCCATTGGCGGCACGGTTTCACCCCGGCGGGCGTAGAAGTCGCTAATAAAGTCCGACAATGTACCTGCTTCAATTGCGCCACGCAATCCAGCCATCACGTTCTGGTAGTACCGCAGATTGTGAATTGTGTTGAGTTGCGAGCCGAGCATTTCTCCACATTTATCCAGATGATACAGATAACTTCTCGAGAAATTCTCACAGGTGTAACAGTCGCATTCACTGTCAAGCGGGGAAGTGTCGTGGCGATGTCGCGCATTCCGGATCTTGACGATACCGCTAGAGGTAAACAGATAGCCGTTGCGGGCATTGCGGGTCGGCATCACGCAATCGAACATGTCCACACCCCGGCGAACCGCCTCCACCAGGTCTTCAGGACGGCCAACCCCCATCAGGTAACGGGGCCGGTCTTCCGGCATTTTCGGTGGCAGGTGGTCAAGAATACGGATCATATCCTCTTTGGGTTCGCCTACAGACAGCCCGCCAATGGCGTAGCCATCGAAACCGATATCTGTAAGGCCCTGAAGTGAACGCTCCCTGAGGGACTCGTACATACCGCCCTGCACTATACCGAACAACGCAGCCGGGTTACCCGCGTGCGCCTCTTTGCTGCGCTCAGCCCAGCGCAGCGAAAGTTCCATGGATTCACTGGCCTGCTTTTCCGTGGCGGGGTAAGGCGTGCACTCGTCAAAAATCATCACGATATCCGAACCCAGGTCACGCTGTACCTGCATGGCGATTTCCGGTGAAAGCTCCACCGGTGAACCGTCCACGGGAGACCGGAAGGTCACTCCCGCTTCGGTAATCTTGCGCATCTCCCCGAGGCTGAACACCTGGAAACCGCCGGAGTCGGTCAGGATCGGACCATGCCACTGGGTAAAGTCATGCAGATCGCCATGGGCTTTCACCACCTCGGTTCCTGGCCGGAGCATCAGATGGAAGGTATTACCCAGAATGATCTCTGCACCAATATCCTTGATATCCCTGGGCAGCATGCCCTTGACGGTGCCGTAGGTTCCCACGGGCATGAAAGCGGGCGTTTCCACTGTTCCTCTGGGAAAGGTCAGGCGACCTCGCCGCGCGCGGCCGTCCTCGCCCAGCTTTTCAAAGGACATAAAACACTGATCACTCATGACGGTTCTCCGGATTCCGGGCGCGTGTGCCCGGCAGAGGATTTGAGGGCTCCCAGGCTTGCCTCCTGCCCGGTAATGAACATGGCATCACCGTAACTAAAGAAGCGATACCCTTCCGCAACCGCATCGCGGTAAGCAGACATCACATTCTGATGGCCCGCAAATGCGCTGATCAGCATGATAAGCGTTGACTCCGGCAGATGAAAATTGGTCACCATCGCGTCGACGGTCTGAAAACGGTAACCGGGATAAATAAAGATATCCGTTTCGCCCCTGAACGCACTCAGTGTCCCGCCCCCGCTGGCCGATTCAAGTGATCGCACCGAAGTTGTTCCCACTGCCACCACCCGGCCACTTCTGGCCCGCGCGGCGTTTACCGCATCAACCGTCTCCTGCGGCACATGAGCGACTTCACTGTGCATCACGTGGTTTTCTATCCGGTCTACGCGAACAGGCTGAAACGTACCCGCCCCGACATGCAGGGTCACAAAGGTACTTTCAACACCTCTGGCCTCGAGTTCCGCAAACATCCGGTCATCAAAATGCAGGCCCGCTGTCGGGGCGGCAACAGCGCCTGCCTCTTTGGCATAGACGGTCTGGTAGCGCTCCCGATCCTTCGCCTCGTCAGGGCGGTCCACATAGGGCGGCAAAGGCATATGCCCGATGCGTTCAAGAAGGTCCAGTAACGGTTCGCTGCTTTCACAAATCAGGTGAAACAGGGCCCCCTCACGCTGTTTCATCAGTATGGGCGTGCCGTCTTCGAGCATAATCCGCTGCCCCGGTTTCAGCGCCTTGGATGCCTTTACATGGGCGAGTAACTCATGCTCGCCCAGCAGTCTTTCCACCAATACTTCCACCTGGCCCCCGGTCTCTTTTTTCGCAAACAGCCTTGCCGGTATAACGCGGGTGTTATTAAACACCAACAAGTCGCCAGGCTGAAGAAGATCCGTCAGATCGGAAAACTGTCGATGGGAAACGGCACCGGAAGGGCCATCGAGGCTCAGCAGGCGTGACGCGCTGCGCTCTTCGAGTGGGTACCGGGCGATCAGTTCATCCGGCAGATCAAAGTAAAAATCAGAGACGTTCATCGAATGGACTGTCAGAAGCACCGCGCAGAGCGGACTGTAAGTGGTAGCGGCGGG
>JBHEPI010000007.1:0-19771 GCA_046260345.1 Marinobacter sp. | reverse complement strand
CGTTGTGTACCGTCAACGTCCTATGGCTTCCTTCAGACCCCACCGTTGGCCAGTGACGCCCTTGCCAGTCGGATTGTCTTCCCCTCAGTCGGGGTGACGCCACCTTCTTTCAGGTGGCCGGGTTTGCCGGCTTCGCCGGGCAAACAAAAAACCCCGCCAGCAGCGGGGTTTTGATACAGCCATAATCGGTCAGTTGAGACCCGATACATAACTGGCGACTGCTTCGATCTCGGCGTCGGTCAGCTTGGCGGCAACATCCATCATGATGGACGCGTTCTGGCCACCTGCACGCTCGCCGTCACGGTATTCCTTGAGCTGCTTCTCGACATACTCTGCGGTCTGACCACTGAGCCTGGGATAACCTGCAGGCTCGTTACCGGTGCCACGGGGGTTGTGACAACCGGCGCATGAGGGTACACCAGAGGCCATATTACCACCCCGGTAAATCGCCCTACCTTCATCCACCAGGTCAGGGTCGGCCTGGGCAACAGTGATGTCCTGCTCATTGAAATACGCGGCAAGATCCTGCAGATCCTGGTCGGACATATCATCCAGCAGACCGGCCATCTCTGCAATTTCACGATCCTTGTCCTTGATCAGTACCAGTTGCTGATAAAGATACTTCTCACCGATACCGGAAAGCTTGGGGTAAACAGCCATTACCGGCTTTGCCCCACCTTCACCATGACAGCCTGCACAAACCGCTGCATTTTCTTCGCCTGCTTCAGGATCTCCTGCCCCGTGCGCCATCGCTGTGAGGCCAACACCGAGAACAACTCCTGCGATCAGTTTTTTCATGCTCGCTCCGCTTCTCTCATCCAAAAGTATTCTTCGTTATGCAGCCGGCAGGCACGGGCCTGAAAGGCACAAACCGGGGCTGTTAAGCAGCAACGCTAAGCGAGCTGCCCGGATTTGGTGTAGCATTATACATTAATCCCTGATAACTGAAATCCAATAGGAATATCAACACCCGTGTCATCTGACCTGACTCAAAAAAGCATCTCTTTCAACAGTGCCCGGTTTCTGATCAGCGCTTCTCGCCTGGAGGAATGCCCTCCGGACCATGGTGCGGAAGTCGCCTTTGCCGGCCGTTCCAATGCCGGTAAGTCCAGTGCCATCAACTGCATTACCACCAATGGCAAGCTGGCGCGGACCAGTAAAACGCCGGGGCGCACCCGCCTGATCAATTTCTTCTCCCTCAACCGGGAAAACTGCCGGCTGGTGGACTTGCCCGGATATGGCTACGCCAAGGTTTCCCGGGACATGAAAGACGACTGGCAGAAACATCTCGGACATTACCTGAATGACCGTCGCTGCTTGCGCGGGCTGGTTCTGGTAATGGATATCCGGCATCCACTGACCGAATTCGACCAAATGATGGTGGAATGGTGTGAACATAACAAGCTGCCGCTGATGATTCTGGCCACGAAAGCCGACAAACTGAAGTTTGGTCAGGCTAAAACGGCGATGCTGAATATCGCGAAGAAGCTGGAAGGTATCGGGTGCCTGCACCATCTGGTCATGTTCTCTGCCAGCTCGAAGCGGGGTGTCGAGGAAGTGCGGGCTGCGCTTACCCGATGGCTTGAGGAAGAAACACCGGAAGCCCTGTAACTACTGCATTCCGGCCCAAAAAAACCGGCCTGCAGTTACAGGCCGGTGAAACGTCAGGGTTTGCGACGTGCTAAAACCTGAGAACTCACTCAGGAGACACCGTGAATGTCCGAATTTCCGATGTCATTGTTAAAGACACGTCAACTGATCAAAAGTTCCACAATCAACATTCCTTCCTAGGTGCTTCACCATGCGCCCCTGCAGCGTCGGGCAGACGCGGGCGATATTTTTCCCGTAAAGCCATCACCTGCTCGCGGTATTCCGGAGTCAGGTAGGGAATTTCCAGCGTCAGCACCTGATAGATGCCCTGCTTCAGTTCATTCAGGGTCAGGCTGGCCGACCCCTCCAGGGCATGGGCGGTTTTCAGGAATGCCATCCAGTTGGTAATTACCAGCCAGACGTTCAGAGACATTGCCGAACGCATCTCGTCGGGCTGGGGCTGGACAATCCCTGCCTCCGCAAGCTTTTCGAAAATCCTGCTGATCGCCAACAGGCAGCGGTTGGTAAATTCACGATAGTCCTGGCGCAGGCGTCGGTCGCTGTCGAGCAGGTATTCCAGGTCCCGGTGGAAGAAGCGGTAGCTCCAGAGCCCGTCAAACACTGACTCGAGGTAAAACGTCAGGTCCTCCAGAGTTATGGGCCGGTCTTTCGGAATATCCAGATAGAAGTCCACCAGTTTTTCATACTCGAGAAAGATCTCGTAAATGATGTCGGACTTGTTTCGGAAGTGGTAATAAAGGTTGCCTGGCGATATCGCCAGGTGACCGGCGATATGATTGGTCGTGATATTGCGCTCACCCCGTTCGTTAAACAGCTCCAGGCTGGAAAGAAGAATCTTGTCTCGGGTTTTCATAGGCTCTGTAATGCATTGTTGTATATAGGATGGCCCGATCCGCCACCCGGTCACCTTGACTCACTAGAGTATATACTCTAATAATACCCCCAAGCGCAAACTGAATACTTTTTCACCAGCACGATTTTCGGCCCGGCCACAAGCCCGGTGCCGCGAGGAGAAAACGATATGGCTGCCACCGTTGTCCAGCTCACCGAGAGCAAAAAGCATATCCAGCATACCCACCGGGTATTTGACGATCAGAAAAAGGCGTTCCGCAATAATCCGATGCCTTCACTGACTGAGCGCCAGGACAACCTGAAACGCCTGAAACGAGTGCTGATGACCAACCAGGACCGCTTGCTGGAGGCCATCGACCGGGATTTCAGTTGCCGCTCGAAAGACGAGTCCCTGATTGCCGAGGTGATGCCATCTATCCAGGGCATCAATTACGCCCTGAAAAACCTCGGGGGCTGGATGAAGCCGTCCAAACGGCATGTGTCGGTGCTGTTCCAGCCCGCCAGCAACCGGGTTCACTACCAGCCCAAGGGTGTGGTGGGTGTTATCGTGCCCTGGAACTATCCGCTTTACCTTGCGGTCGGACCGTTGGTGGCGTCACTGGCTGCAGGCAACCGCACCATGATCAAGATGTCCGAGTACACGCCTCACACCTCTGCCCTGTTCAAGGAAATCGTAGAGTCGGCATTCCCCGAGGACCTGGTCAGTGTGATCAACGGTGAGGCCGACGTGGCGGCGGACTTCTCCAGCCGGCCCTTCGACCACCTGCTGTTCACTGGTTCTACGTCAGTGGGCAGGCTGGTGATGCGTGCTGCCGCCGAGAACCTGACACCGGTCACCCTGGAGCTGGGCGGCAAGTCGCCGGCCATTGTGTCCCCGGATGTTCCCATGGAAGATGCCGCCCAGCGCATTGCCTTCGGTAAGGCTCTGAATGCGGGCCAGACCTGTGTAGCGCCGGACTATGTGCTTTGCCCGGCGGACCGGGTGCAGGCGTTTGTGGATGAGTACCGCAATCAGTTTGCGACTATGTACCCGAGCCTGCGGGACAATGACGATTACACGGCCATCATCAATGAGCGCCAGTACGACCGGCTGCAGGGTTATCTTGAGGATGCCCGTGAGAAAGGCGCGAAGCTGATTGAAATCAACCCGGCCCGGGAAAACATGAAGGACGGTACCCGCAAGATGCCGATTACGCTGGCGCTGAATACCACGCCGGATATGAAGATCATGCAGGATGAGATTTTCGGGCCGATTCTGCCGGTGGTCAGCTATGGCAGGCTGGATGAAGCCATCCACTATATAAATGACCGGCCGCGGCCGCTGGCGCTGTATTTCTTCGGCTATGACAAAGCGATGCAGGAACATGTGGTGGACAACACCCATTCCGGGGGCATGTGCATCAACGATGCGCTGATGCATGTTGCTCAGGATGATCTGCCGTTTGGTGGTGTGGGTGACTCCGGGATGGGCCACTACCATGGCAAGGAAGGTTTCCTGACCTTCTCCCATCATCGGGCGATTTTCAGCAAGCAGAAGTTCAACAGTGGCAAGTTTGTGTACGCGCCGCACGGTACGACTGCCCACAAGATGGTATACAAGCTGTTTATTCGGTAACTCTTTTGGCTTCGGTGGTGTTCGGTCTATGACTTGGGTCCGGGACGCCGCGTGAGGTTCACGGGTAAGGCTGCTATCCTGTAGGCTTCCGGTGAAAAGGAGCTCCGAATGCCAAAAGTCATCTACCCGGGTACATTTGACCCAATCACCAACGGCCACACCGACCTCATCGAACGCGCTGGCCGCCTTTTCGACGAAGTCGTTGTCGCCATCGCCTACAACCCCAAGAAGTCCCCGCTGCTGACCCTGCAAGAACGCTGCGACCTGGTCGCCCAGGCCACCTCCCACCTGCCCAATGTCAGCGTTACCGGCTTCAGCAACCTGCTGGCAGACTTCGTACGGGAACAGGATGCCACCGTCATCCTCCGTGGCCTGAGAGCCGTCTCCGACTTCGAATACGAGTTCCAGTTGGCCGACATGAACCGCCGCCTGGCGCCGGAAGTTGAAAGCGTGTTCCTGACACCCGCCAACCACCTGTCCTACATTTCCTCCACCCTGATAAGGGAAATCGCCTCCCTGGGCGGAGATGTATCGGAATTTGTGGACCCGGCCGTCGAGGCAGCACTGAAGGAAAAGTTCGGGAAGAAGTAAAGAGATGCGAAGTCGTTGCTGCCCGTCTGAGAGCAGCAACGCAGAGCATCATCAGAACAGCGGTGGTAGCGGAATCAGGTTGCCATTGATATCCAGGGCAAGATCTTCAAGGCTGCCCTGTACCCTCAGACGGTCGCCCTCCTGTTCAACCATACCTTCCTTGATCAGCGGTGCTACCTGCATGCCCAGCTCGGGATACTGTTCCACCAGGGCTAATGGCATGCTCAGATCCAGGTTACCCGTCAGCCGCTGCATGACCATCATCATCTGATCTTTCTCGTCATCCGACAACGACGGATGCTGTACCATGATCTCGCCATCAACAGGGCCATGTGGCGTGGCAAACGACAGCTCCGGAAAGCCGAAAGAGAAGCCTTCGCCGGCAAGGCCAAGCATTGCCTGATTGATGCGGTTCATGGATGCCATCTGCTGCTGCATCACAGCACCGGAGTCGCCACCGGATGCGGAAACGGCAGCAGTCTGCATGTCGGTCAGTGCCGACGTCAGATCGCTCCAGCTTTGCACATCCAGGCCGCTGAATACGAACGCCATTCGATGGGGGCCGAAGCTCTCATCACCCAGCGTCATCGTCTCCAGAGTCGCGAGGGTTTCCGAGCTGATACTCTTGCGGTCTTCGGTCGAGGTCTCGCTGTGCATTGCGAAGTCTTCGAGCCTGAGCCGGGGCTGGTCCCGGGCAGCCAGCTCAAAACCGGCCAGCGACAGTTCGCCATCACCCAGCCAGACGTCCCCGGTCAAATGCTCCATGGTCTGCTCAAGGCGGAAATCTTCAATACTGATGCGAAGATCGGGGGCCCGGATTACCGCCCCGGGCCAGAGCATCAGCACATCTGCCCTGGAACCATTATCGCTGATTTCCGCACGGCCATAGCTTTCCGAAAGGTCAAAAGACTCCCCGGTCTCCTCGTTGATCACACTGACAGCGGGCACGGTCAGTTCGACGACCGCCGTGCCCCAGAGCCGTGTCTCCAGAGTCAGTCGCGGCGGCTCATCAGGAAAAATTTCTTCAACCTTCGAACCCAGGCCAACCGCAGGAGAGAAGTCCAGCAGGCTGCCGGTGACTCCATGGCTTACCCTGGCCTGATACTCGAACTCATGCTCTTCGCCGGTATCCGGGTTCTGGACCAAAAGGGTGCCGGTGAAATCAGCGCCCAGATAACCCCGGTTGTAATCCCCGGTTTCCAGCTGGAACAGTGGCTGAGACGCATTCACTTCCGTCGTCACGGTCTGCCATTGCTGCTCTGTCACATAACCTACCGCCCAGGGAGCAACCACACCAACTGCCAGGACTGCCACACCGGCAACCATCCATTGTTTTTTCAACAACTTGTTCTCCATTACAGCACTCATGCCGCCGACGCATTCGGCAACCGGCGACACGAGGTGATGTTATTTTCCAGTCAGGCGTTCAAGCAGGACCAGTTGGGAAGCCAGGCGCGCCTCACCTTCGGCAGGCTGATTCTGAATGTAACTACCATCCGGCTGCAAGACCCATGACTGGCAATTGTCGGCCAGGTATGTGTCCAGATCCTCACGCATTCTCGCGATCAGGACCGGGTCTTCGATGGGAAAGGCTGTCTCCACGCGGCTCAGCAGGTTACGCTCCATACCATCGGCACTGGAGCCGTAGACTTCCGGCCGGCCGTTGTTACCGAAATAGTAAACCCGCGTATGCTCCAGAAACCGCCCAATGATGGAGCGTACCCTGATATTTTCCGAGAGCCCTGGCACTTCCGGGCGCAGGCAGCAGATGCCGCGGATGATCAGGTCAATTTTCACACCAGCCTGCGATGCTCGATACAGCGCCTTGATCAGCTCTCGCTCGGTCAGGGCATTGAACTTGAAAATGATGCGCCCTTTGGCCCCCAGTTCCGCTTCCCGCTCCACCAGCCCCAGCAGGCGGGTATGCAGGGTAAAGGGTGAATGGAAAAGTTTCTTTATTTTCAGAGCTTTACCCATGCCGGTAAGCTGCTGAAACAGCTTGTTGACATCATCGCCGATGGATTCGTCGCAGGTCATATAACTGTAGTCAGTGTACAGGCGGGCGTTTCCGGCATGGTAGTTACCCGTGCCCAGGTGCACATAACGGCGCAGCTTTCCCTCCTCCCTGCGCACAATCAGGATCATCTTTGCATGGGTCTTGTAGCCCACAACACCGTAAACCACGATCACCCCGGCCTCCTGCAGACGGCTGGCCAGCTCCAGGTTCTCGGCTTCGCTGAAGCGTGCCCTGAGCTCAATGATGGCGGTCACTTCCTTGCCGCGCCGGGCCGCATCCATCAGGGCTTCGACTATTTCCGAGTCGGCACCGGTGCGGTACAGGGTCTGGCGAATGGCCAGCACCTGGGGATCCTTGGCGGCCTGTCGCAACAGATCAATCACCGGGCTGAAGTTTTCATAGGGATGCAACAACAGTAACGGACGCTTGCGAATAGCATCGAACATGGTCTCTTTGGTACGGATCTGGCGCGGAATCGACGGAGAAAAGCCGGAATAGGTCAGGTCCTGACGGTCCACCAGTCCTCCCACTGCCATTAGGCGGGTCAGGTTCACCGGACCATGAACCTGGTAAAGGTCCCGGTCCGTGAGTCCGAACTCACGCAGCAGAAAATGAACCAGCTCTTCCGGGCAATTGTCCGCCACTTCCAGGCGCACGCCATCGCCAAAACGCCGGCTCAGTAACTCACCGCGCAGGGCGGAGGCCAGGTCTTCAAGATCGTCTTCCAGTTCAAGGTCGGCGTTGCGGGTCAGACGAAACTGGTAGCAACCTTTCACTTCCATTCCAGGGAACAACTCGTCGGTATGAGCGTGAATCATTGACGACAAAAACACCAGGTTATCGCCGCCATTGCAGACGTCGTCCGGCAGCCGCACCAGCCGCGGCAACGAACGTGGTGCCGGCACAATGGCCATGCCGGTTTCGCGGCCAAAGGCGTCTTTGCCGTCAAGTTCGACAATAAAGTTCAGGCTCTTGTTCACCAGACGCGGGAACGGGTGTGACGGGTCAAGACCGATCGGGCTGACAACCGGCAGGATTTCCTCGTCGAAATAACGGCGCACCCAGTCTGCCTGGGCCTCCGTCCACTCCCGGCGCCGGACAAAGTGTATGTTCTCCTGCTCCATCTCCGGAATCAGCACATTGTTGATGATGTCATACTGTTCGCGGATATATTCATGTGCCACGCGGCTGATTTCGCCCAGCACCTGTTCCGGCATCATGCCGTCGGAGCCCAGGGTTTCCCGTCCATACTTGATCTGCTGGCGCAGGCCTGCAACACGGATCTCGAAAAACTCGTCCATGTTACTGCTGAAGATACAGCAGAACATCAGCCGGTTGATCAGCGGATGGGTGGTATCCAGTGCCTGCTTGAGCACACGGTAGTTGAACTGTAGCTGGCTCAGCTCCCGGTTGAAGTAGTTTTCCTGGGCCGCCACATCGATGTCGTTGCCCGGAGCCGGCGCTTCCACCGGGGCGGGTACATTCCGGGTATCGTCAGCTTTCAGATCGTTTGCAGAATCGGTACTCATCATTCACTGCTTCCATTGCCAGGGTTCCGGCACGGCCCCCTGATTGTGACTGTGGTCTGTCAGGTGCGGCGGTTTCGAATCAGCCGCGCGGCTCTGACGGCAAAATAGGTAAGGATGGCGTCGGCGCCGGCGCGGCGCATGGCCATCAGGCTTTCCATCATCACGGCGTCACCATCAAGCCAGCCGTTTTCCGCCGCCGCCATGTGCATGGCGTATTCACCGCTGACCTGGTAAACAAACGTTGGCACCTGCAGTTCGTGCTTTACCCGGTAGACAATATCCAGGTAGGGCATACCGGGTTTGATCATCACCATATCCGCGCCTTCGGCAATATCCATGGCCACTTCCTGCAGCGCTTCAGCGCTATTGGCCGGATCCATCTGGTACGTCGACTTGTTACCCTTGCCCAGGTTACCTGCCGAGCCGACCGCATCCCGGAACGGCCCGTAATAGCTGGATGCATACTTTGCAGAATAGGCCAGTATCCGTGTATTCACATAACCGGCGGATTCCAGGGCGTCCCGGATAGCAGCCACCCGCCCGTCCATCATGTCAGACGGAGCCACAATGTCAGCACCGGCATCCGCATGGGACAAAGCCTGGTTCACCAGCGCCTCAACGGTGACATCATTCAGTACATAGCCGTCGTTATCGATGATGCCGTCCTGACCGTGGGTGGTGAACGGGTCCAGGGCAACGTCAGTTATGATCCCCAGGTCAGGGTGGTTTGTTTTCAGAGCTCTCACGGCACGCTGGGCCAGGCCATCGGAATCCCAGGCGCCCGAGCCGGACAGGTTCTTGTGTTCCGCCGGTACAACCGGAAACAGGGCGACGGCCGGAATACCCAGATCAACCAGTTCCGCCGCCTGCTCGACCAGCAGATCAATGCTCAGCCGCTCAACGCCAGGCATTGATGGCACCGCTTCCCGCTGGCCTTCGCCTTCCAGCACGAACACCGGAAAAATCAGGTTATCAGCACTGAGCTGATGCTCCCGCACCAGCCGGCGGGAAAAACTGTCTGCCCGGTTACGACGCAGACGGGTGGCAGGGAAAACACGGTTTGCCGAAGAGCTCACGGAACACCTCCTGTGGAAAAATGGGGCGGCAGTCGGAACCGGTTTCGTCCCGACCCCTGTCCCAACCCATCATACACGCCCACAAGCGGCGGTGGCAGGGCCCGCCGCTAATGCAAAAGATCAGGCTAACAAGGCCGGATGACCGGAATATTACCGGATGGAATCCAGGGCTTCGGCACGCAGCTTTTCGGCGCCCTCGAAGTATTCGTCCCTGAGAGAGTCAATGGCAGCTTTCCGCTCCGGGCCGGAAACACCCAGCTCTTCAAGCCCGGCGAGCTCCTTAGTGTAGGCCTGCCATTTCTGTTCCCACGCCCGTTGTTCGGCTTCCGCCACTTCCAGTTGTCTGGAGGCCTCTTCACCAAAACGTTCTTCACGCCAGGCGCCCAGGGCGTCCGGATCATTGGCAAACTCTGTGCGTGCCTGCTGGTAATCCGCGAACTTGCGGGTTTCCCGGCGCGCGTCGCGCAAAGGCGCGGGCAATGCCTGCTCAGCCTGCGCCAGGGCCTGCTGCCGCTCCTTATCGGATAGCAACTCATCCGTTCGTATCCGCAATTGTTCTAACTGAAACTGATCTAAGGCCTCATCGCCGGCAAAGAAGGCATCAGCGGTTCGGGCGTCCATCCAGCTGCGCCGCAGGGCGCGGATTTCAGCCATTTGTTGCTGCATCTCTCCGGCACTCAGAGTTGCCGAATTGCCGTCGCTGGCTTCCAGATCACCCAATGCGAGTTTGTAATCCAGATAATCCCCCAGTATGGCCATCGCCTCGGAACGGGCCGGTTCCTCAAAGCGTGCAAGCGCCTGCTCTATACGTGCGATCAACTGGGGCAGAGTCTCCTCACCGAGCGCGGCAAGGAAATATTCGAATAACTGTCGCAAGTAGGGCGTAGGAACCAGGGATCCATTGCTATCGGTTCTCGCCCAGCCATCTGGCAGACGGGTTCCCTCCAATGAAGCCGGCAACTCATCCGGCACTGATACACCTGCGTCGCCAACCAGTTCTGATGGCACCTCATTCTTCTGACCCGGGCCATCTGCAGGCCCGACCCCGGCACTGGTATCAACACTGGCGGCACGATCCCCGGATGCTGCTGACTGATCACTGAAATAAACAACCGTGCCGGCTGATACGGCTGCCATGGCAAGAAGTGCCATAGTTGCATAGCGGAGAAATCGACTCATGAGTGCTGCCTGTTTACAGATGAAATGCGGCATGAATAGCATTCACACAGCCCAGAAACGGCTATCCTGCCAAGAGCAGCATAAAGGAAGGAAGAGCGCTGAGATGAGACCAGCGTCAAAACAACCACAAAGTGCAGGCCGCAGCCCGGGGCTGCGGCCCGGGAAACTCAGAGGGAGCGATTATTGAAAGCGATATCCACTTTTCGGGGGGAATCCGAACGGAATGCCGTATCAACTTCCTGAATTTTGCCGCCCTGGTTCAGAAACGATTCAATGTCCTGCTGCAGCTGGGCGCGGATACGTGCCCGCCCGGCAATGGAATGTGTATCGTCGCTGTCATGTGTCCAGCGACCGGATTGCTCCAGATTGCCTTCGTCGAATTCGCTCATGATTTCCTCCATCAACGAAAACAGCACAAAGAGCTCACCAAGCCTGTTCCGGCGGGTGGCTCCGTCTCGGCGGGCGTACCTTCCCGCCCGTCTTGGCGTCTTTATAATCTGCTTTCAGTTGCAACGCTATTTCATCAGAATGCTTTTTTTGTAAATTTTTGTAACGGATTCCACAGCACTGTTTTAAAAGAACAATATGAATCAAACTGTGAATACAATTGATTGACACAAAGAATGAATAATGATTCACTACTTATAAGGAGCCCGCATGGCATACCGGGAAACGGAAAAGATGCGCAATCGCAAGGCAGAGGCCCGCAAGCGCATTATCGAATGTACCTATGAATGTGTCTCCAGCGGCGGCTTTCGAAACGCACAGATAACCCGTATCGCGTCGCGCGCAGGGATCGCCACGGGAACCATCTACAGGCACTTTGAGTCCAAGGAACACCTGTTTGCGGAGATATTCAGGATCGCAACGCAGCGGGAAGTGGACAAGGTTGCCGAAGCACTGGCCACCGAAGGCAACGCGGTAGTCCGCCTGGAAGCAGCCCTGCGGCAGTTTGCAGAACGCGCCCTCAGGGGCCCGGTTATGGCGTGGTCACTGATCGCCGAACCGGTAGACCCGAAGGTGGAAGAAGAGCGCCTTAAATTCCGCAGGGCTTACGCCGAATTGTTTGAGCAGGCAATCAGAGAGGGTATCGGAGAAGACAGCCTTCCTCGCCAGGACGCCAGGCAAAGCAGCACCTGTCTTGTAGGCGCCATTGCTGAAAGCCTGGTGGGGCCACTGTCACCGGCCCATGCCAGCGGCGCAAACCAGGCAGATAACAACGATCATAATCCGCTGGTCGACTCCATCATTTGCTTTTGCATGCAGGGGTTGACCGGCACCAGGAGGTAAACATGACTGCCCGCCAGCCCCTGCCACAGGACAACGCCCGCCCTGCAGGTGACGACCGCTACCTGGCCGCCACCCATGAGGTTTTCAATCAGCCTCCTGCCCTGGAAAATTACAGCCTGTTTGAACAGGACAAGGCCCTCCAGGAAGCTGTGGCACGTGAAGGCGCAGCAGCCGCTACCGGTGACCTGAAGCAGTTCGGAGCCCTTGCCGGTGCTGCCGAAACCATCGAACTGGGCTTCCGTGCCAACGAGAACAAACCGGTGTTCAACACCCATGACCGCTTCGGGCACCGGATTGACCAGGTGGAGTTCCACCCGGCTTACCACCAGCTCATGGCCACCGCCATGGAAAACGGCCTGCACAGCAGCCCCTGGACCAACCCGGGAACAGGCGCCCACGTTGCAAGGGCCGCCAAATACTACATGCACTCCCAGGTTGAGGCGGCCCACTGCTGCCCCATCACCATGACCTTTGCTGCCATTCCGTCCATCCGCAAGCAGCCGGAACTGGCGGCCATCTGGGAAGACAAGGTCCTCGCCAACAGCTACGACCCTCGCAATCTGCCGGACAGCGAAAAACAGTCGGTCACCATCGGCATGGCGATGACCGAAAAACAGGGCGGCAGTGATGTCAGGGCCAACACCACCCGTGCCTATGCCATAGGCGCCGAAGGCCCGGGCCAGACCTATGAACTGGTCGGCCATAAATGGTTCGTGTCGGCCCCCATGTGCGACGCCTTCCTAGTACTGGCCCAGACCAAAAGCGGCCTGTCCTGCTTCCTGATGCCCCGGTGGCGCCCGGATGGCAGCAAGAATCCCTGGCAGGTCCAGCGCCTGAAAAACAAGATGGGCAACATCGCCAACGCCTCCAGCGAAGCCGAACTGCGCGGCGCCCTGGCCTGGATGGTCGGCGAAGAAGGCCGCGGCGTACCCACCATCATTGAAATGGTCGCCATGACCCGCTTTGACTGCATGATCGGCAGCTCCGCCGGCATGCGCCAGGCCCTCGCCCAGGCCAGCCACCACTGCCACCACCGCAGCGCCTTCGGCAATCGCCTGAGTGACCAGCCCCTGATGCAGAACGTACTGGCCGACCTGGCACTGGAAAGCGAAGCGGCTCTCGCTTACACCATGCGCATCGCTCGCTCACTGGATAACCAGCATCTGGAACACGAGCGCCTGCTGGCCCGGCTGGCCACACCCGTCGGCAAATACTGGATCTGCAAACGCGCACCGAACCACGCCTACGAAGCCATGGAATGCATCGGCGGCAGCGGTGTGATGGAAGACTGCATCATGCCCCGCCTGTTGCGCGAGTCACCGGTCAACGCCATCTGGGAAGGCAGCGGCAACGTCCAGTGCCTCGACACTTTGCGCGCCCTGCAAAAAGAGCCGGACACCCTGGATGCCTTCTTCAGCGAAGCCGCCGAAGCCCGGGGCAGCGATGCCCGCTTTGACCGTTTCCTGGCCCAGCTGCAGAACGACTTCGCCGACATCAGCGACTTCGAATACCGCGCCCGCAACCTGGTGGACCGCCTGGCCCTGCTGATGCAGGCCTCCCTGCTGCTGAGAAATTCCGCCCCCGCCGTCGCCGACGCCTTCTGCGCGTCACGACTTGAACACAACGGCGGCCTCAACTACGGCAATCTGCCTTCCGGCACCAACCCGGCTGCCATTATCAAACGGGCAACGCCTGTAGTACGCTAAAATATAAGTCGGTCAGACAATGTCTGGCGCCTGACTTGGCGGACTCCACCTCAAAGGCTCGCGAACCGGTGGGGGATAGCTTTCCAAAACTGTACGGAGCCATGGATGGCGGAGTCCAAGCGCCACATGGATGTGCCGAAGGAGCGTGTTTTGGAAAGCTATCCCCCACCGGTTCCAGCACCAAAGCCGGAAGCAACGAAATGTCCGAAGCCCTGAGAAAACTCCTGAACCAAGGCAACCCCCAGCAGCCAGTCATCACCCCACACGTGGGCATCCTGACCCTGCACTTCCAGCTCTACGCCTGCGAAGACCTCAAAGCCAAACGCAAAGCCTTCACCGCCATGAAAGCCATCTGGGGCAAAGAACCCGACCTGGCCGTCGCCGAAACCGCCGACCAGGACGCCCTCGACTGCGCCACCTGGACCATCGCCGCGCTCGGTGATTCTTCCCAACAGATATCCCAGCGCCTCGACCAGATCGAAAAAGCCATACAGGAACGCATCGACGCTGCCATACTGGACGTACACCGGGAAATACTCTGATCCTCCTGTCTGGCGGCAGCCATGCTGTAGCGTATGGTTTCGCGACACCGTATACTACGCCCCCTCAGGGAGAACGGAACGCCCGGGACAGGCTTTGCGAATGACCACTGATAGTGCGCGGCACCTATGACCGGAAAGAAAAAATCCGCCCAGGCTTCAGTAGAAGCCATGTATCGTGTATTCACCGTGCCCGAGGCACCTGAATCCACCCTGAGCCGGATTGACCAGAACATCTCCCGCAACCTGGCAGGATTCCTCCAGGAACACATCGTTGCGGTTGAAAAGGATCTTTCCGACGTCGAGAAAGACTTCTCGGACTATGCCATTCCCGAGAAGCCCATATTCGTCTCCGAGCAGGCCCAGTTCCTGCTCGACAAACTGGTGGCCAATTCCGTACACACGGCGTCCCCCAGCTTTATCGGCCACATGACATCGGCACTGCCCTACTTCATGCTGCCGCTGTCCAAGATCATGATTGCCCTCAACCAGAACCTGGTCAAAACCGAAACCTCCAAGGCTTTTACCCCCATGGAGCGCCAGGTACTGGGCATGATTCACCGGCTGGTCTACGAACAGGATGGTGCCTTTTACCGCAAGTGGATGCACGACCCCCGTTACGCCCTGGGCGCCATGTGCTCTGGTGGCACCGTTGCCAACCTGACGGCACTCTGGGTGGCACGCAACAACGCCTTCCCGGCAGAAGGCAGCTTCCGCGGCATCCACCAGGAAGGCCTGTTCCGGGCACTGCGCTATTATGGCTGCGAAGGGGCCGCCATCCTGGTCTCCCGCCGTGGCCACTACTCCCTCCGCAAAGCCGCCGATGTACTCGGCCTGGGCCGTGACTTCCTGGTGCCTGTCGACACTGATGATGACAACCGCATCAACACCGACGCCCTGCGGGAGAAATGCCTTGAACTGCACCGCCAGAAAATCCGGGTAATGGCCATTTGCGGCATTGCCGGCACCACCGAAACCGGTAATGTCGACCCCCTGGACGCCATGGCAGACATTGCCCGGGAATTCGGCGCCCACTTCCACGTAGACGCCGCCTGGGGCGGGCCAACCCTGTTCTCCCGCACCCACCGGCACCTGATGAGGGGCATTGAAAAGGCCGACTCCGTCACCTTTGACGCCCACAAACAGCTCTACGTTCCCATGGGCGCGGGCCTGGTAGTGTTCCGCGACCCGGGACTGGCAAGCGCGGTTGAACACCACGCCCAGTACATCATCCGTAAAGGCTCCCGGGACCTGGGCAGCACCACACTGGAAGGTTCACGGCCAGGCATGTCCATGCTGATCCAGTCGGGGCTGAAAATCCTGGCGCGGGAAGGGTACGAAATCCTCATCGACCAGGGCATCGACAAAGCTAAAACCTTTGCAGAAATGATCAATGCAGAGGCAGATTTCGAGCTCATTACCGAACCGGAGCTCAACATCCTGACCTACCGCTATTGCCCGGAAAAGGTACAAAAAGCGTTCGCTGTCGCTGACTCCCTGCAGATCGAGCGGCTGAACACGTCGCTGAACCGTGTCACCAAGTTCCTGCAGAAAACCCAGCGTGAGCGCGGCAAGGCGTTCGTCTCGCGTACCCGCCTGGAGCCGGCCAGCTACTTCAACTTTCCCTGTATCGTATTCCGGGTGGTACTGGCCAACCCGTTGACCACGAAAGAAATCCTGGCGGATATCTTGAAGGAACAGCGGGAGCTGTCTTCAGATGAGGGCATCCAGGACGAAATCAGTATCCTGGACCAGATGGCCGATGCTGTATTGAAGCAGCACCAACCTGGAGTTCGGCGGGCCTGAGTTCGGTGTGACAAAAGGTGCACCGACACTCACTAAAATCCGCGCGGAGCCCAGCACGGGCTAGCCGTGAGTGGGCCGGAACAGGCTTCCAAAACCGTGCGGAGCCATGGATGGCGGAGCCGAGCGTACAGGGACGTATTCACAGCGTGTTTTGGAAGCCTGTTCCGGCCCGCTCACCCACTCCGAATCTCTGTTCAAGAAGCCGGAAATCAGTAAAGCGCCTCTTCGTCATCCAGCACTTCGTCCAGAATGTCGAGAAACATATGATCCGCCCGGCTCCAGTTCTCCGGGATACGGATCGTGGTATTGGCGCTGATTTCCCGGGCGATAAGCTCATTGGCGCTGGGCTCGTTACGGTATTTGCGAGCGATTTCCACCGATTTCACCGCAATCGTAGGATCACTGAGAACCTTCTTGATAAACACCCTGAGCTCGTCAATAACCTTTGCCTGACGGCTTTCTTCTGCTGAACTCATGAATCAATCCCCGGACAGTGTGGCAATTGGGGGAGGCAAATACCTCCCGTATCAGGAATAGTATGGGCCAAAAAGGCACCTTACAACCAGCGCCAATGATCTCTTACAGCAACAGGCCCCGCAGCATGAAGAACAGCATTGCCGCGATACAGGCCGACACGGGCACAGTGATAATCCAGGCCGCAACAATACGGGTCAGGTGAGAACGCTTGACCATTTCCTCGCTGTAAATCTTCTTGAGCCTCTTGCGCTCTTTCTTGGACAGTGGCACCTGCTTCTTCTGCTTGGCCTGGGCGAGCAGGCTCTCCATTTCCTCTACCGACGCGTTGCGGAAGTCCTCCAGGAACGGCCGCAGGCGTTCACGCTCCTCCCCTTCATGGCTTTCCATGATGTTGTGGAGCTGGGTGGCATAGTTGGACTTCAGGTACTCACGCAGGAAACCGACACCAAATACACCGCCCACCGCAATGTGGGTGGAACTCACCGGCAACCCGAGCTGTGAGGCGATAATCACCGTCAGTGCAGCCGACAGGGCGATGCAGAACGCCCGGGTTTTATCCAGTTCGGTGATTTCGCTGCCGACGGTCTTGATCAACCGCGGCCCGAACAGCATCAGGCCCACCGCAAGCCCCAGGGCGCCTACCAGCATGACCCACAGAGGTATGGAGGCGGCGGTGACCACTTTCTCTGCGGACAATGCGTCGTTGATGGCGGCCAGCGGGCCAATGGCATTGGCCACATCGTTAGCCCCGTGGGCAAAACTGAGCAGCGCAGCGGCGAAGATCATGGGCCAGACAAAAAGCTCGTTTACGCCGGCTGAATTGTTTTCCATGGTGGCGGCACGACGGTTGACCAGGGCCTTCATTACAAAAAAGACCACCGCAGCGACGGCCAGACCAACCAGGGAAGCTCCGAGGAAATCCACCTCGACAAGTTTTTTAACCCCCTTGATCATGAGATAGGTGCCGAACGCCCATGCCATGATCGACACGACCCAGGGAACGAACGTTCGGGCAGCAGAGACCACATTCTGCCGGTAAAGCACGGTTTTCTTGATGGCGTACAGGAACAGGGCCGCCAGCACACCACCCATCACCGGTGAAATCACCCAACTGGCAACAATCTTGCCCATGACCGCCCAGTCAGCGATACCCCAGCCACCGGCGGCGATACCGGCACCCAGCACACCGCCCACAATGGAGTGAGTGGTGGACACCGGCGCGCCCATCCAGGTGGCGAAGTTCAGCCAGAGGGCGCCGGCCAGCAGTGCCGCCGTCATCAGCCACACGAAGGCGTTGACATCGTCCAGCCGGTCAGCGGCAATGATGCCCCCCTTGATCGTGGAAACCACGTCGCCACCGGCAATAATGGCGCCCGCCGCCTCGAATATGGCCGCGATAACAACGGCACCACCCAGAGACAGTGCTCCGGAACCGACGGCAGGGCCAACGTTGTTGGCGACATCATTGGCACCAATATTTATGGCCATGTAACCGCCAATGACCGCCGCGGCCATCAAGAGCATGCTGTTGGGCATGCCACTGCTGATCTGACCTACTGCCAGGAAGACAATAAACAGAAAGAGGAAGCTGATGCCAACACGGTAGCGCTCGGTGGCGGGGCTGGTCAGGAGGGTATCAAGGAATCCGTTTTTGCCGGCCATAACACATCAGGTCTCGCAATAGAGGAATATAAGAAGCGACTATTCAGCCTGTACACGGCGGCAACTATAATTTTTTTGCCATAAAAATGAAACAAAACCGTCATAATCGCAATTGCTTGACCCAGGTCGCTGCACAGGCTGCCATGTTTGGCTAACCTGACCCATAAAACAGGCGGCGCACGTGCACCGGACAATAACAAGAGTGCCATGACCAGACTTCCCGACCCCAATCAGAAAATCGCCGACGAGAGTGAGGAAGATCGTGTTTCCCAACTGCTCACCGGTCTGTCAGCGATGGCTATCCTGTTCCTGTTCGGCATCGGAGCCAAAGCCTGGTTTGCCACCCATGTAACCCATGCCGCAGTGCTCTGGTTCTTTGCCGTGATGGTGGTGCTGAACATGCTGGTCTTTGCGCGAAATGGCAATCGACGGCAGCAGAAGGTGGGCATGATTACCATCGTCGGGCTGCTGTTCGGGTACCTGATCGTTACTGGTGGCGAGAGCAACACCGGGCCACTCTGGTTCTACGTGTTCCCGCCATTGTTGTTCTATCTGACAGACCTCAAGACCGGGACGGCAGTGCTGCTGTTCTGCTACCTGGTGGCGGTTGTGGTTTTCCAGTTCCCGCAGCTGCCACTGGTAACGGCGGAATACACAACCGACTTCAAGATTCGTTTTTTTGCCACCCTCACCTTCGAATCCATTTTCTGCTTTGTGCTGGAAGCCAGCCGGCTGAAAGCCCGTAACGAATTGATGAACCTGGCCCGGGCCCATGAGCATGCGGCCAGAACCGACGAACTGACAGGACTTTCCAATCGCCGGGATATGCAGCATCGGCTCAGTACGGAATACTCCCGGTATCAACGTTCGGGACACCATTTTTCCATCGCCCTGATCGACCTGGATCTGTTCAAGCATATCAACGACGACCACGGGCATGATGCCGGCGACCATGTCCTTCGCCGTTTTTCGGCGCTTATGCAGGGGGTTATCCGACAGACTGATGTCGCTGCCCGCTGGGGTGGCGAAGAATTCCTGATCCTGCTGCCGGACACCTCGTTACTACAGGCACTGACCCTGGCCGAGCGCCTCCGCGCCGAAGTGGCCAACACCGAGTTCACCTTTGGCGGACAGCGACTTCCCATTACTGTCAGTGCCGGCATCTGCTCCATTGCCAAGGCTGGCTCGGTCAACGAATTGCTGAAACTGGCCGATATCCACCTATACAGCGCCAAGGAAGATGGTCGCAACCGCATCGCGCCAAGGGTGCGCACCACGTCCACTGAAGGGGTATTATCAGGCACCCGTGCTTGAGGCATACCTTCTCTGTCGCTATGATCTTGTCGCAATTCAGGCAGCGATGCGTTTTACGCTGCCATCATCAACAGACAGGACGAATTATGGCATCAATCCGGATTCTGGTTGGCAGCGTGTATGGCGGTGCCCTGCTGACAGCACGTTCACTGAAAAAGCAACTGGAACAGGACGGTCATCAGATCATTGTCCTCGAACATCCTGAGCTGGAAAACATAACCGGTAACACTGACCCGGTTTTGATCTGCACATCCACTACCGGGCAAGGCGAGATCCCTCCAAACCTGCTGCCCTTCTACCTGAGGCTCCGCGAGGAACTGCCCCAGCAACCGGGGCGCCCTTTCGGCGTCATCGTGCTGGGTGACAGCTCCTACGGTGAGACATTTTGCGGTGCCGGTGAACTGATGGAAGAAGTCTTTTACGAAACCTCAGCACGGAAGGTCGGCGATACACTGCGGATTGATGCTCTTGAAACCACCGAGCCGGAACTGGAGGCGGAGCCCTGGG
>JBHEPI010000006.1:0-69560 GCA_046260345.1 Marinobacter sp. | reverse complement strand
GTTTTCTGCTTGAAACCAGCCCCGAAGACCGCATCGCGTCACGGCCCGTGGTGGAAGCCATGGTCAACAGCGCCTGGCAGCCACAACCGGGATGCAGCCCCACAGAGGCTCTGGCCTTCGCGCGGGTATGGCTGGGAGGCCAGAAATGCTGAGCCTTGCCTATCCCTGGGTATTGTTGCTGGCACTGCTGCCCCTGCTTATGCGCTTACGTCGCCGCAGCAGCCAGTCAGTAGAGGCGCCGGTCTTTCCCGTGGGCCACTGGTTGTCTGACCTGCCCGGTGTCAGCCGCAGTGGCAGCCGGGTTCCCTTGTGGCAGCAGTTGCTGCTGTTGCTGACCTGGCTTTTGCTGGTGCTGGCGATGGCACGGCCACAGCACGTGGGAGAACAGGTACAGATGCCCATCAGCGGTCGGGATTTGTTGCTGGCGGTGGACATCTCTCCCTCCATGGACGAACAGGACATGGTGATACAGGGCCGCAGTATAAACAGGTTACAGGCGGTCAAGCGGGTTCTGGATGACTTTATCCAGCGCCGGGAAGGCGACCGGCTCGGGCTTCTGCTCTTCGGCACCGAACCCTACATCCAGGCCCCCCTGACGTTTGACCGGGCAACCGTTCAGACCCTGCTGGACGAATCCGGCATCGGCATGGCCGGGCGCGCCACAGCCATTGGCGATGCCCTGGGCCTGGCCGTCAAGCGCCTGAGGGACCGCCCCCAGGAACAACGGGTCGTCATATTGCTGACCGATGGCGCCAACACAGCCGGAGAGATCGCACCGGACAAAGCTGCCGAGATTGCCAGAGCTGCGAGCGTACGTATCTACACCATTGGCATCGGTGCCGAATCCATGGTGCAGCGCGGACTGCTGGGCTCCCGCCGGGTAAATCCTTCCCGTGATCTCGACGAGGAACTGCTGAAACGGATCGCCCAGCAGACTGGCGGTGAGTATTTTCGTGCCCGCAGTCTGCCTGAGCTGGAGATGATCTACGAGAGCATCAACCAACTCGAACCGATTGAACTGGAGGGCAAGCACTACCGCCCCGTGACTGAACTCTATTTCTGGCCTGCCGGCATTGCGGCCCTGATCTGGATGCTGATGCAGGGGTTCAGGCTGGCCGGAGTCAGGCGCCGGTCCGCAAACAAGGCGCAGGAGGCCCGCAATGGCTGACTTCCATTTCCTCCGTCCCCTGTGGCTGTTGCTGTTACTGGCCGCCATGCTCTTACCACTGATTTTACGGCGCTTCCATCAGAGCGACAGCGGCTGGAACAGAATCATACCCGAGCAGTTACTGCGGCCAATGATCAGTCAGTCCGGAGCGGCGGGCAAGCCCCGGAAATCCCCGGTATGGCCGGCAATGGCTGCAGTGGTCATCCTGGCAATCGCACTTGCCGGGCCATCCTGGCGCCAGGCACCCACCCCTCTGCAACAACAGAACGACAGCCTGGTTATTGTGCTGGATCTTTCCCTGTCCATGCTGGCCACCGATGTGGAGCCTGACCGGCTGACCATGGCCAAACGCAAGATCCGCGACATCCTCAAGGCCCGTGAGGGAGCGCTGACCGCTCTGGTGGTGTACGCGGCCGATGCCCATGTTGTCACGCCACTGACCGATGACCGCAACACTATCGAAGGCATGCTGGATGTGCTGGAACCCGTCATCATGCCCGCTGCCGGCAACCGGACAGATTTAGGCATTCAACGCGGCCTTGAGCTGCTGGAACAGGGAGCTCCGGGCAACGGTCGGCTACTGTTGATTGCGGACGACGTGGGGGAGCGCTATAGCGAGCGAGCCAGCGAACACCTGGCAGGCAGCCGCTTTGGCCTCAGCACACTCACTGTCGGCACGACAGAGGGCGGCCCGATACCACTGGCCCGCGAGGGATTCATCAAAGACAATGGTGACATCGTCATTGCCCGCTCCAACCCTGACCGCATGGAAAACCTGGCAGGCAAGAACGGTGGCAACAGCCACAAACTGACCATTACCGATGAGGATATTCTGGCCCTGGAGCTGCGGCCGATCGATTCCGCTGACTGGCAGGACAGCGATCAGGATCTGACCGTGAGCCGCTGGCAGGATGACGGCTACTGGTTACTCTGGCTGGCAGCACCTCTGGCGCTTATCGGCTGGCGTCGTGGTGCGATGGCGGTCATGCTGCTCGCTCTGCTACCCCTCACTCCCCGCCCGGCCATGGCCCTGGACTGGGACGGCCTGTGGTCGCGACAGGACCAGCGGGCACCGGAACTGATAGAGCAGGATCCCGGCCGGGCGGCCCGGGTACTGGATGATCCTTCCTGGCGCGGCAGTGCCCTTTACCGTGAAGGCGACTACGAAAGCGCAGCGGAAGCCTTCGCCGAAGCCGGAACGCCTGCGGCAGAATACAATCGCGGTAATGCACTGGCACGGGCCGGCAAACTGGAGAAAGCCCTGGCAGCTTACGACAAAGCGCTGGAACAACAGCCGGACAACGAGGATGCGCAAGTCAACCGTGAGCTGGTAAAGCAGCTTCTGGAACAACAGCAGAGCGACTCCGACGGTGAAGGAGACGAATCCTCCGACCAGGACGGAGACCAGCAACAGGACAATCAGCAGAACTCCGAGGGTGGCTCAGACAGCAAGGACCAGCAGGGTGACTCCTCGGATCAGCCGGGTGATCAGCAACAGAACAACCAGCAGAATAATCAGCAACAGGAAAATGAATCCCGGGGTGACAACGACAACCAGGAGCAGGAGCAACCCTCGGGACAGGATGACCAGAGCAACGCCGATGATACCGATACCGAAGACCAGCAGCCCCGGTCACCAGCAGAGCTGGAATCGTCACCACTGAGTCAGGGCCAGGAACAATGGCTCCGGCGTGTTCCGGACAACCCCGGGGGCCTGCTGCGGAGAAAATTCCTGCAACAATACCAGGAACGGGAAACACCATCTGACGAGGGCGATACACCATGGTAAACCGGCTGACCTATGTGTTTATTCTGATATCGCTGCTTGTTGCCATGGCAGGACAGGCCGTGGCGGCAAACGACCTGACGGTCGAGCCCGACAGAACCCGTCTTTACGAGGGCGAAGTGCTGACCCTGACCGTAAAAGGCAGCACCAAGATCGATATCAATCTCGGCAATCTGTTCGACTTCGATATGTCCAGCCTCCCGAAACCGGACATTGAAAAGGTTGAGGACGATTTCGAAATCCTGGCCCGCAACCAGCAGTATTCCATCCGTACCATCAATAACGAGATGATTGGCGAGATCACCTGGACCTATCAACTGGCACCCAGGACCACCGGCGAACTGACCATACCGGCCCTGAAGTTCCGCGACTCGGAGTCCGAGCCGGTCAAGATCCGGGTTATCAGTGGCACGGCACCGGACCAGGAAGAAGATGCCTCAAGGGACAGTTTTATCGAACTGTCGGCCGACAAGGACCAGGTCTACGTTCAGGAACAGCTGGTTCTTACCATCAAACTGTTTTTCACAGGTAACCTGATTCGCGGCGAACTGTCGGAGCCCGAGCACCCGCACGCCATCGTTGAATCACTGGGCAAGCAGAATGAATACACCCGCTACCGGGACGGCGTGCGCTACAGGGTGGTAGAGCGCCGCTATGCCATTTACCCCCAGAAAGAAGGCGAACTCAGCCTGCAACCCATCACCTTTGAGGGGCAGGCACGCAACAACGACGGCCAACTGGAATTCCTCCGGGACAATGCCACCCTGTTCGACGTGCCGGTCAAGGGAGTTCCGGCAGACTTCAGCGGCGATACCTGGCTGCCCGCGCGTAACCTGGAACTGGATGAGTCCGGCCTGCCAGACAGCGAGGAACTGACGGCGGGCCAGAACCTCACCCGAACCCTGAAGCTGCAGGCCGACGGCTTGCCCTCCGAAACCCTGCCTCCGTTCCCGGAGGAAATGACGGAAGGCATCCGCGCCTATCCCGAGAAGCCTGAACGAACCACGACCCCCGGCAGCGAAGGACTGGCGTCCCAACTGACGCAGACAACCGCGCTGGTTCCGGTGCAGCCCGGAGAACTGGTTTTGCCCGAGATCCGGATTCCCTGGTGGGACACCGAAAATGATACTGAACGAGTTGCCGTTATCCCCGCCAGAACACTGACGGTCGAGGCCATTCCCGGCCAGATCGAGACACTACCGGCCAACTCACCCGAAGAGGCGGAGGCCACTGCTGAAGACGATAGAGCGGGCAAAGAAAGCACAGCAGAAAGGAATACCGACCCGGGCTTCTGGCCACTGGCCACGCTGGCATTTCTGGGAGCCTGGCTGCTTACACTGGCTGCCTGGTGGTTGTCCCGCCGCAAGTCACCAGCAGAACCCGCTGCCGAAAGCACCGTTGATATGCGAGAGAAAGGCCTGTTCAGAGAGCTTTGTGCGGCAGCGGAGGCCGGCTCAGCAAAGACCACCGAGTTGCTGGTGCGCTGGATGTCCGCGAGGCACCCGGAACAGACCTTCCGCAGCGTAGTGGACGTTAATCGGTTCCTGCAGGACAAAAATCTGGCAGCGGAAATAGAACAACTTCAGCAACGGTTATTCGGAACGCCAGAACAGCAGGCTTCGATGCCATGGAACGGGGATCGTCTGGTGGCAACACTGATCCGGATTCGCGGCGCCGCCAGCCCGCTCAGGGCAGAACAGCAGTTACCGCCACTCTACCCTGATGGTCTGAGAACCAACGGAAGCTGATACGGCTACTGCACCAGCTGTGTATCGATAACCAGAGTGACCGGGCCAGCCTCGTCGCCGGTGACCGGAACCGGATCAGCCAACTGGCCCTGCCAGTCGCCTGCCTGGGGCCGGGCATTTCCTGACCGCGACAGTCGTGCCTGCACACGAACCTCGCTGGCATCCGACAGTTTGGTATCCGGCGACATGTTATAACGGTCATCCAGACGCACATCGGCCGGCAACTGGCCCGCCGTCAGCCGGGCAACCGCCAGTGGTGGGCCGTCCTGCCCTGAGGTGCTGCGGGCCAGTACAAACAAGGTGGCGTCCTCGGGAACGTCGTCACGGAATGTCTCGTCAAGCTCGACCCGCACTGTCACTCCCGGCCCGGATTCAGCTTCCGCTTCTGCAGCTGGCGCCTCGCGGCCAAGCCGCTCATAAGCCTGCTCTATACCCCGGCTAATGGAATCGATCTGAGGATGGTCCGGCGCTACTTCGGCGATGCGTTCCCAGTAATCGATCGCTTCTTCGTAATTCTCCTGGCCGAATGCATAGATACCCAGCAAGCCCAGCGAATTGACCTCATCAGGATTCAGAGCCCGGGCTTTTTCAATGGCCTCGGAAATCTCCGGATTCATATCGCCCTGACCGCGGAAAAAATGAGCTTGCGCAGACAGGCCCCACGCAGCTGCTTTGCCGTTGTCGTCATCCTCAATGTTGTCGGCAAGCTGTTCAAAGGCCCAGGCTGCATCACTGTATTCTTCCAGACGCATGTAAGTGCGGCCCAGCATCGCCCAACCCTCCGTGTTCTCCGGATTTTCCTCCAGGCGCTCACGCAACTGGCCCGTAAGTTCCTGCATCTGGCCGAGCCGGTCACCGTCCGCCGCCGTCATTTCCTGCATGGCACGAAACTGTTCGACGTCGTCCATTGCGCCCCACTGCTGGTATAACAACACTGCAGCCGCAGGAACTATCAACAGGCTGGCCAGCACCACGGCAACAGTACTTTTGCCTCCTTTGACCTGTGCCGGCGACTCCAGGACACCCCGGTCCGCATCCGGCACATCGTCCAGCATGCTGCCCGCCAACTCTTCCCTGAGCTGCCGGTAGCTTTCCTCGTCCATCGCGCCGGCCTCGTACTCCTGGTCCAGCTCCGCCATGCGGCTGCGATAGGCCAACAGGTTCTGGTTACGCAAGTCCAGTTCCGCGCGGCGACCAGAGTGGTGAAAGAACAGCGGCGCCACAATGAACGCCAGAGCGAGAATGATCAGTACTGCGGATATCAGCCAGAAAGTCTGTGTCATAGAACGGTCATGATCCGGTTAAAGAAGAATGGGCAGTGAAAATATGTTTCGGCACGCTCTCAGGATCTGCGATCAGACCCGTCACCCGAGAGGATTCTGGATGCTCGCTCGCGCTCCTCGGCGGTCAGCGCGGTATCGCTTGTGTTGTCACGACGGGCGCGGATCACAATACCAGCAACGACCAGGAAACCAACCAGCACGGCGATGACCGGCGTGGCCCACAAAAGCAGGGTGCGACTCTCCACCTGGGGCTTGTAGCGGACAAACTCACCAAAGCGCGCTACCAGCGAACCTACAATCTCCTCATCGGAGGAGCCTGCAGACATCATCTGGTACGCCTCATCCCGCATGTCTTTGGATATGGGAGCGTTTGAATCCGCAATGTTCTGATTCTGACACTTGGGGCAGCGAAGTTCCGAGATCAGGTTGTGGAACCGTTGTTCTTCCTGCTGTGTGTCGAAACTGTACACATCACTGGGCTCGGCGGTTACCGCCGGCCCAAACATCATCAAGACTAAGGCGATCAGCACCGGGCGCAACATCAGATCTTCTCCCTGTACTGTTCAATCAGAGGTTCCAGATCCTGTTCCCAGACCTTCTCGTTGACCACGCCCACATGGCGATGGCGAACGATACCCTCGGCATCGATAACGTAGGTTTCCGGGGCCCCGTAGACACCCAGGTCAAAACCCAGCCGGCCACGGGGATCGTAGATCGAGACCTGGTATGGATCTCCCAGCTTGTCCAGCCAGTCCAGCGCATCATCACGATTGTCCTTGTAGTTCAGGCCAACAATGCGAATTCCCTTTTCTTCCGCCAGCCAGACCAGGTCATCATGCTCATCCCGGCAGGCCGGGCACCAGGTGCCCCAGACATTCAGCAACGATACCTGGCCCTTGAACAACTCGGGATCCAGCTCCCGGCCTTCATCATGCAGATCGGTCAACAGGAATTCCGGGACCGGCTTTCCGATCAGGGCCGACTCCAGTTTGTTGGGGTCCTTGCCGATGCCTGCAAACAGAACCACACCCAGTACCGCAGCAAGGACAACCGGAATGAACAGGAACATCCGCTTCATGAAACGGCTCCTGCCGGGTCAGCCCGGCCCTGATCTCCTGTTTTTGCCGAATCGACAGCCTCGCCCTGAGTGGCCTTGTCACGAACCCGGTAACGACGATCCGCGATCGCAAGGAAACCACCAGCGGCCATAAACAGCGAACCGAGCCACAACCAGCGTACCAGGGGCTTGTATTGCAGACGGATGGCCCAGGCTTCATCGGAAACCCGCTCGCCAATAGCCACGAACACATCCCGGAACAGTCCGGCATCAATACCGGCTTCGGTCATGGTATTGCGCTGTACCATGTACTGGCGTTTTTCGGGGTAAAGCGTCGAAACCACCCGGCCGTTACTGTCAGAGACCTCAAAACGTCCGTATTCCGCTGTAAAGTTCTTGCCCCGGCGGTTGCCGATCTCGGTAAACGACACCTCATAGTCACCCACCGACGCGGTATCTCCGGGCGACATACGCACATCCCGCTCAATACCGTAATTGGACACCACCGTTGCGCCGGCCATGGTAATGGCCAGGCCGAGATGCCCTAGTACCATGCCGTAGTAGCTTCTGGACTGGCGTTTCAGCCCATGGAGACGGCCGTTTCTGGATCCGGACTTGTCCCAGATGTCCCAGAAGGTTGCCACACTGATCCAGACGGCGGCAAAAACACCCCCAAATGCCCAGGGCTTGAAGCCTCCATAGGCCAACATTATTGCGGCCGTCGCCACCATGCTGACAGCCAGCGGCCACAAAAGCTTGCGCCCCAGCCAGCCACCGTCGGTTTTCTTCCAGCGTGAGAATATACCTGCACCCAGCAGCAAGCCAGCGGCAATACCCAGCGGACTGAAGGTCAGGTTGAAGAACGGCTCGCCGATGGACAGCCGGCCCATATCAAGATAATCCAGTACCAGCGGGTACAGCGTGCCTACCAGAACCAGAAGCGTCGCGGCCACCAGCAGTACGTTATTGAGGAGCAGGAAAATCTCCCGTGACAGGCTGCCGTAACGGGAACGCACGTGCACCACCGGCGCCCGGAACGCATACAGGGTCAGGCTGGAGATGATGGTGATTGCCAGCAACACCAGCAGAAAGGTGCCCCGGTCCGGGTCGGACGCGAAGGCGTGCACCGATGTCAGTACACCAGAGCGCACGAGAAAAGTTCCCAGCAGGCTCAGTGAGAAGGTGACAATGGCCAGCAGAACTGTCCAGCTCTTGAACACCCCTCGTTTCTCGGTGACAGCAAGACTGTGCATCAGCGCAGTGCCCGACAGCCAGGGCAACAATGAGGCATTTTCCACCGGGTCCCAGAACCACCAGCCGCCCCATCCGAGTTCGTAATACGCCCACCAACTACCCAGGGCGATGCCCAGTGACAGGAAGGCCCAGGCCACGGTTGTCCAGGGCCTCGACCAGCGTGCCCAGGCGGCGTCGAGCTTGCCGTTGATCAGCGCCGCGATAGCAAATGCGAAGGCCACCGCGAAACCGACGTAGCCCATATACAGCATCGGGGGATGTACAATCAGCCCGAAATCCTGCAACAGCGGGTTCAGGTCTGCACCATCCGTCGGTACATTAGGCAGAGTACGATCAAACGGATTGGAGGTAATGATGGTAAACAGCAGAAAGCCCACGGTGACCATACCCAGTACTGCCAATACCTGTGACACCATCACCGCCGGCAGCCTGCGGCTGAAAACGGCGACGGCCAGCGTCCAGCCTACAAGCATCAGTATCCAGAGCAGCAGCGACCCCTCGTGGCCACCCCAGACGGCGCTGAACTTGTAGTACCACGGCAGCATGCTGTTGCTGTTATTGGCCACATAAGCAACGGAAAAATCATCCGTTACAAAGGCGTGGGTCAGTATCCCGAAGGCCAGCGCCACAAACACAAACAGCCCCGCAGACAACGGTCTGGCAAAGGCCTGTAGCTGGTCACGACCGGTCACGGACCCCGCAAGGGGCACCACGGAAAGCAACACTGCCAGCAACAGCGAGAGTATCAGTGCAATCTGTCCGAGTTCCGGATACATCAGGGTTCTCCAACTAGTTCAACAGGGTTGCCATCGGGTTCAGTAACTGCTGGCGGCAGCGTCACTTTCCGCGCCGGGCATAGCGGCCCGCTTGCCAGCTGCTTTTTCCAGCGCCTCATTCACTTCCGGAGGCATGTAGTTCTCATCGTGCTTTGCCAGAACCTGGTCTGCGACAAAGCGACCATTGTGGTCGAGGCGGCCCATGGCAACAACGCCCTGCCCCTCGGCAAACAGATCCGGCAGGATACCGGTGTACTCAACCAGAACAGAAGAAGAGAAGTCCGTAACCTTGAACTCCACTTTCAGGCTTTCCGGGTCCCGCAGTACCGAGCCATCTTCCACCATACCGCCAGCTCTTATACGCACATCCACTGGCGCCTCGCCTTCCGCGATCTGGCTCGGATCATAAAACAGGTTGATGTTCTGCCGCAGTGCATAGGTGGTCAGGGCAACTGCCACCGACACCCCGGCAAGGAGAAAAAGTATAATGGTAAGCCGTTTTTTACGGATCGGGTGCATGGTTAATTACCAGTCAGTCTTGTGAAGGTTCAATTCGGGTAAAGCTGGCGCCAGCAGGGCTTGTATCCCGCACCTGCGTACTGTTCATACGGCGGCGCTGTTGCGCCATGACGAAACGGCGCTGGTGTAGGGACCAGAACGAAATGGCTCCCATCAACACAAAAAACACGAAGTAGCAGGCCCAGACATAGGGGCCATGCCCTTCCATAATGATAAATGCTCCGAACGAATCGAATGCCATCGGATCAGCTCTCCCGCGCCTGAACAAGTTCTTTTACCCAGCGGGTGCGACCTTCCCGCATCAGGATCTCGGTCTGCATCCGCAGACAGGCCAGCCAGCCGAAAATAAGGTACAGGCCCAGCACCGAGAGCAACAATGGCACCCACATTTCCGCAGGCATGCTGGGTTTTTCTGTCAGCTTGAAAGTGGCCGGCTGGTGGAGTGTATTCCACCACTCCACGGAGTATTTGATGATAGGTATATTTACTACGCCCACCAGCACCAGAACCGCAACCGCCCGTGCCGACGACTTTTCATCCGATATGGCGGAACCCAGGGCCATCACACCAAAATACAGAAACAGCAGGATCAGCATGGAGGTGAGCCGGGCATCCCAGATCCACCAGGTTCCCCAGGTGGGTTTGCCCCAGACCGCCCCGGTAAACAGTGCCAGAAAGGTCAGAATCGCCCCCACCGGCGCCACCGCTTTGACAAAAACATCCGCAAGTTTCATACGCCATACCAGCGTCACCAGGCCTGCTACCGCCATCATGATATAGACAGACTGGGCCAGAAAGGCCGCTGGCACATGAATAAAAATAATACGGTAGCTGTTTCCCTGAAGATAATCCTGGGGCGCGAAACCCAGCCCCCAGCCAATGCCGGCCGCCAGCAAGCCCACGCCAACCCAAAGCAGCCAGGGCATTAAAGTTGCTGCAATACCGAAGAACCACTTCGGTGAGCCCAGCTTGTGAAAAATTTGCCACATCAGGTTGCTACCCTTTTACCTTTTTAACTGTTGGACAGACTGATCCGTAAAGCGGCTGCCGATGCGAAGGGCGCCAATGTCAGGGCCAACACCAGAAACGCCCCCATCAGCGCCAGCTGCCCTCCCACCGGCGCACCTTCGGAGGCGGCCATGACTGTTCCGGTACCGAAAATCAGCACCGGAATGTACAGCGGAATGATCAGCAGTGACAAGAGCACGCCTGCTGCCCGCAAACCAAGGGTTAACGCTGCGCCAATGGAGCCGATCAGACTGAGCACCGGCGTTCCGATCAGCAGCGTTAGACACAAAACCGCAACAGAGTTCCCCTGCAAGTGCACCATTACCCCGAGAACCGGCGCCAGCAGTACCAGCGGCAACCCCGTCAGCACCCAGTGTGCCAGGGATTTGGCCAGCACCAGCAGAAACAATGGCTGGGGCTGAAGTACCAGCTGTTCCAGCGTGCCATCATCAAAATCATGCCGATAAAGGTGATCCAGTGACAAGAGCACGGACAACAATGCCGCCACCCACAGGATACCGCTGCCAGCCTGCTGGAGGAATGACACTTCCGGGCTAACCCCCAGGGGAAAAAGGGTTACGACCATTACAAAAAACAGCAATGGATTAAGCAGGTCCTGAGGCTGGCGAAGTGCGATTTTCAGATCCCGGACAAAGACGGCCTTCATGGCAGTTGCCGTGCCCACCGACACATCCGGGGAGCGGAGACTGACGGTAAAATCAGTAGCCATAGCCGTCGCCTCCCCCCAGCGTAACCCTTTGCATGGATGGCAACCGCAAATCATGGTGCGTTGTTACGATGATAGCGCCACCTTTTTCTGCTCGCTCCACAAGCAGCCGCTCCAGGGCTGTCACTCCGTGAATATCAATGGCAGTAAAGACCTCATCCAGTATCCACAGGGGCTCGTCTGCTATCAGCAGCCTGGCCAGCGCCACTCTTCGCTGCTGTCCGGCGGAAAGATTGCGGCAGGGCACTGTCTGAAAACCATCAAGGCCGGTTCCCTCCAGGGCCTGCCAGAGCACTTTATCTGGCAGTGAACGGCGGCCGGCCATCAGGGCGCGGAGATTTTCCATTGGGGTCAGTAGTGGCTTGATACCGGGACGGTGTCCCAGATAGAGCATATTGCGGAGAAATTCTTCCCGGTATCCATGGCGGTGACTGCCCCGCCAGAGCAGGTCGCCGCTGTAACTGTCGTTCAGCCCCGCCAGTATGCGTAACAGTGTGGTCTTGCCGGAGCCATTGGGGCCCTCGACACGGATCAGCGTACCGGGCAGTATGGAAAACGAGAGGTTCCGGAACAGGATCCGGTCATCACGTTCACACTCAAGATTCACAGCCTGTAGTAACGGCTCAGACATCGGGGCCCCAGGGCTATAGACTTTACTGACCCGGTGGGTTCAGACGTTAGCAAAGGCAATCCTTGCCGGCGGGGCGTATTATAACGAAAGCGTCTCAGGAATACTCTTGTCTGACATCAAAACAGTGACAATGAAATTACCAAACGGCACCCCGACACCGCCACCCAAAGCAGAAGCGCCCATACCTGCCCCCTCGCGGCCTGCGGGACAGCAATCTCTGACAACATCAGAGGCCACCTCTGCGCGGGTGCAGCTTGATCAGCTCAAACTCGCCAACCGGGAAGCCACACTCGCACGGGTAGCCGAAGTGATCAACCGCCAGTCCTCCGCAGGCGCGCAGTTGTTGCTGGATATCCGCGGCCAGTCGCTGACGGTTCAGGCCGCCATTGGAGATACAACCCTCGAGACTGGTGACTGGGTCAAGGTGATGCGGGCAGGCAACGAGTTGCAACTGATGGGAAAACTGGCGCAGGCACCGGAAGCCGGTATTGCGCGGGCCCTGGCCCAGCGTCTGCCCTGGCAACAGTCTATTGATGCCGGCCTGGCGAAACTTGTGGCGGCGCTGAACCAGGGTGTGAAGCAAGACCCACTGCCCGGCCAGCTCCCCTCATCAAGGCCGGCACAACCTCTGCCGGAAGCCGCCAGGCTGGCTATTGAGCAACTGGTGGCAAAACTGCCGTCGGGGAGCCAACTGGCACCCGGCTCCGGCAATCAGTCGACCACGCCCCAACAGGTGCGACAGTGGTTAACGGAAAGCGGACTGTTTGCCGAGTCACGCCTGGCACAGGCTCCTTCTGCCCAGCTCCCGGATCTCAAACTGGCTCTCGGCAGAGTCATTACAGCGCTGCTTGCGAACCAGGGCAGTACCCCGGAGCAGTTCAACCGGCTGACACCCATATCAACTCCGGAGCTGATGCAGGCCCCCCTGCAGTTTCCGCAGCCTCTGACCACACCTCAGGCCCGCAATGATGGTGAGCCGCCCAGTGTCGGCCAGATGCTGCGTCTGCTGGCGGGTATGCTGAACCGCATCACGGTCAATCAGCTGCACAGTCAGGTCCTGACTGCACGGGGTGGGGGTGATACCACAGCACCTGCGTCTACTCTGGTCCTGGATCTGCCATGGCTGACACCCCAGAACGAGCCCAGACTTGCACAACTCAGGATTGAACAGTATCCGGAAGAGCAGGAATCGCAACGGAACTCCTCCCCATCGGCATCGGCCGAATGGCGCCTGTCGCTGGCCATGGACCTGGACGAGGCCGGGCCGCTGCACTTTGATATTGCCCTGCGCCAGCAGGCCGTGAGCGCACGGGTATGGGCAGAAAAACAGGCCACCTTGCGCACCGTGAACCAGGAACTCCCTGCCTTGCGACAAAGCCTCACTGATCTTGGTCTGGAGGTAACCGAGCTGGAATGCCGGCGCGGAACGCCCCAGAGCAGTATTACCCGACTCGAACACAGACTGGTGGATACACGGGCATGACATCAAACAGACAGGAGCAGGACAACAGAGCCGCCGTGGCACTCAAATACGATGGTGAGCAAGCCCCCACCATCAGCGCAACCGGCACCCACGAACTGGCAGAGGAGATTATCCGCATTGCCCGTGAGCACAACGTGCCGCTGTATGAGAATGCGGAACTGGCCAGCATCCTGGCACGGCTCTCCCTGAACGAAGAAATACCGGAGTCGCTGTACCGGGTTATTGCCGAGATTCTGGCGTTTGCGTTCCATATCCGGGGGCTTACGCCGGATGATCGGAAGTCCGGCGACCGGGATACGTCAGTGGATCAGTGAACGAAGCGCCCAGACCTGCTGCCAGTTATCACCGCGCCTGGGTGCCACGGTTGTCTCGAAATAATGTTTCAGTCGGCGCCGGTCTTCAGGCTGGTCCTTCAGTGCCGAACCGATAATATGGTGCATCAGCTGCTCCACCGTCATGGCGCCACCCCCATAATACCAGGCATTCAGGCTGGCCGCGTGGGCGACGGACACCGCTTCCGCCGTTGACAGGGCCGAACCCGCCAGCCGGTCCGTGCTGCGGCCATCCAGAGTCTGGCCATTGCGGAGCTCGTGGAAGATGGTCACCAGGATCTCGACCACCGATTCATCCGGATCCACGCTGATGCCTGCCCGGTTATTGGCCTTGCGGACCTCCCGCAACACCACTTCCATTTCATCCGACAGATTGCGGATCGGCCGGATTTCCTCAAAGTCCATCCGTCGTTTCAGAGCGGCGCTCATCTGGTGAACCCCCTCATCAATGCTGTTGGAGGTCGCGATGACATTAAAGCCTTCCCGCGCCAGCACCACCCCTTCCTCGCCGGCCAGCTCCGGGATCACGACCACACGGTCTGACAGCACAGACAGCAGGGCATCCTGCAACGCCTGCGGGCAGCGGGCGATTTCCTCAAAACGCACCATGCGCCCCTCCATCATGCCCCGCAGCAGGGGGCTTGGCACCAGTGCTTTCAGGCACGGCCCCTCGGTGCGCAGAACCGACTCGTTCCAGCCGTAGAGAAGCTGCCCGACCTGGCTCACAGCCCCGCCCTGAAGGGTGAGCGTTGAGCTGCCGGAAATCGCTGCTGACAACAATTCTGACAGCCACGACTTTGCCGTGCCCGGTTCGCCAACCAGAAGGCACCCACGGCTTGTACAGAGGGATATGATAATCCGCACCACCATGGCCCGGTCGGCCACGAATTTCTGTTCAATGCCGAGTTTCCCATCCCCGAGCACGAATTTTTCCACGGCACGGGGTGACATCTGCCAGCCCGGAGGAACAGGGCCGTGGTCCATACCTTTCAGCCTGGCCAGTTCGTCGGCGTAGATCGCCTCTGCCGGCTCGCGCTGGGCGGCTTTTCGTGTCTGACTGGTGCTGCTCACACCTGACTCCTGCGGCCACCACGGATTTCCGGCGCCATTCGCTCCCTGGGAAGGATGCGGGGCAGTTCCGAAAGCGGGATAATTCCCTCAATCACATGGTCCAGCGCACTGTCTCGCATGGTAATCAGGCCGGCATCCAGCGCCCGCCAGCGCAGTTCGCCAATCGGCGGCTGACTGGAAATGGCATTACGTATATCGGAATCCACCTCCATATATTCCACAATCGCCACCCTGCCCCGGGTACCGCGGCCGTTGCATGTGTCGCAGCCGTTGCCTTCAAAACACCGGAAATCTGCCGGCGGGCCGTCCGGAAACACCTCGGACAGAATGGCCGCATCCGGTTTGACCGGCTTTCGACAGTGCTTGCAGATACGTTTGGCAAGACGCTGGGCGATTACCGCCAGCAGCTCTCCGGCAATTGAATTTGGGTGAACGCCCAGATCGTACAGACGCTGCAGTGAATCCACGGCATCATTGCAGTGCAGTGTCGAAAGCACCACATGCCCTGTCTGGGAAGCCCGGATCGCCTCCATCGCAGTCTCCTGATCGCGGATTTCACCAACCAGGATGACATCCGGATCCTCGCGTACAAATGCTTTCATGGCATCGGCGAAGCCAAAACCGATCCGGGTCCGCACCCGGGTTTGCTGGATGTTGTCGATGGAATACTCGATCGGATCCTCAACGGTGATAACTTTTCGACTGCCGTCGTCAGCCAGCGTCTGCAGCCCGGCATAGAGAGTGGTGGACTTCCCCGAACCAGTCGGCCCGACAACCAGGACGAGTCCGGCAGGGTTGTCCAGCAGGCGCTGATACCGGGAGCCAATCCGCGGCGACATTCCTAGCTCCGCAATGGTCATCGCGCGCCCGGTCTGAGGTAACAGCCGGATGATCGCATGCTCGCCGTGAAGCGAGGGCTGGGTCTGGATGCGCAGATCGTAAGCCATGTCCCCCAATCGCAGGCGGGATCGCCCACCCTGGGGAAGCCTGTGCTCGGCGATGTTCAACTCGGCCCTGAGCTTGATCACATTGATCACCCCTTTGATTTCCCGGGGTGACAGCTGGTACTGGGGCAGATCGTGCAGGTCACCGTCTACCCTGAGGCGAATGCGAACCCGCTCCTGATACTGTTCGATGTGGATATCACTGGCTTTCTCACTGACCGCATCCATCAGGATGGCTTCATACACTGACACCAGATAGGGGCTGACATGCCTGTTGTTGGCATCATTACCCAGCAGTTGATCCTTATTGTCCCCGGTGCCAGTTACATCATCCATACCCGCACTCTGATCAGCGACAAAGCTGCGGCCTTTGGCCGTCAGGTCCAGGGCGGACCAGATACGACGGAAATCATTTGGCGTCACCAACAGGCAATCGATCACCTGATTGGGGGTCAGACGCTCCAACTGGTCAGTCCGCGCATCCGGCTCGTCGGTGACAACCGTAATCTTACCTTCATTCTCGGCAATCGGAATCAGACGCGACAGATCCAGAAAGGTTCGCGAAAAGCGGTGAAACAGCGCCGGGTCAAGATTCGGGAGAACATCATCCGCATCCGTAAAGACCATCCCCCGCTGCCTGGCGAGAGAGCGATAAAGGTCGATCTCCTCAAGATTCAGTTTGCGCCGGAGTACATCCAGCAATCGGCAATTCTGACTAGCCGCCTCTGCTCTCGCCTCCGCCAGAATCTTGTCGTCCACAACGCCCTGGTCAATCAGGATTTGCTCAACATTGCGGTTAAAATCCACCCAGCCCAGGACGCGGACCCGTTCCAGTTCGGCTTGCCGGCGCACAAACATGGCCAGGCTCGGGACGGGGCCGGCACGACCTTCCAGGCAGATCAGCCTGCCTCCTTCCCGCAGGAAACGGGCCATAGCGTTCCATTTGCTGACAAATGTGGTACACAGAACCAGATCACAAAGCTGGTCAGGTTCGGGCGCCTCTTCAATGCACGCGATCACCACATCCACGTTGTGCATACCGAGACGGAAAAAACGCTGCCTGGCAGCTTCCGCGACCACCGGGTTCTTTTCCAGATAAATCACCCGCTGCGCCAGTGCCGACAGCACTGCAGCGACGTAGCCCGAGCCACCGCCCACATGCATCACAACCTGGTCCGGTTCGACTTCGGGCATCAGCGAAAGGATGTGCCTGACGGTATCTTCGCGGGGAATGGAGTGGCCGGTTATTGATGGAATCAGATCGGAACCGGCTACGAAATCATGACGGGATACAGACCTGAGGGCCTCATCAGCCCTCGCGTAAACTCTTTTCATCCAACAACGTCCGTAACAGCGTAGTATCAGGCCGCCTGACGTTTTCTGAGCGCTGACACCAGCTCGGCCTCGGGACGGGAAATTCCGCACGTGTTCATAAGATCGTCGATATCAGCGCCAAGATCAACCAGCCGGGAGGCTTCGTCGTAGGATATTCTCAAAGGATCATTCTGGCGCATTTCGTCCAGCATGCCCCGCAGTTCATGTAATTGGCGCTCACAGGTAACTACCCGCTGCCCTACCCCCATACTGCCACTGGCGGTTGCATGAAGCTCACGCCCGAGAGTTTCGCTACGCTCCTTGATCTGTTCCCGAAGCTTGCGGATTTCACGGCGTGACAGTATGCCCTGGACAAAAAGCAAGCCCAGTGCTGCGGCAGTCATCAGCCAGGGGGCCTGGGAAGAAATATCTGCAAACATGATGGACGTCCTCGATTGATTGTTCCAAGGGGCGTCCATCCTGCCTGCTGACCGGCAACAGCCGGCACTTACAGTGCGGAGATTTCAGCCCACTCGTGGTCTGACAACATCTTGTCGAACTCGACCAGTATGATCAGCTCGCCATTCTTGTTACACACACCCTGGATGAACTTGGCACTTTCCTCGTTCCCCACGTTGGGTGCAGTCTCGATTTCACTGGCTTTCAGGTACACAACCTCGGCCACGGAATCCACCAGGATTCCCATCACCTGGTTGGACGACTCCATCACCACAATGCGCGTTGAGTCGGTAACCTCGGCATCCGCCAGGCCAAAACGGCGGCGGGTATCGATAACGGTGACGACATTGCCCCGCAAGTTAATGATACCCAGAACGTAATCCGGGGCACCCGGAACCGGCGCGATTTCCGTGTAACGCAACACTTCCTGGATCTGCATGACATCAATGCCATAGGTTTCATCATCCAGTCTGAAGGTTACGTACTGCAGTACCTGATCATCCTGGGCCTGATTATGTTGTCCGCTCGGGGATGCCATAGCCTTGTATCTCCTGTGGGCTGCCCCTGCGGGCAACCTGATCGTCAAAAATTCATCATCAGTGCCCAATACTATAGTTAAGGGCACAAACCGTGCCAGCACAGCACGGTTTCATTCGGTAACCGGAACTAGCTCAGATCGAGGTGCTGTTCACGCTCGGCCCGCGCCAGCAGGTTCGCCATGGTTTGCACATCGATCAGCGCACACATCTGGTCGATGACGGTGCCAGCCAGCCATGGCCGCTTACTGCGGGCGGTCCGCCAGCGCACCTCATCCGGCTTCAGGGTAAAGGACTGGGCCACATCATCACAGGCCAGCCCCCATTCGCTGCTGTCGAGGCGGATCACGAAACGGTAGTTTTCCCTGGCACTGGCAGGTGCCCGGCCCGCCATGATCCACTCCGCCGTATCCACCACTCTCAGGTTGTGGTCCCGGTCCGGACGCATGCCCATATACCAGCGAGGGCTGCCTGGAATCGGCTTTACCGGCTCTTCAATACGATGAATGGCGCCCAGCAGGATCAACGGCACGGCCAGTTGCAAACCCGCCACTGTAAAGATCAGGCACTCGAACGGTTTGTCTGACCACTCCGGCCGGCCGGGTGGTTCCGCTGCCGGTGGTGACGGAATATCGGCGGCCTGCGCCGCCTCGACCGGAGGGGATTCAACCACCGGGGCCTTTTCAGCCACCGGTGCGACGTCCTCCACGGCTTTGACCTGTGCCTGCGGTGCTGGTCTGTCTTTAACACCAACAGGCGGCGGCGCTACGCGTTTACGCACACGGGCTTCGGGTTTCGGCGCCTCCGGTTCCTCCTGCCGCGCTGTGCCCGTTGCCGTATGCAGCAACTCATCCAGATAGCTGGCAATGGCCGAAGCGGGGTCGGCCACCTGTGTCAATTTCTTGTCAGGCATACCGGCGCTCCGGTGCTGAGCCGGTGATTTCCTGTAAATCTTTCAGCAGATGGGCATACGCTCTTACACCATGGGTCTGGGCGCTCAGTGAAGACGGAGTCACACCGGCCTGACTGGCATCACGAAACCTGGTATCCACCGGAATGGCAAAACGCCAGAGTGAATCGGTATGGGTTTTACGTAATTGATTAAGGCTCTTCACCGAGGCCTGGGTGCGCCGGTCAAACAGGGTCGGTACGATGGTGTAGGACAGCTGGTTTTTCTGAGAGCGCATGATCATAGTCAGCGTGTGGAGCATGCGCTCAAGGCCCTTGATGGCCAGGAATTCCGTCTGAACCGGAATGATCAGGTGCTGGGCGGCGGCCAGGGCGTTGACCATCAGAACACCCAGAGACGGTGTGTTATCCAGCAGCACATAGTCGAAGTCGTCCCATAACTGGGCCAGGGCCCGTGAGATAATCAGCCCCATGCCCTCAACGCCCACCATTCGACGCTCCAGGGTGGCCAGCGCTGTACTGGCCGGCAACAGTGAGAGCCCCGGACAGCTGGTTTCGGTTACCAGTTGTGCCGGCAGGCCCTCAGGTACCTTGCCCTGATTCTGGAACAGGTCAAAGACGCTGTGGGCAATGGTGTCCGGATCATATCCGAACCAGCTGGTCAGGGATCCGTGGGGATCCAGGTCCACCACCAGCACACGCTTGCCGTTCTCGGCCAGCAGGCCGCCCAGCGCGACAACCGATGTGGTTTTACCCACACCGCCTTTTTGATTGGCTACTGCCCAGATTCGCACGCTGCACTCTCCAGTAAAATCAGCCCCGGAATTGCCGGAAACCATACGGAGTTATCGGCCATCATCCGCTCAACTTGAAAAAATTCGGCAAGGGTTTGCCGGCATAAAATATGTACAGGAGTTAATACAGATATTGTGCCAACTTGCCTATAGGGACCTTCCGCCATCATCGGTCAACTGCCTGACTGTAAAGCGGTTAGCGCATGGCGCCGCGGATACTGGCATCCCGTGATACCAACAGGACAACGCGACGGTTACGACGGCGGCCCTCTTCGGTGTCGTTCCGGGCAACCGGCTGGAACTGTCCGTAGCCCACGGCAGCCAGGCGCTCGGCTTCAACACCTTCCATCGAAAGCATCCGCACAATCGCTGCGGCCCTGGCAGCAGACAACTCCCAATTGGAAGGAAATGCACTGGTGCGTATCGGTCGGTCATCGGTAAAGCCCTCCACCCTGACAGCATTATCACGGTTACCGAGCACACCGGCGATTTTTTCCACCACCTCAAAGGCGTCGTAATGGGGTTCCGCGTCGCCGCTGCCGAACAGCAGGCTGTTGCGCAAGCTGAGCTCAAGCCATTCATCACTGGTTTCCAGGGTAACCACACCCTGGTTGATCAATTCGTCGAACTCCAGTGACAGCTGGTCCGCCATCGCCCTGAGAGCCTCGGTGCGCCCCTGCTCAGTCATTGATGGATTCTGCGGGGCTTCGGTAACCGGTGGATCAATTACGTCTTCTGCCGCCCCGGCGGGTGCGCGGCGGGGCTGATCACCCACATCAATGGGCTGAAACGAGCGCTGGGGCGCATTGAACACGCCGGTCAGGGTTTCAGATAACACCTTGTACTTGCCCTCGTTCACCGAGGACACGGAATACATCACCACGAAGAACGCAAACAGCAGGGTAATGAAGTCGGCATAGGAAATCAGCCAGCGTTCCTTGTTGTGGAGGTCATCGTCCTGACGCCTGCGACGTCTCATTGTGTACCTCCAGTCCAGTGCGCCTGCACTACAGGAAGCCCCTCAGGCGCAGCTCGATGGATTTCGGGTTCTCACCATCGGCAATAGCAATGATGCCGTCAATCATCATGTCCTCATAGCGGGTGCGCTCCCGGACGATGCCACGCAGCTTGTTGGCAACCGGGAAAAACAGCAGGTTGGCCAGTGCCACACCGTAAATGGTAGCCACGAAAGCAGTGGCAATACCGCTGCCCAGTGACTGGGGGTCCTCCAGGTTGGTCATCACCTGAATCAGCCCCATCACCGCGCCGATGATGCCGATGGTCGGTGAGTAACCGCCCATCGCCTCGAATACCCGGGCGGACTCCAGATCCCGCTGCTCCCGGGATTCCAGATCTACTTCCATGATACTTCGGATGGTTTCGGTTTCAGCACCGTCCACCAGCAACTGTAGCCCTTTGCGGGCAAAGCGTTCGGATTCTTTTTCTGCCAGCCCTTCAAGCCCCAGCAGCCCCTGCTTACGGGCTTTCACGCTCCAGTCGATGACCTTGCCAATGCCATCTTCGAGGCTGATGTAAGGCGGGAAGAACACCCAGCGGACCTGGGAAAACGCCCGCTTCAGCAATGGCCAGGACGTCTGGAGAATGGTGGCGGCAAGGGTACCACCAATGACAATCAGCCCGGCGGGACCATTGAAAAGAGAGCTGACGGCACCACCTTCCAGCAGGTTGCCACCAAGGATGGCAACGAAGGCAAGAATAACGCCCAGCAGGCTGAGAATGTCCATCAGCTGACTCCGTCAGCCAGGCGGGGGCCAATGTCGTCAAGAGCCAGCACCTGGTCGGTCAGTCCGGCCCTGGCCACCGCCATCGGCATACCGTAGATCACCGATGTTTTTTCGTCCTGGGACCAGATATCAGAGCCGCTCTGCTTCATCAGCCGGCAGCCTTCCTTGCCGTCTGCCCCCATGCCGGTGAGAATAACCCCCAGCGTCTTTCCGGGGAAGCTGCGCGCCAGTGAACCAAAGGTGACATCCACACAAGGTTTGTAGTTGAGGCGATCATCACCGGGCAGAATACGCACCCGCCCCTGGCCGCCACGATTTTCAATCATCATCTGCTTGCCGCCAGGGGCCAGCAAAGCCTGGCCCGGCTTAAGCATATCGCCGTCGGCAGCCTGGCGTACCTCAATCCGGCACAGCTTGTTCAGGCGTTCTGCGAATGCAGGAGTAAAACTGGCCGGCATGTGTTGAATCAGCACCAATGGTGCCGGAAACCCTGCCGGCAGCGACGTCAGCACCTTTTGCAATGCCACCGGGCCACCCGTTGAGGTACCAATGGCAACCACGCTGTAGTGCTTCGCGGAACCGCGTCGGGGCGCAGGCCGGGCGGGCGTTTGCGGCTCCGGCGCAGGTCGCGGGATTTCACGCCCGCGCTCAGGGCGCGGGCTTGCCGGTGCCGCACGTTTGTCAGGGGCAGATGGGGCGGTCGGCGCTGCCACAGGCGAAGGGGCGGATTTTGCTCCCGGTCGGCTGCCGGCAACATCCAGTATTCGATCAATCAGAATCTTCTGGAGCTGGCTGGAATCCCTGGCAATTTCTTCGAAATTCTTTGGCAGAAAATCCACTGCCCCGGCTTCGAGGGCGTCCAGGGTGACCCGGGCGCCTTCGTAGGTCAGGGAGGAAAACATAAGCACCGGGATGGCATGCCGCTTCATGATTTCACGAACAGCGGAAATGCCATCCATCACCGGCATTTCGTAATCCATGGTGATCACATCCGGCCGCAGCTTTTCTGCCAGCTCCACGCCCTCGCGACCGTTCGTGGCAACACCCACTACCTTGATCTGACCTGATGCAGTCAGGATTTCCGTCAGTCGCTTGCGGAAGAAACCTGAATCATCAACGACCAGGACAGAAACCGTCATTCATTTCTCCTAAATGCGGGCCTGCTGACACGGGTGTTTCAGCCGTAGTTCTGCAGCAGGCTTGGGACATCAATTATGAGGGCAATACGGCCGTCGCCCGTGATGGTTGCGCCCGCCATACCCGGCGTTCCCTGTAAAGCACGACCAAGGGGTTTGATCACCACCTCTTCCTGGCCGATCAACTGGTCCACCACGAAGCCGACACGGCGGGTGCCCATGGCGACAATCACCACATGAGCGTTTTCTGGCTCGGGCTCTCCGGCCGCGCCGTTGATCAGCCAGCGCTTGATATGGAACAACGGAAAGACCTTGTCGCGAACCACGATACACTCGCGGCCGTCAACAATGTTCTTTTTGCTCAGATCCAGATGGAAAATCTCCACCACATTGACCAGTGGCAGGGCAAAAGACTGGTCCCCGAGCATGATCATCAGGGTAGGCATGATGGCCAGGGTCAGCGGAACCTTGATAACGATGCGCGAACCTTTGCCGAGCTCCGATTCGACATTCAGCTGGCCATTAAGCTGGCCGATCTTGGTCTTTACCACGTCCATGCCAACGCCACGCCCGGATACATCCGAAATCTGGTCCTTGGTGGAAAAGCCGGCGGCGAAGATCAGGTTGTAGCACTCTGAGTTGGTCAGCCGGTCGGCAGCGTCCTGCTCGTAAATGCCCTTTTCCACCGCTTTGCGCCGCAGTACATCGGGGTCCATACCTGCGCCGTCATCCTCGATAGACAACAGGATGTGGTCGCCTTCCTGCTCAGCGGAGAGGGTAACTTTACCCTGGCGGGGTTTGCCGGCTTTTTCACGGACATCCGGTGCTTCTATGCCATGGTCAACCGAATTGCGGACCAGATGAACCAGGGGATCGGACAACGCCTCCACCAGGTTCTTGTCCAGATCGGTATCTTCCCCGTGCATCTCGAGGCTGATCTCTTTCTTAAGATTCCGCGCCAGATCACGAACCACCCGGGGGAAGCGGCCAAAGACTTTCTTGATGGGCTGCATCCGCGTAGCCATGACGGCAGACTGGAGGTCTGTGGTAACCACATCCAGGTTGGAGACGGCCTTGTGCATATGCTCGTCTTCACTCTGCGCTCCCAGACGCTGCAGGCGATTACGCACCAGCACCAGCTCACCCACCATATTCATGATGTCGTCAAGCCGCTTGGTGTCGACCCGCACGGATGTCTCTGCAACCGGTGCACTGGCATCCCGGGATGGCATTGCCGGCGCGGCCGAGGTAGAACCGCCTTTCTCTGCCGGCTCGGGCTTGTCAGGCGATCTGGCAGGTTTTTCTGCGCCGGGGCTGGCTGCAGCGGCGTCCGGTTTGCTGCCGGCAGGTGACGGCGACGCCCCGGACGTTTCAGCGGTGGGGGCTCCACCCTTGCCATGCAGGTCGTCCAGCAGTTTTTCAAATTCGTCGTCTGAAATCAGGTCATCACTGCCAGCACCATTTTTGCCGGCTTCCGCAGTGGTTTCCGTCTTCTGTTCAACAGCCTCGCTGGTTTCCGGAGGGCCGGAAAACTGGCCCCTGCCATGAAGCTCGTCCAGCAGGGCTTCAAATTCGTCATCGGATATTTGATCATCGCCGCCGGTTTTGTCGCCTCCTGCGGATTCACCGCCGTCCGCGGGCTTGGCCGCAGAGCTGCCCTTCTCTTCTTCCAGGGCATCCAGCAGTTGCTCGAACTCGTCGTCGGTAATGTCGCCATTATCGGCCTTTGAGCCGGCATCTTCCGCCGGGCCAGCCGCAGCAGTCGCCGCCGGCGTTTCGGTCGCGGGCCTGGCCAGCGCATCCAGTGCAGCAATGAGTTCGGCGGGGGCGGGTGTGGGCTCCTCGTGGTGGCGAACCTGCTCGAACATGGCGTTGACATGGTCCAGTGCCTCAAGCACCACGTCCATCAGTTCAGAGTCCACCTGGCGTTTGTGATTACGCAGGATATCAAACACGTTCTCTGCGGAATGGCAGCAACTGACCAGGGCGTCCAGCTGGAGAAACCCGGCACCACCTTTCACGGTATGAAAGCCACGGAAAATAGCGTTGAGCAGATCACTGTCATCCGGATGTTGCTCAAGATCGACCAGTTGCTCAGACAGTTTTTCGAGTATCTCGCCGGCTTCAACCAGGAAGTCCTGCAGGATCTCTTCATCGGCATCAAGCGCCATGGTTTACCCTCTTTTCCTCAGAAACCGAGACTGGACAGAAGATCATCAACATCGTCCTGACCCGATACAACATCTTCGCGTTCTTGAGCCTTTATCTGTGGCCCGACGCCCTGCTCCGCAGATACTTTCTCTTTTTCTTCCAGCTCGTGAACCGTACCGGTAATCTGGTCCACATGGCTGGCCATGACCACCAGGCTCAGCAGGTGTTCCTCAACCTCTTTGACCAGCGTGGTGACCTTCTGGATAACCTGACCGGTGAGATCCTGGAAATCCTGTGCCAGTAGTATCTCCGACAGGTTTTCATACATGGCGCCAGCATCCGTATTAAGGCTGACGAAGAAGCTATCTATCCGGGTATAAAGTTCGCGGAATTCCGCCGGAGCCATCTCGCGTCGGCGCAGTCTCTGCCACTCGTCCCTCAGTTCCGCCGCTTCATCACGAATAGCGCTGGCCCTCGGCATAGCCTCTTCCACCAGGTCCATGGTCCGGTTTGCGGCCTTTCCGGTCATCTGGACAACGTATTCCAGACGGTCCGATGCGTCGGTCATTTTTGACAGGGCTTCGGACTGTTCGGCGTTACGCGGATCAATCTGGAAATTCCGAATGGCCTCGTGGAGGCTGCGGGTCAACCGGCCTACCTCGCGGTAAAGACTCTGATCCCTTACCTCACTGAGTTCATTGATCAGGGTCATGGCGCGGGCATACTCTCCCGCATTCACCTGTTCAACCAGTTCAGCGGCCTGGCTTCGGAGCTTTTCCGTAATCTCCGGGTCAAGGCCCTGTTGGTTCTTGTCACTTTCGCTCATGGGAGCCCGTCCGACCTCTGATTACTGGATTCGCTCGAAGATTTTCTCAATCTTCTCCTTGAGTACCGCTGCAGTAAACGGCTTGACCACGTAACCGTTCACACCAGCCTGGGCTGCGGTCACGATCTGATCCCGTTTCGCTTCTGCGGTCACCATCAACACCGGAAGGGTTTTGAGGTTTTCATCGGCACGGACTGCCTTGAGCAAGTCCAGCCCGGACATGCCCGGCATGTTCCAGTCAGTCACCAGAAAATCATATTTACCGCTTCGGAGCATTGGCAATGCAGTATTGCCATCGTCCGCTTCGTCGGTGTTGGTGAAACCGAGATCACGAAGCAGGTTCTTGATGATCCGTCGCATGGTGGAGAAGTCATCCACGATCAGGATTTTCATATTCTTGTCCAATGGGACCTCCAGTTAAAAACGCCCGGAATTCGTTTTGGCTTCCGGCCATCAGTCTAGCTGGCCGGGAGAGTAACCGCTTATTGTGTTGCCTTTGGCCCGGTTGTAAAGCACCGGTTACCAAAAGGCTACAGTAAAGAATGCTTTGCAACCCGTCGCAGCGATTTCACCACCACCGGACTTACTGCTGCCAGTCGGAGAGCCGCCCCCGCAGACGAAGCGCTGCCTGGCTGTGGATCTGACTGACCCGGCTTTCGCTGACACCCAGAACCGCACCTATTTCTTTCAGGTTCAGCTCTTCCTGATAGTAAAGGCTGAGCACCAGCTTCTCGCGTTCTGGCAGGTCGCCAATAGCTGTAGCCAGATTTTTCCGGAAATTGTCCGATGCCAGGCCGTCCAGTGGATTATCACTGGTCTCTGCTTCGTCTATCGGCAGCTCTCCGGATTCATTGAGCTCATCGAGACTAAAAAGTCGGCCACTGCTGGCATCACGCAGTGAGGAATGATATTCATCGAGGTCCATGCCGAGTTCCTCGGCGACTTCCCAGTCCAGAGCTTCGCGGCCCAGACGGTCCTCAACGGCCTTGATGGCCCTGGCAATACGGCGGGAATTTCTGTGCACGGAGCGGGGGACCCAGTCCCCCTTGCGAATCTCGTCCACCATGGCACCGCGGATACGGATGCCTGCATAGGTTTCGAAGGTGGCTCCCTTGGTGGAACTGTAGCGCTGGGCTGCTTCCAGCAGGCCTATCATACCGGCCTGCATAAGGTCCTCCAACTGAACCGAGGCCGGCAACCGGGCCATAAGATGAAGTGCTATTTTCTTGACCAGCGGAGCCTGTTCCTCAACAAGTTGCGAGGGGCCCTGCGCGCCAGTCCTGTGGTAGATTCCAAGTTCTTTCGCCAATGTCATGTATCCGGCTTTTCAGTGACAGGATCAAAATCAGACTTCGACGAGCCGCTCCACAAAGAATTCCAGGTGCCCCCGGGGGGACTGCGGCAATGGCCAGCTGTCAACCTTGTCCGCCAGGCTCTTGATGGCGAGCGATGCTTTGGCACGAGGATAGGCATCCAGTACAGCGCGCTGACGCTGGACCGACTTTTTCACGGCCTCGTCGTAAGGCACTATACCCACATATTGTAGCGCCACATCCAGAAACCGCTCGGTGACCCTGGTCAGTTTTTCAAAAAGATGACGACCTTCCTGCTCATTACGAACCTGGTTCGCCAGAATACGGAAGCGGTTAGTGCCGTAATCCCGGTTCATCAGTTTGATCAGTGCATAGGCGTCGGTTATGGAGGTGGGCTCATCGCAGACAACCAGCAGCAGCTCCTGGGACGCGCGCAGGAAGCTGACCACAGAGTCGGAAATACCGGCTGCAGTATCCACAATCAGAACATCAATCTGATCACCCAATTCGCTGAAGGCGTTGATCAGGCCGGCATGCTCGAGTGACGTCAACTGGGTCATACGCTGGGTGCCGGAAGAGGCCGGTACAATCTTGATCCCGCCAGGGCCATCCACCAGCACATCACGCAGGTCGCACTCTCCGGCAATCACATCCTGAATGTTCCGGTTAGCGGTAATCCCCAGCAAGACATCAATATTGCCAAGGCCAAGGTCGGCATCCAGCAGCACAACACGCCGCCCTTTCTGCGAAAGGGCAATGCCCAGGTTTACCGCAACGTTACTTTTGCCAACGCCCCCCTTTCCGCCGGAAATCGCAATCACCTGTACCGGATGTGGTTTGCTCATACTGACTCTGATCTCTTGCCACGTTTAACCGCAGGCTGTGTTGTTATCAAACAGCGACTGCCTCTTGCTGCTGGAGTTTTTTCAGCCTTTCCACGGCCAACCGCACCAGCGGAATGGACTCGGCGTGGTGCAGGTCTTCCGGGATCTTCTGTCCGTCGGTGTAATAGGCCACCGGCAATCCCGTTTCCATGACAAATCCCAGCGATTCACCCAGGGTCAGTGCTTCGTCGATTTTCGTCATCACACACCCTGCGAGATTAGCCATCTTATAGCAATGCCAGACGGATTTCATGATGCGTGGCTGACTGGTTGCGGAAACCACCAGATGGGTGCGGATCCGGTGATGACTGCGTGCCAGTTCGGTGAGTTGTTCTTCGTAGCCCTTGTCGGTACTGGTCAGGCCCGCAGTATCAATCAGCACAAGGTGCCGGTCCGATAATTCATCCAGTATGTCGTCCAGGGAATGGGTCTCATCCACGACCCGCACAGGCACGTTCAGAATGCGCCCGAATACGAACAATTGCTCATGGGCTGCCACCCGGTAACGGTCGGTGGTCACCAGCGCCAGAGAGTCGGCACCGTGGCGAAGCACATAATGAGCCGCAAGTTTGCCGATGGTTGTTGTCTTGCCTGAACCAGTAGGCCCGACCAGGGCATACACACCGCCCTCATCCGCCCACTCGGTGCGAGCAGTCTTCACTCCGGCCGCCAGCATCTTCAGAGACTGTTTCCAGCCATCCTCAAGGCGCCCCGCACGGTGGCGGCGAGACAAGGAGCCGGCAAGCTCCGTGCCCAGGCCGAATTCCTGCAGCCGCTCCGCCAGCCGTTGCTGAACGGCGCTCACTCCGGTTTTTTCAGGCTCCGGCTCCCGGCGGGCACTGACCAGATCCCTGAGCGAGCTGATCTCAGCGCGCATCTGCGCCAGTTCGCCGGCATAGGCCGAATTCGCCATAGCCGGCTCCTCCAGCGCCATGTCGCTACCAGCGAATGCGTCGGCTGCAACACTGGCAGAGCCCGGATCTGCATCATTATTCCGGTTATCAGAGACAGCACGCTTTTCCCGTACCTCGCGGATGCGATCACGGGACCGGCCAAGCTCATCCTCCAGGCGGCGATGCTGTTCCGCCTGCAGCTCTGCCAGCCGGGACCCGTTGGTGGCTTCCCTCGCTGCATCCCCCAGGCGCTGTCGCGCCATGTTTTCGTCGTAATCAAGCGCTGTCACAATTTCGACGCCACCATCCACCCGACGATTGGACAGAATGACCGCATCGGGCCCCATTTGGTCCCGTACCTGGCGCAACGCCTCTGCCATGCTCTGAGCAAAAAACCGTTTTACTTTCATGATGACTCTTCCTCCCCGGTCAGCGCTTTCCGGCGCCTTCCGCCTTGCCGCCCGCGGCCTTACTGGCCTACGGACGCCACAATGGTGATCTGTTTGTTATCCGGAATTTCCTGGTACGACAACACGTGCAAACGCTCTACCCCAAAACTTGCAAACTTCGCCAGTACCGGCCGCAGCGGCCCGGACACCAGCAGTATTGCCGGTTTACCCAGCATCTCCTGGCGCTGGACACTGTCCTGGAGTGAACGCTGGAGCTTCTCGACCATATTCGGCTCCAGCACCAGCCCGATGTCTTCCTGACCGCCGGATTGTTGACTCTGCTGCATGGACTTTAGCAATAACTGTTCCAGGTCCGGATCCAGGGTGATCACCGGGATTTCCGAATCGTTGCCGCAAATGCTCTGCACAATCATCCGGCGCAGCGACTGACGCGCTACCGTGGTCAACAGTTTCGGATCCTGGCTCTTCGGATGGACGTTGACGATCGCCTCCGCAATGGATCGCATGTCCCGGATGGGCACCTCTTCTTTTAGCAGATTCTGCAGCACCTTCAGCAACAGGCTGATGGATATGGTGGTGGGCACCAGCTCTTCCGCCAGTTTCGGCGATACCTTCTCCAGTTGATCCAGCCATTTCTGGACTTCCTCGTGGCCCAGCAATTCATGGGCGTGTTTCTGGAGAATCTGGTTGAGATGGGTGGCCACCACGGTACTGGCATCCACCACCGTGTAACCCAGCGTCTGGGCCTGATCTTTCTTGTCCGGTTCTATCCAGCTGGCGTCCAGCCCAAAGGCCGGGTCCTTGCCCTCAATACCCTCGATCTTGCCAAACACCTGCCCCGGATCTATGGCCAGTTCCCGGTCCGGATGGATTTCCGCCTCGGCAATGGTGACGCCCATCAGGGTAATGCGGTAAACATTGGGCATCAGGTCCAGATTGTCGCGGATATGGACTGAAGGCATCAGGAAACCAAGATCCTGAGAGAGCTTCTTGCGCACACCCTTGATCCGGCTGAGCAGCTGGCCGCCCTGGGATTTGTCGACCAATGGAATAAGCCGGTAACCTACCTCCAGACCGACAATGTCCACCGTGGCCACATCATCCCAACCCAGTTCGCGAGTCTCGCCCGGTGGCGGGAGCTGGGCACCCTGGTCGCCGCCATCACCACCGGATGAAATATCCCGGCCCGCCGGCCCTGCACCGCCGCGCCTGACCGGAAATGCCCCCTCTTCCTCAACAGTCTGGCGCTCCTGCTGCCAGATATACCAGGCAATGCCACCGGCAATAGCGCCAAGACCAAGAAAGGCGACATGAGGCATGCCCGGGATCAGGCCCAGGATGACCAGAATCACCGCCGCAATAGCCAGCGCCTTGGGCGCGTTGAACATCTGCTGAAGTATCTGGCCACCCATATCCTGGCTGGATGTAACCCGGGTCACCATGATGGCGGCAGAGGTGGACAGCAGCAGTGACGGAATCTGTGCTACCAGGCCGTCACCAATGGTAAGCAGGGCGTAGTTCTGGGTGGCAGTACCAAAATCAAGGCCGTGCTGCGCCATACCAATGGCAATGCCACCGATCAGGTTGATCGCGAGGATCAGCAAACCGGCGACGGCGTCGCCCTTGACGAACTTGCTGGCACCGTCCATGGAGCCGTAGAAATCTGCTTCCTGGGCGATCTCGGATCGACGGTGCTTGGCCTCGTCCTGGTTGATCAGGCCGGCATTGAGATCCGCATCGATGGCCATCTGTTTGCCGGGCATGGCATCCAGGGTAAACCGCGCACTGACCTCGGAGACCCGGCCGGCACCTTTGGTCACCACCAGGAAGTTGATAATCATCAGGATGGCAAACACCACCAGGCCAACCGCGTAGTTACCGCCGATCAGTACGGCGCCAAAAGATTCAATGACTTTACCCGCGGCATCGCCACCCTCATGGCCGTTGAGCAGCACAATCCGTGTCGAGGCAACGTTCAGCGCCAGCCTCAGCAGCGTGGCCACCAGCAATACCGTGGGAAAGGACGCAAATTCCATCGGGCGCAGGGCGTACACGCACACCAGCAGAATCACGATGGAAAGAGTGATGTTGAAGGTAAAAAACACGTCCAGCATGAATGCCGGCATGGGCAGGATCATCATGCCCAGCAACCCCATCAGCATCACGGGTACGCCCAGATTACCCCGCGTCAGGGATTTGACATTATTGAGGACTAACGCTCGGTCCATGCCGGAAAACTCTCCGATTAGCGGTTAACCGCGCTGTTTCGCGGGTGGTTTTTTTGACGCTGACGCATCGATTGCAGGGGTATTCGCAAGATCCGTACCAGAGCTCAGTTTTTCTATCCGCCATGCCTGACTGACCTGCCGATATACGGTATCCTTGCGCCATTTACCGGCGTTTACGCCGGGCTGATACACAGAATCCAGACACTGACACAGAACTCAAAGGTGAGCCCATGCCAATTCACGAGGTGAAACACCCGCTGATCCGCCACAAACTCGGCCTGATGCGCCGCGCCGACATCAGCACCAAGAATTTCCGGGAACTGGCCCAGGAAGTTGGCGCCCTGCTGACCTACGAGGCCACCAAGGATTTCTCCCTCCAGAAAAAAACCATCGAAGGCTGGGCAGGCCCGGTGGAGATCGAGCAGATCCAGGGCAAGAAAATCACCATTGTCCCCATCCTGCGGGCCGGCATGGGCATGCTTGACGGCGTGCTCACTCTGATTCCGGGCGCCCGCGTCAGCGTTGTCGGCCAGGTGAGAAATGAAGAGACCCTGGAGGCCAGCACCTACCTTGAGAAACTGGTGGGCGAGCTTGACCAGCGCATGGCCATGATTGTCGATCCGATGCTGGCAACCGGAGGCTCGCTGATTTCCACCATCGACCTGCTGAAGAAAGCAGGCAGTACCGAAATCCGCGCCCTGATTCTGGTGGCCGCGCCGGAGGGCGTTGAGAAAGTGCTGGAGAAACATCCGGATGTGTCCATCTATACCGCTTCCATCGACGAACGACTGAACGAGAAAGGCTACATCCTTCCAGGGCTTGGCGACGCCGGCGATAAAATCTTCGGCACCAAACAGAAGGACATCTGATGATGCAGGATCATATGAACGACCCGGTCTGGAAACAGGCCATCGCCGGCTCTCAAATGTTGCTTGTGGCCTTTGGCGCACTGGTACTGATGCCATTGATTACAGGCCTGGATCCCAACGTGGCCCTGTTCACCGCCGGCATCGGCACCCTGATTTTCCATATCGTCACCGGCGGACAGATTCCCATCTTCCTGGCGTCTTCTTTCGCCTTTATCGCCCCCATCATTGCGGCCAAGGGCCGCTTCGGTCTTGAGGAAACCCTGGGTGGCCTGATGGCCGCGGGTATCCTTTACATTATCCTCAGCGGTGCTGTGCGCCTGCGGGGCACCGGCTTCATCACCCGCCTGCTGCCCCCGGTGGTGATCGGCCCGGTGATCATGGTTATCGGCCTTGGCCTTGCCCCGGTTGCCGTTCACATGGCCTCCGGCCGCACCGGCGATGGCGCCGAACAACTGGTTCCCTACGACACCGCCATCTGGATCGCGATGATCTCCCTGACGGTGACCGTGATCATGGCGGTCTGGTCCAGCGGTATTTTCCGCCTGATTCCCATCATGTTCGGCATTATTGTGGGTTATATCCTGTCCGCCATTGCCGGCATCGTGGACCTGTCCCCCATCAGCGAGGCGCCCTGGTTTGCCCTTCCCAATTTCGTGACACCGGAATTCAGCTGGGCCGCCATCCTGTTCATGATCCCCGTGGCCATTGCCCCGGCCATCGAACACATTGGCGACATCCTGGCCATCGGTACCGTTACCCGCAAGAATTACCTGGTCAAACCCGGCCTGCACCGCACCCTGCTGGGAGACGGCCTGGCCACCAGCGCGGCTTCGGCCCTGGGTGGCCCGCCCAACACCACCTACTCTGAAGTGACCGGTGCTGTGGTACTGACCAAAAACTTCAATCCGAAAGTGATGATCTGGGCCGCCTGTATCGCCATTGTGCTGGCCTTCGTGGGTAAATTTGGTGCCGCGCTGCAAACCATCCCGGCGCCAGTTATGGGCGGTATTCTGTGCCTGTTGTTCGGTTCCATCGCCGTCGTGGGCCTCAATACCCTGATCCGTCACCAGGTCGACCTGTCAAAGGCCCGCAACCTGGTCATCGTCGCCGTTACCCTGGTATTTGGTATCGGCGGAATGGCGATCGGTAATCTGGAAGGCATTGCCCTGTGTGCCGTGGTGGCCATTGCCCTGAACCTGATCCTGCCAGGTAGCGGCGAGGCATGGGGTAAAAAGGTCCATGAGCACGACACCCTCTGACAAAGGCCCGGACAGGAAAGCTGACAGCTCCGGCATCAGCTTTACCGCTCTCTATACCGGTGCCGTCTGGCACCGGTTCGGGCTATCGGACGACGTTCTCGCTACCGATCAAGGGCGCTGGCTCTACCACCTGATGACCCCTTTCGAAGCCAGCAGCAAAGCCCTGATCGGCGGCAATATCCGCACATTCCTGCTGCAGCGCCACCTGATTATTGATCACCTGATCGAGCAGGCACTGGAGCGCGGTGTCACTCAGGTGCTGGAAATTGCCTGTGGCATGTCTCCGAGAGGTATCCGTTTGCGGGGCAGGCATCCGCAGATCCACATGGTGGAAGCGGACCTCCCCGACATGGCCACCCGCAAGGCCTCCCATCTGCTGGTATCCGGCCGGCTCGGCGACCGCCACCAGGTAGTGCCCATGGATATCCTGGCCGAATCCGGCGACCAGTCGCTGGAAGCAGTGGTTTCAGGGGTGTTCGACAACAACAAACCGATGATCGTCATCACCGAAGGCCTTACCAGCTACTTCTCACTCCCGGTTATTTCAGGGTTCTGGAAACGCCTGGCGGTGTTGATGCAGCAACGCCCTGGCTCGGTCTACCTTTCGGAAAGCTACCTGATGCCACAGCAACCGTTTCTGCGCGGCACTCTGAAATCCCTGGGCGGCCTGCTGGGCACTGTTACCCGCAGCGATGTCAGCTTCCACTTCAACAACGACCAGCAGGCCCATGAACATTTCCTGGCCACCGGCTTCCCCTCAGTCCGGGTCTGGAACCCCACCGAGTTTTACGGCCACCTGCCGATTCCCGAGAGCCGCCGTGATCCTATGGTTCGGGTTATTGAGGCCTGGTCCTGACCCGCTTGTAGCCTGCCAATCTGGTGGCGGCGGGTATGCGGAAGGGGGCTCCCAAAAAACGCCCGTGAATACGTCCATGTAGGGCTCGGTCGCGCCATCCCTGGCGCTCCACGTTTTTGGGAGCCCCCTTCCGCACACCCTCTCGGCAACGGCAATATCGCAGGCAACAGTAGGTCGGATTAGCGAAGCGTAATCCGACAAATGTTGTATAGCCGAGGCACAGTGTCGGATTACGCTTCGCTAATCCGACCTACGTTTTGGTGTTTTGGCGATACCTATGAGGCCGAAAGTGGTTCGTCGGGTGGGCTTTCCAAAACTGTGCGGAGCCATGGATGGCGGAGCTCAAGCGCCACACGGATGTGCTTGAGCGTGTTTTGGAAAGCCCACCCGACGAGCCACCTCCCCCACAACCATCAGGCTAAAAAGCAGGCAAACACCAAACTCAAATATCCCGCCGCAAATCCGAAGGTATGGGGAAGTCCGGAACATGGGGCTTCTGCCCCCGGCCCTTGCGGAACTGGCGGAGCTGGAATACGTAGGCGAGAACCTGGGCTATGGCCATGTACAGGCCATCGGGAATCTCGCCACCCAGTTCGGTATTGTGGTAGACCGCCCGGGTCAGAGGCGGTGTGCGGAGGATTTCCACCTTGTTTTCGCGGGCAATCTCCATGATCTTGAAAGCGGTCTCATCAGAGCCCTTGGCCACCACAATCGGCGCCGCCATCTTCTTCTGGTCGTACTTCAACGCAACCGCATAGTGGGTCGGGTTGGTAATCACCACATCGGCTCCGGGCACGTCCTGCATCATCCGGCGCTGGGCCATTTCACGCTGTAGCTGGCGGATCTTGCCCTTCACTTCCGGCTTGCCTTCGGTGTCCTTGTATTCGTCCTTGACCTCCTGCTTGGTCATACGCAGTTTTTTCTGGTGATCGTAGATCTGGAACGGCACGTCGATTGCGGCGATGACGATGGTGGCGCAGGCGAGCAGGAAGAAGCTCCAGCCCAGGGTCCACATCACGTGTCCCATAGCGGATCTGGCCGGTTCTTCGGAGATGCTGAGAAGATCGTCGGTGCGCAGATTCAGGATCAGAATAGCCACGGTCATGACCAGGCCCACTTTCAGAATGGCTTTCACCAGTTCGATCAGTGAGCGCATGGAGAACATGCGTTTGAGGCCTTTGAGCGGGTCCATGCGGTTGAGTTTCGGGGCGATGGCCTTGCCGCTGACGAGTAGGCCGCCGATACCGATGGAGCCGGCGATGGCGGCGACCAGTAGCAGGATCAGGAGCGGCGCCAGTGAGAGGGCCGCTTCTTTAGTGGACTGGATCAGCTGAACGCTCATGTGGCGGGTATCGAAGATGGCCGAGCGTTCTATCACGAAGCTGTCGCGCATGATGCTTTCCATGGAGGCGCCCATGGAGGCTCCGAACACCAGCAGGCCGCCGGCGCCGGCCAGTAGCACGGCCATGGTGGCCAGTTCTTTGGAGCGTGCTGTCTGGCCATCCTCCTTGGCTTTTTCGAGCCTTCGGGGGGTGGCCTCTTCGGTTTTCTCCTGGCTGTTGTCGTTTTCTTCTGCCATGTTTTGCTGTCTTAGCTTTGGTGTGTCGGTCGGTGGGGATGGCTATCCAAAACACGCTCCTTCGGCACATCCATGTGACGCTTGAGCTCCGCCATCCATGGCTCCGCACAGTTTTGGATAGCCATCCCCACCGACCTCGGCAAACTTCCGAGGTAGACCATTAACCGTTACGGCTGGCCCTGCAGGTTTCGCATGAATTCGAATGTCTCTCTTGTGTACTGTTCGAAGTGCGGCAGAAAATTGGCGTGCAGCACCCATATGGCAAATAATCCAAAAATCAGGCCAATCGGGAAGCCGAGAGCAAAAATATTCATTTGCGGGGCGGCGCGGGTCATGACGCCAAAGGAGATGTTGACGATAAATACCGCGGTTACCGCCGGCAGCGCCAGTAGTACGGCGGAGACGAACATCCAGCTGATGCGGTGGGCCAGTTGCCAGACGCCGGACTGGCCCAGGCCTTCGAGGCCGATGGGCATGGTGCGGAAGCTTTCGATGAAGACTTCGAAGGCTACCAGGTGGCCGTTCATGGCCAGGTAAAGCAGGGTGATGGTGATGGTGTAGATCTGGGCCAGTACCGGTACGTTAACGCCGTTGGCGGGGTCGACCATGGAGGCGAAGCCCAGGCCCATCTGCATGGCGATCATTTGCCCGGCGACGACGAATAGCTGGAACAGTGCGGTTAGCGCAAAGCCCATGCCCACGCCGATGAGGATCTGTTGCAGGGTGATCACCACACCATCGGCGCTGAAGGCGTCTATCTGGGGCACGGGCGGGATCATCGGTACCACCAGGATGGTGATGATCAGTGCCAGGCCAAGGCGGACCCGGGCCGGGACCAGTTGGGTGCCGACGAAGGGAATCACCATCATGAAGCTGGCCAGGCGGAACAGGGGCCACAGGTGCTGGCCAATCCACTGGTTTATCAGGTCAGCTGATATTTCCGTGGGCATGCTCGGTCAGCCGATCAGGTAGGGAATGTTGGTGATCAGCCGTTCCGCATGGTCGATTAGCTGAGTAAGCATCCAGGGCCCCGCGACGATGATGGTTATCAGGGTCACCAACAGGCGTGGCAGGAAGCTCAGGGTCTGTTCGTTGATCTGGGTGGCTGCCTGGAAGGTACTGACCACCAGGCCGATCACCAGGCCGGGGCCAATGATCAGGCTGGCCAGCAGCACGATCATCCACAGGGCTTCGCGGAGGATGTCGATAACGGTTTCGGGTGTCATGGTTACGCTCCCCTATATCCCGTAACTGGCGGCCAGGGTGCCCATGATCAGGGCCCAGCCGTCCACCAGCACAAACAGCATGATCTTGAACGGCAGCGAGATGATGATGGGTGACAGCATCATCATACCCATGGCCATCAGCACGCTGGCCACCACCATGTCGATGATGAGAAATGGAATGAACAGAATGAATCCGATCTGGAAGGCGGTTTTCAGCTCGCTGGTAACAAACGCCGGCAACAGTACCCAGAAGGAGACGTCCTGGGCGGTGTCGTATTCTTCGTCGGCGATGCGCATGAACAGGCCCAGATCGCTCTCACGGGTCTGAGCCAGCATGAAGTCACGGAATGGCTGGCTGGCCTGCTCCACTGCTTCCAGCGACGTCAGTTCTTCTTCCATGTAGGGCTGCAGCGCTACTTCATTGACCTCTTCCAGCACCGGTTTCATGATGAAGATGGTGAGGAACAACGTCAGCCCGAGCAGGATCTGGTTGGAAGGCGTGGACTGCAGACCAAGAGCCTGGCGGAGTATGGCAAACACCACGATGATGCGGGTAAACGATGTCATCATCATCAGCATTGCAGGCAGGAAGGTCAGCGCTGTCATCAGCGCCAGGATCTGCAGCGATACCGAATATTCCTCGACGCCCTCTTCCTCGCCGGGGGTTAGAGTAAACGCCGGAATACCCGGGATATCCGCCAGAGTGGCCGGCGCCCAGGTAGTGAGAAACACAAGCACCAGTAACGCGACTGCACGCCCGGGAACATGCGCCAACATGTCAGGAACCTTCCTTCGATGAAGAACCGGAGCCCCAGGATTTGCCGATCATGCCCTGGAGTTTTCTGGCGAAGTCACCGGACACCGGCTCACCGCCACTGACTACCGGTTCGTCGAAAACATGCAGTGTGCGAATGGTGGACGGGGTGACACCCACCAGAATCTGTGTGCCGCCCACTTCGATCAGCGCTACCCTCTCCCGCGTTCCCATGGGCATCACCGACACCACCTTGATGGCGCGGTTGTTGCCACCGGTCATGCCACCCATGCGCCGCACAATCCAGGCGCAACCGAAAATCAGGGCGAGCACCGCCAGCAGGCCGGCACCAAGGGTCAGCATGGTAACCAGGGTATCAGGGGCTGATGTGGTTTCCTGTGCCGGAGTTTCCTGCTCCTGAGCTGCCACAAGGGCTGGCGCCAACAGCGTCAGAAAAAAGCCGGCAATCCCGTTTCGAAACACAGAACCAGAGAACAACGCCATATCACTTCTGCAGCCGCTTGATGCGTTCGCCTGGGCTGATCACGTCTGTCAGGCGGATGCCGAACTTCTCGTTGACCATCACCACCTCGCCATGGGCAATCAGCGTGCCGTTAACCAGCACATCCAGCGGCTCGCCCGCCAACCGGTCCAGTTCAATAACCGACCCCTGGTTGAGCTGTAACAGGTTACGGATCGGAATCTGGGTGTTGCCCACTTCCATCGAAATGGTTACGGGAATGTCGAGAATAACGTCCAGATCCGGCGCCGGTCCATCGCCCTGGGTGAAGCTGGCACCTTCCGGGAACTCTTCCATCGGCGCTGCACGGATATTGTCCTTGGCCGTGTCATCACCGCTGTCGTCGCCGTCGTCGGTTTCACCCGCTTCCGCCATGGCAGCTGCCCATTCATCCTCACGGCCGTCTTCATCGGCGTCGCCAGATTCTTCCATGGCGGATTCCCACTCGGCCGCGAGCTTCTCGTCTTCGCTGAGCTCCTGCTCGCCTTTCTTATCGTCATCAGCCATTGCTGCGTCCCACCTTCAGTTGCTTTTTCACCTTGGGCCTGGTTGCCCGCTCATGGATTCTCAGTGCCAGTTTGCCATCGCGGGTACCCATCGTGGCTTTGTAGACGGGTATACCATTGGCAGTCAGGGTCAGTAATTCGGGAATTTCCACCGGAATGATGTCGCCTTCTTTCAGCTTGGCGATGTCACGCAGGGAAATACGGCGCCGGCACACCGTGGTATTGATGGGAACGCTGACCTCCTTGATGTCTTCCTGAAGGGCGCTGACCCAGCGCTCGTCCACGTCATCAATATCACTCTGAACACCGGCATCCAGCACATCCCGGATCGGCTCGATCATCGAATAGGGCAGTGCCATGTGCAGTTCGCCGCCACCGCCATCCAGTTCGATGTGGAAGGTGCTGACCACCACCACTTCGCTGGGGCTGACGATGTTGGCCATGGCCGGATTGACTTCCGAGCTGAGGTACTCGAAATCCACCTTGAGTACGGCATGCCAGGCTTCCCGCATGTCGTGGAAAACCTGGTCCAGCACCATCTGCACGATGCGGGTTTCCGTTGGTGTGAATTCACGGCCTTCAATCTTGGCGTGGCGGCCCTCACCGCCGAAGAAGTTGTCCACCAGCTTGAACACCAGCTTGGCGTCCAGCACAAACAGAGACGTTCCCCGCAGTGGCCGGACCTTGCACAGATTCAGGCTGGTAGGCACATACAGAGTGTGAACATACTCGCCAAACTTCATAATCTGCACGCCACCGGTGGACACATCGGCATTGCGGCGCAACAGGTTAAACAGACTGATTCGGGTATAGCGGGCAAAGCGCTCGTTGATCATTTCAAGCGTGGGCATCCGACCACGGACAATACGGTCCTGACTGGCAAGATCGTAGGACTTGATACCCTCCTCATCGGCTTCGTCATAAGTATCAATGTCGCCATCATCCACACCGTGGAGGAGCGCATCGATTTCATCCTGTGACAATAAGTCCTGCATAGGTTCCTCTGCCCCTGATCACTGCCCTGCCCGGGCCCGGTCGCACTATCTGGTGCGCTCTGTATTAAACTCTTTCCCGGCTCTTGTTACGGAATGCTCGTCATTGAACGACGAAGTTCCTGAAAAGCACCTGCAGCAAGGGAGGTTCTCCCTCCTGCTCGAGAGCATCGTTCACGGCTTCCAGCATATCATCGGCCAATGCCTGCCGGCCTTCCGGTGTCTGTAACTCATCGAAACCCCTGTCCCCGAGTACGCTGATCAACTGGCTACGCAACAGCGGCATGTGCTGGTCGGCAGCCGCCAACGCCTCGGGGTTGTCAGCTTCGAACGCCAGATGAGCCTGAGCGTACCGCTGCCGTCCCTCGGCCTGTACCGTCGTTACCAGCGCTTTATCCAGTACGGTATAGGTGCTGGGGACAAAAGCGTCGGCCTGCTCCGCTGGCTCTTCGTCACCCCCTCCCAGACCGGGTATTTCTCCTCCGAGAAACCACATTGTTCCGATTACAGAAAGCCCCACCGCCAGAACCACTACCAGTACCAGCAGTATAATAAGCTTGAGCTTGCCTTTCTTCGCCGGCGCCGCCGGGCGCGCATTATCTTCAGCCATAACGTGTTTCTGCCAGAAATCCGTCAACCGGACAGATTATATGAAGGTATAAGCAAAGGGCGGGCCAGATAGACCCATCCTCCTTATCAGAACAGCAGTTTAGCGTTGCGACGGAGGATGGGCAAAGAAGAATGACGGGGAAAGGAAATCGGTTCAGGCGAAGATGTCAACTTCGCCTTTCCAGGTCAGGTCCAGGGATTCCGGTTGCAGATCCTGATCTTCCAGTCCGGCGTCTGCCAGGGCACCACTGCCGTTTTCGCCGCGGTCACCCGAGCCCTCCTCCCCGGTCTGTTGCTGCGAGGAGTCCGATACATCAAACTGCTCAAGGGACAGACCCTGCTCGCTCAGCATATCCCTGAGGCGATGGCTGTGAAGTTCCAGTTGGTCGCGCACGGCCGGGTTGGCCGAGTGGACGGTTATATTTGCCTGTTCCTGCTGAACCTGAACCCGCACTTCCATCGGCCCCATATCCGGTGGAGTCAGGTGTATTTCAGCAACGGACATATTGCGTGCTGTCAGCCAGGTCAGTTTGCCAACCAGTTTGTCACCCCACTCCGCGTGGTTCACCGGCACATCGATAGATGTGGTATATCCTCGCAGCGCGGCTGCATCAGCGGGAAGCTTTGCAGTGTTGGGATTGGCTACCTGCTGGCTGGCCAGTTCGGCGGCTGCCTGAAAGCGGATGGCACCCTGAGCCAACGGGGACTCCTGAGTGCGGGTGGAATCGGCAGCCACGCCTGACATCAGCGCCTCCGTGAGAGCCAATCCGGCACCGGCACCCACGCCCTGACCATTACCCTGGCCCGGCTTACCGCTACCGGCGCCGGGCAAGCCCGCCATGATTCCGGCAAATGCCTGCACGCCGGGTATCCCGCCATTACCGCCCGACAGCCCGTTGTTATTGCCACCGGCAACAGGCTGAGCACTGCCCTCACCCGGCATCACCAGAGCCTGAAGGCCGGCAAAGGTCAAAGGAGCCAGCTCTTCAGTCTGGTTTTCGCCTGAACCCTCCGGGGCTATAACCTCATCAACTTCGTCGGTCTGAGCAGCGGTATCTGCTTTGACTGCTGACTCATCCTTATCTGCTCTGGCACGACCATCCGTATTGCGTGAAGCCCTGTCCGCAGACGTTTCCCGGGCTTCATCCGGACGTTTGTCGCTGTTTTTATCCTGGCGAGCCTCCTGATTGCGCGCCTTCTCGTCAGCCCGGGCCTGGTCCCGCTTTTCTGTCTGTTTTTTGTCGAGTCGCTGCTGCTCTGCGCGGGAAACAGTATCGAAACTACTGTCACCGTTTTTGTCGCGGCCGGCAGATCCGGACTTTGCACCACTATCGGACGTCGGCCCCTGTGGGGGCGTCTGTGGAAGAACCATCTGGGACATGGCAACCTCTTGCCGCTTTTTGCTGATCGGAGCGCATCTGTCTGCGTTACCGGGTACCGAGCAAAAGCAGTGCCATTTCTCTGCTACTCCAGAAACCTTCGCAAATTATCTTCCACCTGCCGGAACTCGTTCTCAATGGCATCGACCATGGCAGCAGCCTCCCCCAGGCGTTTATCACGCCCGGCTTTTTCAGCTTCAGAACACAACTCACCCAGCTTCGGGGCACCGATATTGATGCAACTACCCTTGAAACTGTGGGCGGATTTGGAAAACCTGTCCGCATCCTCCTGCTCCAGGGCAGAACGCAGGTGAGCGATGCGATCCGAGGAATCATTGATATAGGTGTTGATGAGAATGTCGAATTCATCCTCCATCACATCCTGCAACTCGGCCAATGCTTCCTGATCAAGGTGTGGCTTCTCCGTCATGACCAACCCCCTGTTTATGTGATGGCACTGCCCTCCCGGGCAGCAACCTCGGAAAAATGCCAATCATATACGATTTCAACCCGGGTGCCATATTCCCGGAAGTGGAGTGAGCGCCCCAGCTTCCGCAGCAACATCAGTCCTCGCCCGGAATAACCGTTTTCATTGCTGCCAGCAGCGTGATCGTGGTAATCAAAACCACTGCCACTGTCTTCACAAACAATAGTCAGCTGTCCTCCCTGGCCAGTCATGGTATGGCTCAGCGTAAACCGGATAAAGTGGTCAGAGACCGACTGCAAGCGGCGCTCTCTTTCGGCGTAATAGCGGCCAAAGCCGTCCGGCGTGGCCTTCCAGTCCGAAGTCAGGCCCAGCACACCGTGATCCAGGGCATTGGTGTAAAGCTCCGACAACAGGGTGTAGATCTCACCACTTTTGCGGCGTAACCCTGGCACCTCCATGCAAATATGCAGCAACAGCGGCAAGGGACTGAACTGCCCCAGCGAGCGGTCCTGGATTTCGTAGACACAGCGCCACTCTGCAGGCCCTTCCAGCGCAGACAGGGGCAAACCCTCCGACACGTCCGCCAGATCGGACTCTGCCACCATCTTCAGCGACAGCAACGTCACATCATCCTGTTCCGGCTGTTTGCCGGTAAATGCACGAATTCCAGCCATCACTGCGTCAAATGGTGAACAGTCACTGCCAGCGGCATCCAGCGAACGCTTCAGACGTTCCTCGCCATACATGACGCCGTGACGATTCTCGGCTTCCATCACGCCGTCTGTCATCATCAACAGGGTATCCCCGGGCTCGGTTCGGAACACCTGCATGCCCGCATCAAAGCGAGCGGCACCAAGCACTCCCAACGGCAGATGCCGGGATGCGATAGTCTCAAGCGTTCCGTTTTTTCTTACCAGAACGCCATCCGGCAGCCCTCCGTTCCATATCTGCAACTGACTCAGGTGGAAGTCAGCCTGAATCATTGCGGCACAACAGAACATACCGGTGGGCAGGATCCGGCCAAGCTTCTGGTTGATTTCCCGCAGCACATCACTTCCGCTGAAGCCCTTGCTGGTCATTCCGTAGAATATCTCGGCCACCGGCATGGCACCGATCGCGGCCGGCAGGCCATGGCCGGTGAAATCACCGACCAGTATCTGCATACCTCCCGCAGGGCGCGGACAGGCAAAAACAACATCACCATTGAATATCGACATGGGTGAGGCGTGGTAGCGGATATTCGGCGCATTCAGGCAACCGGTGTGAGCCACGTTATCGAAGACCCGCTTGGCAATCTCCTGTTCTTCCGTAAGCTGGCGGTTCCGATCGCGGATCAGATCGCGATGCTGGCTCAGGGTGCGGTGCATCAGCCGCATACGGTTGAACGCATTGATCTTGGCTTCGATGATGATGCGGTTGTAAGGCTTCGTCAGGAAGTCGTCGCCGCCAGCTTCCAGGCAACGTGCCAGCGCGTCGGCATCAGACAGGGACGTCAGGAAAATAAGCGGCACCAGGCGCTCTCCTGCGAGCTGCTTGATGTGATACGCCGCTTCCATCCCATCCATGACCGGCATCAGGGCATCCAGCAAGACAATGTCAGCCCCGGATTGGCGGAAAATTTCAACGGCGTCTTCACCGTTTTTTGCGTCTTCCACCTCATGGCCGAGTCGACCGAGAAGGGTTTTGAGAATCAGACGGTCACTGTCGCTGTCGTCTGCGATCAGAATCCTCAGCGGCCGGCTGTCTGAGAGTGAATCATCCACAACGAACCTCCGCTACCCTGCCATGTCATGATTCAGTGAATCGCAAACAATTGCTCGAAATTGGAGATAGACAGTATTCGGCGAACGTCGCTGTTGCAGTTTTCGATGCGTATTCTGGCGCTGTCACCACCGGCATAATCCCGCAATAACAGCAACATGCCCAGGGCTGAGCTGTCGAGATAGGTGGTTTCGGAAAGGTCCACCACAAAAGCCGTTACGTTTTCGTCGCCATGTTCATAGGCATCACGAAAGGCCTGATGGGTACTGAAGTCAAAGCGCCCTTCAATTTTTATGGTCAGAGTCTGACCGTCCTCGCTGCGATGCGTCTGAATCGGCATTCCGGAGCCTCCATGAGTAACGGGTGTAGTAACAGGGAACAGCATGAGCCTCGGCGGCATCCTGTGCTAAAGGATAGCTCACCTTACTGATTTTGCATCCGTACTACGTATTTCAGCCACATCTTCAGCGCCGCCGCGCATGAATTCGCCCAGCAGCCTCGTCCATCTGCTTCTGGTCCCTCAGGTCCTGTTCCCGCTGCTCCTGACGGCGACAGGTTTCGATGTACTTCTCCATGCCGCGCCGCCGTTCCCAGGCCCGCTGCCATTCCTCACGGCAGGCCTGGAGACGCTGCTCTGCCTGGGCAAGCAGTTTCTGCTGCTGGGCAATCACCTGGTCGAGTTGGGCAATAAACGCCTGCCACCCCTGTAGCCGTGCAACCGATACCACACCTTTCTGACTGCTGCGGATCTGTTCACGATACTCCATCTGGTAGCGTTCAAGATTGTCTATCTGTTGGCGCTGGGCTTCGTGTTTTTGCTGCGCCTCGGCCATTTTCTCCAGAGCGGCCTTTTCCTTGCGCTCCTCAAGTGCCAGCACCACCGCCAGCCGCTGGGATCGCAACATCAGCTATTCCCCCTGGCCGTCGTAGGCGGAGTTTTCGATCGGTCGGGCGAGCGTCTCTCCGGCACTACCGCCAGTAATTGCTGGATGCTGTCCCCCAGGGGAGCGCTTTCGTTCAGCCCCTGCTGCAGGAACTGGCCCATATTCCCGATGTGGGCGATGGCAAAGTCGGTTTCCGGATCGGATCCCTTGACATAGGCGCCAACGCTGATCAGGTCCCGTGCCTGTTGGTAGCGGGAGTACACCTGTTTGAAACGCTGGGCCCGGGTAAAATGTTCTGATTCAGTCACCTGGGGCATGACACGGCTAATGGATGCTTCCACATCGATGGCGGGATAGTGCCCCTCCTCCGCCAGCCGCCGGGACAACACAATATGCCCGTCGAGGATGGCCCTGGCGGCATCGGCAATCGGGTCCTGCTGATCGTCGCCTTCGGTCAGTACCGTGTAGAATGCGGTTATGGAACCGCCACCCGGGCGGCCATTGCCGGTTCTTTCCACCAGTTGTGGCAGCTTGGCGAACACCGACGGCGGATAGCCCTTGGTGGCCGGCGGCTCGCCCACGGCCAGGGCAATTTCCCGCTGGGCCTGGGCGTAACGGGTCAGAGAATCCATCAACAACAGTACGCGCTTTCCCTGGTCCCGGTAGTACTCTGCGATACGCGTGGTCAGCATGGCGGCGCGAAGGCGCATCAGCGGCGAATCATCGGCGGGCGAGGCAACCACCACCGAGCGGTCCAGGCCTTCGTCCCCCAGTATGTCTTCAATAAATTCTTTAACCTCACGGCCCCTCTCACCAATCAGGCCGACCACGGTAATATCCGCATCGGTGAAACGGGTCATCATGCCAAGCAACACACTTTTACCGACACCACTGCCAGCAAACAGACCAAGGCGCTGCCCCTGGCCTACTGTCATCAATGCGTTGATTGCCCGTATTCCCACATCCATGGACTGACGAACCGGAGCCCGGTCGAGCGGATTGATGATGTCGCCGCTGAGCGAAACCCGGGCTTCCGCCTGCAACGGCCCCTTGCCGTCCAGCGGTTCGCCGTTGCCGTTCACCACCCGTCCCAGCAATTCCGGGCCCACAGGAACCCGGCTGGCTACGGATAACGGCACCACCCTGGCGCCGGGTCGCAGCCCTTCAATGGCGGTCAGGGGCATAAGATAGACCCGGTCATCCTCAAAACCGACCACTTCCGCTTCCACCGTGCCGGCACCCTGCCCGGTAATCACGCAGCGGTCACCCACCACCATGGGGCAACCTACGCATTCCAGAGTAAGGCCCACCATCCGTGTCAGGCGGCCAGAAAGTTCCGGCTGTGGTTCCTCGGTAAAATGTTCCTGCAATCTTGCCAGGCGGTCAGCCAGATGCGCCGTCATTGCCCTCTCCCTCACCTTTGTCCTGGTCGGAATCAAGCACGCCATGCTGAAAGTCAGTAAGGTCGTTCATCATGGCGTCTAGCTCTTCCACTTCACCGGCCTTGTCGGTATCCAGTTGCTTGTCGAGCATGCCCTGGACGGCTTTCTGGAAACGCTTTTCAACCGTGAAGTCCACCAGGCTATGGCGGGTTTCCAGTTTGCAGCCTCCCCGCAGAACCGAGGCATCCTCCACAATCGAGGTGGCCGCCTCAAACTTGCCGGCAACCTCACTGACCCACTGGTAATCATCGGGGTGGATATGAATGCGGACGTTTTCCGTTGTGGACGGTAGCGACACCATGGCGCGCCGGACCACCGCGGCAATGTGGGAGGAGTCCAGCGACAATTCCCGGAACACCACGGAACGGGCAAGCACGGTGGTCAGGTTAATCAGGGCCGTTTCCAGTTCATCCTCGTGACGCTGAATAGGAATCAGCAGTTCACCCAGCAGATGCTCCAGCCGGTCCAGCTTGGCGCCCACTTCCTTTCGGGTGTCCACCAGCCCCTGTTCGGTTCCCTGTTCACGGCCTTCGGCAAGACCGGTGTCATACCCCTCCTTATGGCCTTTTTCCCGGCCCTCGATGAGGCCTGCCTGGTAGCCTTCCTCACGGCCTTCCGTGTAACCATCTTCATGGGCTGCCCGGCGAATATCGTCAATATCACCGGCGGTCAGTGGCTTTACCTCGCGTTCCTCTTCCCGCGCCACCTCATTGCCCCGGGCATCCAGCAAGGGGAGTTCCCAGCGCTCATAAGCGGTGAGGTTTTCCTTGGGAATGCGATCGAGGTTGCGGCGGGGATCTTTCATCACATCATTTCTTCGCCAGAGCCGCCAAGGGTTATTTCACCGGCTTCAGCCATACGGCGGGCAATGGTAATAATGTCTTTCTGTGCCGATTCAACCTCACTGACACGCACCGGGCCCTTGGCCTCCAGATCATCCTGTAGCAATTCCGCGGCTCGCTTGGACATGTTCTTGAAAATTTTCTCCTGAACACCATCGTCGGCGCCCTTGAGCGCCACCACCAGCACTTCAGAGGACACTTCCCGCAGCAGGGCCTGAATGCCGCGGTCATCAATGTCCTTCAGATTGTCGAAGACGAACATCAGATCTTCGATGGTAGAGGCCAGGTCCGGGTCCATGTCCTTGATGGAGTCCATCAGGCCGCCTTCGATATTGCGGTCCATGAAGTTCATGATGTCCGCCGCGCGCTTGACCCCGCCAATGCGGCTGGTCTGGGCGGCAGAACCACCGGAGAACTGTTTCTCGAGAATGTCGTTGAGCTCCTGGAGCGCCTGGGGCTGTATACTTTCCAGAGAGGCCACCCGCATCATCACATCCAGCCGTACCTTGTCGTCCAGAGTGCCCAGAATTTCCGCGGCCTGGTCCGGGTCGAGGTAGGAAATAACAATGGCCTGAATCTGTGGGTGTTCGTAACGAATGATGTCACCGACGGCGCGGGGCTCCATCCACTTCAGGGTGTCCAGGCCGGTGGTGTTGCCGCCGATGAGAATCCGGTCAATCAGGCTGGAAGCCTTGTCGTCACCAAGAGCCTGGGTCAGCATGGTACGGATGTAATCGTCATTGCCGACACCCAGTCCGGTCTGGCCGCCCACAGCCTCGACAAACTGATTCAGCACAAAGCTCACATCGTCCTTGCTGACATCCTTCATCTGGGCCATGGCCACGCCAACCCGCTGGACCTCTTTCGGGCCCATGTGTTTGAGCACCTCGGCGGCATCGTTCTCGCCAAGCGACATCAGCAGGATCGCGGCCTGCTCTACCCGCGGAATTTTCCGCTGGGGTTTCTGCGGCGCCTCAGGCTGGCGGTTGTTCTCATCAGTCATCAACATTCACCCACTGGCGCATCACCTGGGAGACCCGCGCAGGGTCTTCCGCAATCAGGCCTTTCAGTGCATTCAGCTGCCTATCATAGCTGTCTGTCGCTCCGGGCAAAAGCAGATCGTCCTGTGAATGCATGGCTTCGCGCAGGGCGTCGCCCCCCTCGATGCCATCCAGGCCTTCATAGCCTTCGTTATCAGACTCGTCCCGGCGCTCACTGCGGCCGCCGCCAGAGAGACTTTTCAGGGTCGGGCGCAGCAGGCCCAGCACCAGAACCAGGATAACCAGACCGGCCAGTACCTGCTTCATCAGGTCCCAGAACCAGGGCTGTTCCCAGAACCCGGGTGCTTCAAATTCCACCTGCTCTTCAGCAGCAAAAGCCGTATTCATCACGGTAACACTGTCACCCCGGGCGGCGGAATAACCCACAGCATCCCGTACCAGCATGGTCAGGCGCTGCAGTTCCTCCTCGGGCCAGGGTTCATAGCTGACCTCTCCGGTCTGGGGATCGACCACTTTCATATCATCCACGGCCAGGGCCACAGACAGCCTATTTACCCGCCCCAACTCCTGGCGGACATAACTGACCGTGCGATCCATTTCGTAGTTACGGGTGGACTCCTCACGCAGGTTTGCCGGTGGTGCGGCGGGTGCCTCGCCTTCTTCGCCACCATCAGCCTCCTCGGGAACAGTGGCCTGCCCCGGGGGTTGATTGGCCAGTGCTCCGGGGATACCACCAGTTCCACCACCGGAACGTCGCTCCGACATCTGGCGCTCACTTCGCACCGCCTGCTGCTCAGGATTGAACAGCTCTTCCGCCTTTTCCACCGATGAGAAATCCAGATCCGCTGTCACTTCCGCGCGGAACCGGCCATCACCCACCACCGGGCGCACCAGTGAGGCTACCCGGCGGGTCAGGCGGTCTTCAACGCGGGAGGTATAATCGTACTGGTCTTCAATCTGGCGTGCGTCGCCGCCGTCGTCCCGACCGGTAAGCAGGTTACCGCTCTGGTCCACCACGGTAACGTTGTCCTTACTCATTTCCGGAATGCTGCCGGCGACCAGGTTCATGATCGACGCGATCTGCTCCTGCTCCAGCCGGCGTCCGGCGACCACATCAAGGAAAACCGAGGCGGTCGGAGTCCGGGCATCGCGAACGAATACCGAGCGCTCCGGAATGGCCAGATGAACCCGCGCCGACCGGACCGTACGCATGCTGCTGATGGTGCGCGCCAGTTCGCCCTCAAGGCCGCGGCGGAAGCTGACCGTTTCCATGAACTGGGATGTGCCAAGACCACGATCCTCGTCAAGCAGCTCATAACCAATCGTCTGCTCGTCCGTCACGCCCTCGGCAGCCAGTTTCAGACGGGCGTTATACACCTCATCGGAAGGTACCAGCAGGGCCCCGGTGCGCTGATCCATACGGTAATCGATACCATTGCTGTCAAGAATGGTTGTAACATCCTGAGGATTGTACCCCGACATATCCCCCACCACCGGCTGGTAGTTAGGCTCCTGCGCCCAGAGCACCACGGCAACGCCAAGGGCAACACTGGCGGCGAGCCCCACCATCAGGCCCACTTGCCGCAGCAGGTTCAGCCGGTTAAACCCGAACAACAGGTCACTGCGGCTTTCGCCGGTATCGTCAGCCCTGGCTGCGGGCATGTTCGAGGGTGAGGTTTCGGCAGGTACGCTGGCCATGGGTCTGCTCCGCTATCAAACCGGCATATTCATGATGTCTTCATAAGCCTGTACCACCCGGTTACGAACCTGAGTGAGTGCCTCGAAGGAAATAGACGCTTTCTCGGACGCAATCATGACCCGGGTAATATCCACGTTAGGATCCCCCTTGTCATAAGAGGTCTTGAGATCATTGGACGACTGCTGCAACTCATTCACCGAGCCCACCGCCTGGCTGAGCATATCGCTGAACTTCGGCGTTTCCTGGGATTCCTGAACCCGTGATGGGCCATCAACCCGGCCGCGGATGTTATTATCCTGCTCAACCCGCTGATTCTCCATCATCTGCGAACGCATATTGCGGATTTCGGATAGAACACTGTTGATGTCAGCACGCTGGACCATGATTCACTCTCCCGGATTACCCCTGAAACAGGCAAGCCATTGAACTGGATATGTCTTTCCAGTACCTAAGCAAACCACAGGCCAACATAAATTATTGCTATATTTTCATTGACTTAATGAATATCCGGAAAGGAAGGAGCGGGAAGGCGACGGTCTTTTGACGATCTCACAAAAACGGCACCCGCAGGTGCCGAACGAAGGAGCTGTTGAAGGAATCAGGCAGTGGCCAGCTCGGCATCCAGATCAATGCCTGCATCCCTCATCTGGGCCAGCTTGTATCTGAGCGTGCGGGGGCTGATGCCCAACTGTTCCGCAGCCCGGTTGCGGCGGCCGCGTTCCTTTTTCAGTGTCTGGATAATAATCCGGAACTCGCGCTGGCGCACTTCGTCACCGAGAGACGTTGGTGACAGGTCTTCATGGCCCGTCGCGGCAGGCTCTCCGGCTGGCTCATCACCGGTCTGCGAGGTGGCTTGCGAAGACGCCCCGGGCCCCGCATTCGGGGGCGCTATCGCCCCTGAGGCGCTGTCCATACGCCCGGTAATGCCCAACTCCAGGCACAGATCGCAGGCATGAATCACATTGCCCTGATGCAGCACCAGTGCCCGCTGGATGGCATTGTCCAGTTCACGAACATTGCCTGGCCACTGATGACCCAACAACGCCTCCCTGGCATCGGGCGCAAAGGTCACGCCGGTCAGTTTCATCTTGCGGCAATGGTTTCTGAGCAGGGAACTGGCCAGCGGCATGATATCCAGAGCGCGCTCGCGCAGAGGTTGCCAGTGCATGGGAAATACTGTCAGCCGGTAATAAAGGTCTTCCCTGAACTTGCCCTCGCGCACGTAGTCGGACAGGTCCCGGTTAGTGGTGGCTATTACCCGCACATCAAGGCTGATGGTCTTACGGCCACCCACCCGCTCGACCTCGCGCTCCTGCAGCACTCGCAGCAACTTGGATTGCAGGCCCAGGTCCATTTCCGAGATCTCATCCAGCAGAATGGTTCCTCCATTGGCCTGCTCGAACTTGCCGGGCGACGAGGCAACAGCGCCGGTGAAAGCCCCCTTTTCGTGACCAAAGAGGATGGCTTCCAGCATGTTCTCGGGAATGGCCGCACAGTTAATGGCAACAAAGGGCTGCTCTGCTCTCGGAGACTGCTGGTGAATATAGCGCGCCAGCACTTCTTTGCCGGTACCACTCTCACCGGAGATCATCACCGTTGAGTCGCTGCCAGCCACTTTTGCCGCCAACTGGAACATGCGCTTGCTGATGGGGTCTTCCGCTACCGGCTGGTCATTGCTTTTCTGCCGACCGCCGCCAACAACCTTGCTGACAGCGTCTACCAGCACCGCTGGCTCAAAGGGCTTGACCAGGTAATCGATGGCGCCGGCCTGCATGGCCGAAACCGCATGGCTGATCTGGCCATAAGCAGTAATCAGCATAGTCGGCAAACCGGGGTACAAACGCTGTACCTCAAGCAAAAGGTCGTGGCCGGACATGCCTGGCATGTTCACATCACTGACCACCATGTCCACCGGCGATTCCGCCAGCCGCGACAGGGCCTGTTCCGCATTGGCGGCTTCCCGCACCCGGAATTTTGCCAACTCCAGCGTTGTTACCAGCGCTTCACGCAGATCGTGGTCATCTTCAACGATCAGAATCTGGGCTTTGGCCATGATTGCCTCCGGTCAGTTGTGCTTTTGTGCCTGCGCATGCCGGCCATCGCCAGACAGGGAACGCAGTAATGGTAGCGAGATAGTTGCTACAGCGCCGCCACCCGGGGGTGCGTCAATAGCAAACCGGCCCTGATGCGCTTTCACTACAGCCTGGACCACCGCCAGCCCCAACCCTGTGCCGTGAGACTTGGTGGTGTAGAAAGCCTCCAGCAACTGGCTGGTCTGCTCCGGCGAAAAGCCGGGGCCGTTATCCGCTACCCGGACCACCAGCTCGTCGTTGGCAGAAGAGATAGCGACTGTAACTTCCGTTGCACCGGCTTCCACGCTGTTATTCACAAGATTGGTGCAGGCACCGACCAGGGCATCACGGTTACACATCAACGCTGCGTCTTCCGTCTGGCTGTCGAGCTTCACGGTTACCCCGGAATGAAGCTTTAGCCCATCCAGCGCTGACGCCAGAGCCTGAACCAGCGAACCGGCAGACAGCTCCTCAGCCAGCCGGGTTTCCCCGCGCGCAAAAATCAGCATGTCGCGGACCTGTTGCTCAAGATGTGTCAAGCGGGACATCAGGCGGGAAGCGCAACGCTGACGCATCTCCTCATCCAGATCATCCTGGCTCAGGTGCCCGCCATAAAGAATGGCGGCAGAGAGCGGCGTACGGATCTGATGCGCCAGTGATGCCACCATCTTGCCCATGGCCGACAGCCGCTGGGCATGGGCAAGCTGCGCCTGAAGATGACGGGTTTCTGTCAGATCCGTCAGCAGGATCAACTGGCCTGGCTGATTCTCCATGGTACGAATTTCAATACTCACGCGACGACCATCCTTCAGCGACACCTCGTGACCGTCATCCCTTCTGGGCGCAAAACAGCGACGAATCACATCCACCCAGCGCTCGCCGCCTAACGGCTCCCCCAACAGCGTAATTGCCGCCGGATTAGTCTGCGTCACCACACCCTGGCTATCCAGAACCACCACACCCGCCGGCAGCGCATGCAACAGCGTGGAAAGCCGGTCTGCCAGTTCCTCCTTCTGCTCCAGCTCCGCCTGACGCTGTTGCGACTCAGCCGACAACTCCCCGGAGAGCTGGTTAACACGGGACTCCAGAGTGCGATACGAATCAGTAATCTGCTGCGACATCTGATTGAACAGATCCAGCGCCGTACCCACAGCCTCGTCATCCTGCTCCGGAAACAACGCCGTCACCTTGTCATTGACATCCGCCGCCGCATTGACTGAAGCCTCTTTATCCGTTGAAGACCCCTTCGCCGACGACAAACCAACAAACTGCAACTGACTCATAAACTCGCCCTCTGACCGGACCAAATCCCGGCACGTACCAATCGGATGGATCGTTTGGGCACCAATAAGCCAGCACTGTGCCAACTTTAAATTTTGTTTATATTTCAACAGGAAGGAAAATCAAAGAAAGGACAGATGACGGGTTTTCGTCGCCCGGAAACAACAATGGCGCCGAAGGTTACAAACCTTTGACGCCATTCGAAGAAGCAAAAAATCTCAGCTTTCCCCGGACTCCTCATCCCGAAGGCCGTATTTTCTGACCTTCTCCACAAGCGTCGTCCGCCGAATCCGCAATTTCTCGGCCGCCCGGGCGACCACGCCCCCGGCCTCATCCAGCGCCTGCTGAATTAACTGCTTCTCAAGGTTGGAAAGGTAATCTTTCAGATCGATACCATTGACCGGCAACAACGCCGGCGCATCCAGCCCCACCAGACCCGGAATGCTGGATGGCATTCCTGAATCCTCAACCGGACGGTTTTCATCATAATCATCCACGTAGCGGAATTTCTTGGGCAACTCCTGCACTCCGATCACGCCATAGGGATGCATGATCGCCAACCGCTCGACCAGGTTGGCCAGTTCCCGGACATTGCCAGGCCATTCATGGCGACAAAGGCTCATGATGGCCGCCGAATTCATCCGCAACGAGCCGCGCTTCTCCTTCTCCATACGGGAAATCAGCTCGTTGATCAGCAACGGTATGTCCTCAACCCGCTCACGCAGGGACGGCATCTCAATGGGGAATACATTCAGGCGGTAGTATAGGTCTTCCCGGAAGTCGCCGCTTTCAATCATCTCTTCCAGATTCTTGTGGGTGGCGGCAATCACCCGCACATCGGCGGACTGGGTGCGGTTGCTGCCCACCCGCTCATAAGTACGCTCCTGCAGAACCCGCAGTATCTTCACCTGCATGTTCAGCGGCATGTCGCCGATCTCATCAAGGAACAGCGTGCCACCCTCGGCCAGCTCAAAGCGGCCAACCCGGGAGGTAATGGCGCCGGTAAAGGCACCCTTCTCATGACCAAACAGCTCGCTCTCCAGCAATTCCGCAGGTATGGCACCGCAGTTCACCGGAACAAAAGGCTTGTCGCGCCGGGCGGAATGGTAGTGCAGATTGCGCGCCACCACTTCCTTGCCGGTACCGGATTCACCGGTAATCAGCACACTCACATCCTTGTCTGCCACCTGTTCCATGAGCTGGCGTACCGACTGCACCTTACGGCTGGTCCCTACAAGGCTGCGGAAAAGCTGCAACCCACGCTGCTGACCACGCTCCCGGGAGCGGGCAAACTGATCCCGGTAGATCTGGGCACGGTAGAGGGAATCGACAAACTTGGTGTAATTCAGCGGCCATTCCATGCGGGCAATAACGCGGCCGGCGTGGTCATCAGACAGGCCACCCAGATCCGGGTCGCCGACCATCAGAACGGGCACCCCCTCACCGGCGTCACAGACTGCGGAAACGGTTTTCCGGACGCCATCATCTTCGCCATTAACGACCACAACGGAGATCTCGTCCAGGGTGTCGGGGTCGCCACTGTCAAGAAGCGAACGTGCCGCTTCGCCGAAGATGACGTCTTCCTCGCCAATGAACCCAAGAATGGTGGCAATATCACGCTTTCTTGAATCGTCCTCGCTGAGCACCAGCACTTTGTTGATCTTCGACATCCAAACGAATCTCTTGCGGGGATTTGTGCGGTATTTAAGACTGTAAGCGCGCCAGAGTCAATTTTATGACGCTACTTGGGACGATTTAAGGAGACGTTCTGGTAGGCTTTTGCTGCGCTCCGGTTCTGATTGACTTCCTTGAGGGCCTTCTGGGCTTCCGCCCTGGCCTCGTTTGCCGAAATATTGGCACGGTCACAGAAAGTCTGAAGCGTTGCCAGCCGCTCCCTGACCGGCTCAGGGCTCAGTTCACCGGCTTCGAGAGCGGCCATCACCGGTTCGATCGTCGGTTTGACCAGCTCATTCAGACGCGACAGCTCCTCCCAGTTTTTCTCCGCCAGAGCGGTTTTCAGGTGTTCCACCAGGGTATCTACTGCTTCAAGTTGTTCCGGCACCGACATTCCTGCATCTCCAGAGTGGTTACATGGCCCGGACCATGGCCGGGGACTCAAGGGCCCCGGCCGTCACTGTCATCAGCGACGAGCTGCCCTGCGGGCGGCTGAAGCCGAGAACTCGTTGCCTCGAAAGCCGGGATTGAAATTATAGGCCGGGAAACCGTTATCCAGACCATCAATATAGTAACGTTGCGCCTTCAGATCGTACGTCATCTCCATGGTAGTCCAGAATACCGGCTCACTGTAATAGCTGATGTTGTGAGCCTCGGATACACGCCAGAGTTCTCCGTCACGGTCATATTCCTCACTGGCCAGAATCTGCCAGCTATCCTCATCCACATAGAATACCCGCCGGGAATAGATATGGCTGATACCGGTACGCAGCGTTGCCTCCACGACCCATACCCGGTGCAGCTCATAGCGGCTCAGCTCCTGATTGATATGGTTGGGCCGAATGACATCGTCAGGCCTGACATCCTCATCGTGAAGCTTATAGGCGTTGTAGGGTACGAAAATTTCCTGCTTACCCTTGAGTTCCCAGTCATACTGATTCGGAGCGCCGTTATACATGTCTTTCTGGTCAACGGATCTCAGCGAGGAAGAGTTCGGCAGGTCTGTTTCATAAGCCAGATTTGGCGAACGGCGCAGGCGGCGCGAGCCGGAGTCATAGCGCCACGCCAGGCGCGGGGAGCGAATCTGGTCAAGCGTCTCATGAACCAGGGTAATGGTTCCGGCCAGGCTTGAGGGGGCTATAGTGTCGGTTTTCAGGTAGAAGATCTTGTTGTCGATATCATCCAGATCAGCTCCTGTGCGGCTGTAGGCAAAAAAATAGTCATACTGGTTCACAACCTGATTATAGGAGCCGTTCACCTGAGGCGTAGCCGATGAGCTGCGGAACGACAGTTCCTCACCACGGTAGCGGAGTATGTGATTCCAGATAACTTCGAGCCCTTCATTCGGGATCGGGAAGGGGCTGGTCATGATGCCGCCCCGCACCCCGTTACCGTTCCTCAGCAACTCTGCGCTGGCAGCATTCTCCCGGGACTTCTGGTAAACAGCTTCCGGAAAGGCCGCCGTGCGGCGTGTCTGATAAACCGGCATAACAAAATCCGGGCCATACTGCTCCAGCATGCGGATGTGGCCGTCTGTGAGCTTGTCGCGATACAGATCGACATTGTCTGCGGTAATCACAAACAGGGGTTCATCCTCGGGGAACGGGTTGATCTCTACCTGCCCCGGGGTCCAGCCAGTCGGAGGCGTGGTCAGCCCTCCCGTCCATTCCGGTATGCTGCCAGAGGCATTGCCCTTTTTCTCAGCGCCGACAGGGGTAAGTTCGTTGCCCAAACGCTCAGCTTCGGACTCACTGACCCTGGCGTCCACGCCACCTGCACATCCGAGCATTGCCACTGTAAAACCTGCGACCAAATGGTTATGCATTCCCTTCGACCTCCCCTGAAGCTGATCCGGATGCCCGGCTGATGCAAATTCCGGATATCGGGAATCCGGAGCCAGGCGATCAAATGTCACTCAAAACCGGGCGCCTTTTTGCCAAATTCAAACGACCGTTTCAAGTGAATCTTTGTAGTTTCTTGTCAAAGGCACAGCGACCGGGAGGAATGAAGAAATTCGCGATCAGAAATGTTAGTATTGGATGTTAAGTCATCGCATTCTGTAAAACGTCTCCGGCTCTGAAGACAGGTATCCCCATGGCGTCACCCTGGCACTCACTGGTTTCCCGGAATATTTTTCTGGCCAGAACCCTGCTGGGGCAACTGGACGGGAACGACAGCACCCCCGGGCGTGAAGCTCTGGTTCAAGGGGCTACCGAACTGGCACTGCGCGCAAGGAAAGTGCTTCTGGTGATGATCGCCAGAATGTATCAGGACAAGCTCGCTCAGCCAGACAGCCTGGCAGCGCTGACCGAACTGCTCGGCGACGATGTTCCGGAAACAGCAGAGCTGGGTCGGTTGGCCGGCGACGCCAGCAGCTGGTGGAACCATCTTGAACAACTGGAGCGGCATCAGGGCAACCCGCCAACGACCAAAAAAACCGTGAGCGATGAAAACATCATTGCGGTTTCGGCCGAGACGGGCCCTGACAGGTCAAAGCAGGCCCTTGAGCAGACCCTGAATGCGATCAAACATTTTACCGACACCCTTGAGGAACGGCATAGCGAGTGGTAACACCAGCGGCCATCGCTACTATCCGTCACCCGGGGAACGAACTGAAAGGTTAGATGAATGTCACCCTCTTTCTTCGAAATTGTACAACTGAGCAATGGCGATTACGCACTTCGCCGGATCGACGACGACGGCGCGCCCCTGGTAAAAATCTCGTTCTCGGACGAGGCCCGGGAAATGATGGAAGACCGGGATATGAGCGTGGCCAAGGCCATGATCGCAGCCGGCATAGAGGCGGTAGGCAATGTGGCCCACGATATTGACTGGGAAGAAGAAGAGCCAGACACCCATGAGATCCGGCCCTCCTACACACTTCACTGACAGGCGTTTTGCGGCCCCATCAACGCTGGCGCAAAACAACGCCATGACTGTTGCCCCTGGCAGACGCTTCTTCCAGTGAAGCCAGCGCCTCCCGCCCAAGCTTACGCGTCCACATCACGACGGCATGACAGGTGCCGGCACTCAGTGCCCGCTCGGCCAGCTGCCGGGCCGGATAGTCTGGTGTGGACCGTAAAACCAGCAGTTCACCGGCTACAATGCCGCCCATGGTCTGCCACTTGCTGACCAGACTTTGGGGTGGGTCGATCCAGGCGAGCCAACGCTTTTCCTGGTTCAGTTGCGTCAGCATCGGCAACAACAGCTGGAAGTTTTCAACCTGCCCTTCCGGCAGGATGATTTCAGTCACGTTAGCGGTCGGCTGAGCCGGGCGCGCCCGGCTGGATGCTGTCTTGCCCACATCATGGCTGCTGAAACCGACAGCCTCCGGGCCGACGAATCTGCCGCCTCCGTGAGAGTAGGCCAGGTTCTGATTAAAGCTGAGTTGTTCCATGATACGCCTCATCTGCCTTTAAGCTGAGCCCTTCTGTGACTGACACATTACGGGCGCTGCCGGAAATGTCCGGATACCGGGGTATCAGTGAAGATCCGAACGCCGGATCACCCCCACACCCAGGCCTTCGATAAATAATTCCTGCTCTGTCAGATCTACTTCTATCGGAGCAAACTCTTCGTTCTCTGCAATGAGATACACCTTCGAACCTTCCTTGCGGAACCGTTTGACCGTCACCTCTTCGCCTACCCTGGCCACAACGATCTGTCCATTGTGAACGTCGCTGGTGCTGTGTACTGCCAGCAGATCACCGTCCAGGATGCCGATGTCCTTCATGCTCATGCCGCGCACACGCAACAGGTAATCCGCTGACGGCGAGAAGAATTGCGGCTGCAGTGTGCAGTGGTCCTCAATGTGCTCCTGGGCGAGAATCGGGCTACCCGCTGCCACCTGCCCTATGACCGGCAATCCGAGGTCCGCCTCGACTTCCGGCAGGCGGATACCGCGGCTTGCTCCCGGAACCATCTCGATGGCCCCTTTCCTGGCCAGTGCCCGGAGGTGCTCTTCAGCGGCATTGGCTGAACGGAACCCGAGTTCCGCCGCTATCTCCGCGCGGGTCGGCGGATATCCGGTCTCGTCGACGTAGCGGCGGATGATATCCAGTACCTGTGTTTGCCTTGCTGTCAGCTTCATGAGTCAGTAGCCCCGGTTAGTCCTGTTTTTATATACAGTGATTTGACTATATACAGTGTTTTATCCAGTGTAAAGGCCGGCCCTGCAATTTTTCCCCCGCGGCCTGATGATTCGCCGGCACCACGCGTTTTCAGGTCGAATGACTGTGTTAAGCTAACGCTAACCCCTTGTGGAGACGCGTGAATGAGCAACAAATGCAGTATGCCGGGCATCCTCAGAACCGATGACGGGAAGGAACGGAAAGTCGGTGTCGAAATCGAGTTGTCCGGCCTTGGGTACGGTGACCTCGTATCGCTGTCTTCAAGACTTCTGGGCGGCGAAGCGAAATCCGTGGCGCGCTACGTTTCGGAAATTGCAACCGATGTGGGCACCTTCACGATTGAGCTGGATTCCGATCCCATCAAGGAGCTGGATCTGCAGGACCAGCGGTTACCGGAGACTGTGCAGGAGCTCGGGGGCCAGGCAATGAACGTGATTGACGCAGCGGCCGAGAAGATCGTACCCCTGGAAATCATCAGCCCGCCAGTGCCATTCGGCGAACTGGAACGCATTGAAACGCTCTGTGATGAGCTGCGCAAAGCAGGCGCCCTTGGCAGTCGCGAAGCCTTGTATTATGCATTCGGTCTGCAACTGAACCCGGAGCTTCCGGACCTCAGGGCATCAACCCTCGTACGTTACCTCCGGGCATTCGCCGCCCTTTACGAATGGCTCAAGGCGCGACATCAGATTGATTTCAGCCGTAAGCTCACCAGCTATATTGAACCCTGGAGCAGCACCTACATCGATTTGCTGGTGACTGAAGATTATGCCCCGGATATGGATCAGCTGATGAAGGACTACCTTCACTATAATCCGACCCGGAACAAGGCACTGGATCTTCTTCCGCTGTTTGCTTATCTGAACAGCGATCTCCTGGCCCGCTATGTAAAGGATGAGCGCATCAAGAGCAGGCCCACCCTGCATTACCGTCTGCCGGATTGCGACATCGACAACCCGGGCTGGCACTTCTCTACCGTCTGGAACGATTGGGTGGTTCTGGAACAGCTGGCGGCCAACGCTGACAATCTGGTGGCACTGGTAGCGGAGTTCCGCAACAGCCGCAAACTGAGCTTTCACAACCTGACCCATAGCTGGGTGGATACCTGCGACCAGTGGCTGCGTTCCCGTAATTATGTCTGAGGCCATCGAAGAAAAGCCGGAACACCCGGGGCTCACCATCGGGATCAGCGGCCCTGCGCGACGCAGCCTGGCGCACCGGCTGATCAGTTTGGCTCTGCGCATGCACGGAGCCCGCACGCACTTCATTCGGCCTGGCTCCAGAGTGGACGTATCCCTGCTTGATGGTCTGGTGCTCTCCGGCGGCACTCACGTTCACCCTTCCCGTTACGGACAGACCCCGCAGGTCACAGCCAACTATGACCTGCGCCGGGATGAAACCGATGTCCGCCTGCTCTCCCGTGCCGAGGAGCTGAATATTCCGGTGCTGGGCATCTGCAGGGGGGCCCAGTTCATCAATATTTTCCGTGGCGGGTCGCTGTGCCAGAACGTGACCCCACTGCGGGTAAACACCCGTCACCGGCCACTGCTGCTGCCCATGCAGACTGTTCGTGTGGTCAGTGACAGCCGTCTCGGAGAGGTCATGCGCAGCCCGGTGATCGGCGCCAACCGTATTCACAGCCAATCCATCAAAAAACTCGGCAAACATCTGCGCGTGGTCGCCGTGGATAATGACCTGTTTGTACAGGCGATAGAAAATACCCACGGGCAATGGCTGATGGGCATTCAGTGGCACCCGGAATACCTGCTGTATCACGGTGGCCACCGACGCATCTTCGGTCATTTTGTGCACGCCGCCGAGGAAAGAAAGCTGATAAGACTGGATGAGCCCACAGACACTGACGGCTCTGGTGAAGACCCGCTTCAGAGCGGCAGATAGCGCTGCAATACCGCCTTGATTTCCCGAATTTCCCTGGCGTCACCGGGCAGGGCCTCAAGATGACGGGCAGCCCACTCTTTCAGTTGGTCCCGGGTCGTCACATAATGGGGATCACTCCCGGTCAGCCTGAGCAGGATGTCACGCTCCCGGGGAGTCAACCTGACCTGATTATTGTGTAAAAGCATGGAGATCCCACAATGTTTGCTACCGCGCACCGAACTCTGCTGATCCCGGCCGCACTGATACTCCTTCCCCTGGGTGCAATGGCCGGAGAAGTAAGCCTGAGCGGCCAGGCTTCAGTAAAGTATACGCCAGACAGCGCCCGGCTGCAGTTTACCGCCAATGCCGAGCACAGCCTGCCTGAGACTGCCACCCGGCGGGTGAACGAAAAGATGGAGCAATGGCGGGACGGTATCAGCGATTACCGCGACCGGCTCGGCTCATACAGTGATGCTTCTGTTAACCTTTACAGCCGTTCGGTGCCGACACAGGAGCGTGATCAGAAAGCGGAAAAAATAGCGGTGGCCTCACAAACCGTGAGCTTCACCATTGATGACCTTTCCCTGCTGAATCCCATTCTGGAGCAGGCTCAGACACTGGGTCTGGATTACAACCTGGGGCCCCAACAGTTCTTCCATTCCAATGAGAGCAGTCTGCGCAAGCAGGCACTGGCAGGTGCGATCGCCGATGCCAGGGCACGATGCGAATTCGTGGCCAACGAACTGGACAGGCAGTGCGGCGAGGTAATCAACATCAATATTGATAATAACCACCAGCCGCCCGTTCCGATGATGGCGGAAATGCGCGCCTCGTCTGTCCCGGTCTCCGACGTAGGCCCACGGGAACTTACGTCCCGCGTCAGTGCTACCTTCGAACTTGAATAACGAACGGGGTCAGAAGTCCCGGGTGTAGAAAATATCAAGTGAAGCGGCCAGGCCACTGGCCGCCTCCAGATAGAAATACCTGCCCATATCATACCGCAAAGCCACCGTGGTGATGGGTGAGAAAATACCCACGCCATAGCGCAGGCTCAGCTCGTCAGTCAGGTATCCACTGGCAACGACCGCCGACTCATCACCGCTGCCCTCCGCCTCCAGGGTCAGATTACGTATACCTACTTCTTCGCCAAGGCCCCGGGTTACCTTGTTGGCCTGGGTCAGGCCCAGGGAAATGGCCGCCCGGCTCATCTGCCCCTCATCACCCCGGCTCTGGGGCGCGCGGCCCAGAATCACATAGGATAATGCGTCTGTCTGCGGCATTTCCGGCTCGGAAAAGACTTCGGTCCGGGGGGAGCTTACCGGGCCACTGAGCCTGATCCCGGCCACCACAGTGTCGACCTGCCGGATTGCCTCAATGTCCAGATAGGGTTCTGTCAGGGGCCCCACAAACTGCAGCCTGGCCCTGCGTAGCTCCAGTTCCTGGCCGTAGGCTTCATACTGGCCATCCGTCAGTTGCAGCGCACCACGGGTATCCATGTCGTTGCCGATACGCAGGGTGCCTTCCAGGTTACCGGTTACCCCAAAACCGTTGAAGCTGACCTGGTCATCCCCCACCACAACCGTCACGTCCATATTCAGGGAGCGCAGTGCGCCCTCTTCCTGTTCCTCGCCCACAACCACTTCATCATCCGATACTGAAACCGCCTGCTCAGGCAGTGCCCGGATCTCTATCTCGCCCCGTGGAACTTCCAGGCGCCCCGTTATGGCCAGGTCACCACCGCCATAGGTAATGGTAAGATCCGGTACCAGCTCCACACGTGCATAGGGATCGTAGCTGAACGGCAGGCGGTCGCCGGTGACATTGACCTCCACCGAGGGCTCAGCGGACCAGTCCAGAACCCCCTTGAGACTGCCGGTACTGCGATCATTACTGCGCCAGCGGCCAGACAGGTCAGCGGAATATCCGTTCAACCCGAGGCTCACAACCATGTCTTCCAGAGGCATCGGCAGCCGCGGGTCAGAGATTCTCCCCCCGGTCAGGGCAATGTCACCATTGACCGCCGGCTTCAGTAACGGGCCGGAAAGCGAACCTTGCCCATTGAGCTCACCCTCGACGACTTCCAGCCCGGCAAACACGCCCGCCATCGCAATGTTCAGGCCCCGGACACGGAAGCGGCCATCCACCTCCCGCTCACCGTCATCGGGATCAACGGCCATCGATACCGACAGATCACCCAGTTCGGGCCCCTTCAGACGCACATCCAGCTCCGCCACCTCCGGCTGCAACCGAAGCCCGGTGGTGAAGGTGTCATACCCCAGTGTCTCCCACTCGTCTGCCACCATGACCTCAAACTCGCCCGCACCGGCGTCCACTGACACTTCACCGTCCGGGCCATCTTCGTTCATCACCAGCCTGACATCCGCGTTCAGGAGTGCATCCCAGCGCAGGGTCTCTGGCATCAGCGGCGTCAGTGCGGTGGTCGGGAAGTTCTCTATCCGGTACGCGATGTCCTGCGTTGGCAGCAAAGTCTGATCTTCAGCACAGACCGACGCCTGTTGCCATTGCCAGCAGTGGCGGCCGAAGGTGAGCTTTCCGGTGTCTGCAAATTCCAGTGACGCCGGCTCTGCCAGCGTCCATTGCTGATCCTGCTCCGGGACATCAATTCGCCCCTGCTCCAATGCACCCTGCCAGGTCCTCCAGTCGCTGGAGGCATCGCCCGCGAACACCAGCCCGAGTTCCGCTTCTTCATGAACTGCGTCCACCTCTAACCGATGGTTATCCCGGGTGCCTGACAGCGCCATCGTCAAGGACTCCAGCAACTGGTCACCGTATCGGAGCTCACTTGCCTGCACGTCCGCGCCAACATTCAGCCCCTCGCTCAGTGAGGCATTGAGATCCAGGCTCGCCAGGCTCAGTTCATCCTGCCACGACAGGTCATTACCCGACACACTTGCCCGGCCCTGCGGCTGATCCGGGGTTCCCGACACCGACACCGTTCCGCTCAGTGAACCAGCGAGGCCTGGCAGGAAGGTCTCCGGTGATGGCATCTCCAGCGCCAGGTTTCCGGCAATCTCACTACCCCATTGGCCATCGCCGGTTATACGATTTGCGCCCACCTCAAGTTCCAGGCCAGATAGCATCCATGCCCCTGCATCACCCTTCAATGCACCGCGAATGACCGCCTCGTTGGCCTGCCAGTTGCCCGACAGATCCCAGTCCGCCTTGACGGAAGGCGTGCCATCTGCCTGCATCTGCCCGCTGCTGCTGACATCACCATCCAGGCTCGCTTCCAGAGCCGGCAACCAGTAGCCGGGGTTGAAACTGTCCAGTTCCAGGCTTGCATCCCACGCCAACTGGTCAGCAAACGCGACGCTTCCCTGCCCGCCCAGAAATCCGGCACCGGTATTCACTCTCAGACGGGATACATCCACGGATTCCATATCACCGTCCAGTTCCCCTGCCAGGTCAGCCTTTCCGAGTGGGCCGTTGATGCTGGCTTCGACACTGGCCTGATAGCTGCCGGACTGGTAACGAATGTCACCACTGAGTTGCCGCAGGGTGACAGGCGGCTGATCAAAGTCCGGTATCAGGCTGTACCAGGGGAAGGCTTCCATCGTGACCCTGGCATCCACCAGAAAATCCTGTTGCCAGCTCATGCTTCCCGTTACCGAGGCCTCACCGGTTTCCGCCTCATCGACGCCCGGCCCCGAAAGGGAGAGATTCAGTTGCTCAACGCCTGCGGTTGTTACCAGCCCTTTCAGAGAAACCGCAATATCACCGGATGTGCCGGGCAGAGTCGCGCTCGAGTCAGACCGGAAGCCGTCCTCGAGGCTTCCTTTCAGAGCAACCACCGTGTTTTTCAGCACCAGGGTGTCAGGCAGACCTTCGGCGGGAACGAAGCGTGGCGACCTGACCGTCAGCGACGCCGGCAGTGCGCTGTCCAGGGCAGCCACACGGCCGGCCAGGCTGGCTTCCAGGTAACCGTCGCTTTCACCCTGAACTCTCAGGTCCGCGGCGCTGCCGGCCAGATTCAGGTCAAGGTTCCAGTCGTTTCCGTATGGCGGTGGCAGGGTTATACCGACATCCAGGTCCAGCGGCCAGTCGCCCCGGGTCTGCACCCGGCCGGCCCCCTCAATGCCGATGTCATCCCGAACAAAGGTCAGCGTTTGCAGGTGCCAGTCCGACCCGGAGCCTTCGGCCTGTACGTGCAGCTGATCCCAGACTTTACCGTCGTTCACGGTGAAGGGTCCGAGGCTCACATCCCTGATAGCCATTCCAAGGGGGAGGTTCAGGCCAGGGAGACTGATATCGCCGCGTTCATCCTGCTGGCCAGCGGATGATTGCAGCGTGAGGTCGATGGTGTCCGCGCTCAGGGTTTCCAGGCACAGCTGTTTGCTGAACAGGCAGGTGGGCGACCAGTCAACAACCGGCTCCTCCAGAACAAGTCCGACGCCGTAACCCTGCCAGGTCAGCGATCGGGCCTGCCACTGCCCCAGCAAGGACCCCTGGCCCTGTTCCACATCCAGGCCGGGAATCTGGTCGATGACCCAGGCCGTTCCGGTCTCCGAACGCAGGGCCAACAACAGCACCCCCACCAACAACAGGGGCAGCAGAATGATGATACCCAGTGCGATCAGCAGCCCGTTTCTCAGGCGCTTTGGCTGCCCTGGCTTCGCCGTTGCCTCTTCGGTCATAGCTCAGGCCCCATGGAAAAGTGAATACGCCATTCACCTCCGAACTCGGGATCCAGCCCCTTGGCTACATCCAGGCGCAGCGGACCCACCGGGCTTATCCAGCGGATACCAAGGCCGGCGCCGGTTGCCAGCGGATCCGCCAGGTCATCGATGGCATTGCCCTCATCAACAAATGCAGCCACCCGCCAGTTGTCGGCAAACTGGTACTGGTACTCGGCACTGCCGATCATCATGTAACGTCCACCAACGGCAACATCCTCATCGTCTCGCGGCGACAGGGTTTCGTAACCATAGCCCCGCACACTCTGGTCACCACCAGCGAAAAAGCGCAATGACGGCGGCACGTCCGAAAAGCGGTTGGTTGCGACCCCTCCGAACTGGAAACGGGTCAGAAACCGGTGGTTGTCCGCCAGGGTATACAGCCCCTTGACGAGAAAATTCACATGAAGAATATCGACGTTCGACAACGCAGCCCGATGGGAGCCGGTTACATCGAGCTGAATCCGGTAGCCCCTCGACGGGTCAAGGGGCGAATCCGCCTGCAGCTTGGAATAGCCCAGTCCCGGCAATAACAGGCTGCTCTGCGCCGTGTCGCCGCCACCAATACGGAAGCGCTCGCCTTCCCAGCGGATCGAAGCCAGTTGCTGCCAGCCATTATCGAGCTGATGCTTCCATTGCTGGCCGAGGGTCACCAGTTCCGACTCAACATCCTCGATATCTTCCCGCTGATAACCCGCGGACAAACGAATGGAATCGGTCATCGGCGGATCCAGCGGCAGTTCATACCAGGTGCTCAGATTCTGGCGCGGAGCCGAAAGCTCGGTTTCAACCCCACGACTGTGCCCCATGGGGTTGATCCAGTGTTCCCGCCAGTTGCCCCGGAAACGCGGGCCCACATCAGTGGAAAAACCGACACCCGCAGCAACGGACCGGGGCGGGCGAGTCGTCAGCCCGACCTTCACCGGTATCACTCCGTCCTCAGCACTGCCGGGAGAGGCATCAACATCCACTCCGGAAAAATAGCCACTGTTGGAGAGGTCACTGTTGAGCCTGGCAACTTTGTCCGCGTGAAAGGTCTCTCCCGGTTCAAAGCGAACGAACTGCGCCAGTAGCTGTTCTTCGAATCCATGGCCTTCCTCAAAGCTGACCTCACCCAACCGGTATCGCTCACCACTGCGATAGATCAGCGTGATATCCGCTACCTTCTTTTCAGGGTCCACTTCCAGTTTTCGGGTGGTGAACTCACCGTCAAAATACCCCAGCCGACTGGCGCGATTCTGGATTGTCTGGCGCAGCGAGCTGTATTCACCATGATTCAGCACATCACCCTCAGACGGCTTCTGCGGCAGCGACCCTGTGAAACCGGAGTCTTCACTGGCAGGGCCTTCAATCTCAACCTTGCGGGAGCGGACACGCACCGGCTCACCAGGCTGAACGGTAACCACCAGGCGTGCAGGTTTCTCCTCCTCTCCGGACGGCTCGATGACTTCCCACTGAATCATCGGGCTGTAGTAACCCAGTGCGCGAAGAGCATCCTGCACCTGATTTTCTGCCGTACCGGCATAGCGTCTCAGACTGTTTGCGCTGCGGCCCTCGACCTCTCCGATGAAAGCCTCGGCATTATCCTGTAACTGCGCGTGATCGCCCTCGACGTTCACTTCCACCTGCTGCGCCTCGGTCAAAGCCGGCACCGCCAGGATAAGCAACCAGACGATCAGGCGCCGGTGGTCAGAACGAAAGCAAATGTGGGGAAGCATTCAGTAGCGTTACTTCAGTCTGTGTGGGTCAAGGGGCACGATACCAAATAAAGTGTAACGGGTAGAGGTGCAGTTAATCCATGACTATTGACCATCCTGCCTGCCGGCAATGTACGACATGCCAATGGCGACCGGCAAATCGGAGTATTGAATACCGCAAGAAGATTGCCGGGCAAGTCGTCGGCGGAGCTGAAATAAGCTAACCTGTGAAAACTACCAGCAGAATCAGGCCCATAGCATAAGAGAGCAGCACGGAGCCTGACGCAAGGTCCGGGAGGAGGCTCCTCCCGAAACTTGCCAGCACCCAATCAAGCAGTCCTGGACCGATGAATGCTGAAAATAAACAAAGAGAACCTGAAAACCAGCCACCAACTCACCTGGTTCGTCATAGACTTCCTGATGCTCGGCCTGCTCATCATCAACCTGGCCTTCATCATCTTCGACTCTATCTACAACTTCATCGCCATCCAGAACCTGCTGGCGGAAAACGCCCCGGCCATCAAAGAGCTCTACCACCCCATCCACGAAAACTTCATCTTCTATGACCTCATCTTCGTCAGCATTTTCCTGAGCGAATTCGTCGTGCGCTGGGGCTACGCCATCAAGGCCAAAGTCTACGACCGCTGGTACTTCTACCCCTTCATCCACTGGTACGACATCGTCGGCTGCATTCCCGTCGGCACCTTCCGCTTCCTGCGGGTGTTAAGAGTCATCTCCATCATCTACCGCCTGCACCAGTACAAGGTCATCGACTTCACCCAGACAAGAACCTTCCAGTTCTTCAACTTCTACTACGAAGCCTTCATGGAAGAACTGTCTGACCGCATCGTTATCAAAGTACTCTCCGGCGCCCAGGAGGAGATTCGCCAGGGCTCCCCACTGTTTGAGCGCATCCAGAACGACATTCTCTACCCCAGACGGGAAATGCTCTCGGACTGGATTTCACAACGCGTATCGGAAGCCGCGCAGGAAGGCTATGTACCCAATCGCGGCGCTTTGCGAACCTACCTGGAAACCCGCGTGGACAACGCCCTCAAGCAGAACCTGGAACTGTCGCGTCTGAAGTACCTGCCGGTGGTGGGCCCCACCATCCAGGAAACCCTGGAAGACGCCGTAGGGGACATCGTCGCAAACGTGATTCACCAGATACTGGAAGACCTGGCATCAGCGTCCAACCACGCCTTTATTGAAGACATCGTCAACGTATTCCTGCCCTCACCGGATGAGAACGGCAATGAGGAAGCGCCCAACGAAGCGCTGATCCACCTCATCATCGAGATACTGGATGCGGTCAAGTCGCAGGTCAAAGTCAAACACTGGCGCAGCGAACTGGGCTGATCTTCCGGGCCAGAAACAACGAGGACACCATGAATCCACTGCATTACCGTTCTGCCATCGAACTCGTTAGCGACCTCAAAGACGGCAAGCTAACCAGCATCAACGTAACCGGCGCTTTTCTGGACAGGATCCGCCAGCACAACGGCACTATCAATGCTGTTGTTACGCTGGACGAAGAAAAAGCCATGGAACAGGCCCGGAAAGCCGATGAGGCCCTGGCGCGAGGCGAACCCGCCGGGCCTCTCCACGGCCTGCCACTGACCCTGAAGGATACCTGGGAAGTAGCGGGAATGACCTGTACCGCTGGCGCCCCTGCGCTGAAAAATCATGTTCCGGAAAAGCATGCCGATGTGGTGCAGCGCCTGGAAGACGCCGGTGCCATCATACTGGGCAAAACCAATGTCCCTATCTATGCCACCGACCTCCAGAGCTACAACAAACTCTTCGGCATCACCAACAACCCCCACAATACGGCACACACGCCAGGCGGCTCCTCCGGGGGCGCTGCGGCGGCCCTGGCAGCAGGCATGACACCCCTTGAAGTGGGCAGCGACCTGGCCGGCTCAATCCGCACGCCAGCTCATTTCTGCGGTATTTTCGGCCACAAGCCGTCCCGGGCGCTGGTATCATTCCGCGGCCATATACCGGGGCCGCCGGGCACCGAATCCCGGCCCGATCTCGCCGAGGGTGGCCCATTAGCCAGATCCGCCAAAGACCTGGAACTGCTGCTGAACGTGATTGCCGGCCCGGGCGAACGGGAACGCAACAGCTGGCAACTGGCCATGGCG
>JBHEPI010000210.1:0-22884 GCA_046260345.1 Marinobacter sp. | reverse complement strand
TACTCGAACAGAGGATGCGCGTTGGGGCCATTGACCTCAATCTTGCCAAACATGGGAAAATCCACGCCATAATTGAGACTGCAGAACTCACTGATGGCCTTGTCGTCTCCAGGGTCCTGATTGCGGAACTGGTTACAGGGGAACCCAAGCACCTCCAGCCCTTTGTCTTTCAGGTCCGAATAGAGGGATTGCAGCCCTTCAAACTGCGGGGTGAAGCCGCACTTGCTGGCCGTGTTGACGATCAGCAATACCTTGCCGCGGTACTCGTCCAGCGAGTGTTCCTCACCACGGATATCGGTTGCGCTAAAGTCGTAGATGCTCTGGGTGCTCATAACGTTGCTCCATTTGATTTTCCACCATTATATTGTCCACAATATACTTTGCAAGCAAACCATGGTTGGTGCCGGCCCCGTTCATGGAATCTGTGAACATCAGGCGTTAAATATCCGCTTCTGTGCCACAATTCATCACAATTGGCCTGTTGTCGCCGGCCTTTGCTCCGCTAGAATACAGGCTTATGTCTTTTATTAAGGAAACACCGGGCTTATGCAGAACTATCTCAAATCCGCCAAACTGGATAACGTGTGTTACGAGATACGTGGCGTGGTTCTGCGGGAAGCCCGTCGTCTTGAAGAAGAAGGTCATCGGGTTCTCAAGCTGAACATCGGCAACCCGGCAGCCTTTGAACTGGATGTACCCGAGGAAATCCAGCAGGACGTTATCTACAACATGCACCTGGCCCAGGGGTATGTGGAATCGAAGGGGCTGTTTTCCGCCCGCAAGGCGGTGATGCACTACTGCCAGCAACGGGGCATCGACAAGGTAGATATTGACGATATCTTCCTCGGTAACGGCGTCAGCGAAATGATCGTCATGTCCATGCAGGCGATGCTGAATACCGGTGATGAGGTGCTGATTCCGGCGCCGGATTACCCGTTGTGGACCGCCGCAGTCACCCTGTCCAGTGGCAAACCTGTGCACTACCGTTGCGACGAGCAACAGGACTGGTTCCCGGACATTGACGACATCCGCAAGAAGATCACCCGCCGCACGCGGGCGATTGTGCTGATCAATCCGAACAACCCGACAGGCGCCGTCTATTCCCGTGAATTGCTGGAGCAGGTGGTGGAGCTGGCCAGACAACATAACCTCATCGTGCTGTCAGACGAGATTTACGACAAGATCCTCTACGATGGCACCGAGCACATCCCCACCGCATCGCTGGCGGACGATGTGCTGTTTTTTACCTACAATGGGTTGTCCAAAAATTACCGTGCCGCCGGCTACCGTTCCGGCTGGATGATTATCAGCGGAGCCAAGCACCGGGCCCGGGATCTGATCGAAGGCATCGAGATGCTCTCCAACATGCGCCTGTGTGCCAACGTTCCGGCCCAGCTTGCTATCCAGACTGCGCTGGGCGGGTATCAGTCCATCGATGACCTGGTGGCGCCCGGTGGACGTCTGTTCGAGCAGCGGGAGACGGCCTGGAACCTGCTCAATGACATCCCCGGGGTCAGTTGCGTAAAGCCGAAGGGGGCACTTTACCTGTTCCCGAAGCTGGATCCGAAGCGCTTCCCCATCGTCAATGACGAAAAGCTGGTGCTGGATCTGTTGCTGCAGGAGCGCATCCTGCTGGTCCAGGGCTCGGCCTTCAATATCGACGACAAGCAGCACCTGCGCGTGGTTTTCCTGCCACGGGAAGACGCCCTGGAGGACGCCATGAAACGCCTGGCACACTTTCTGTCGTCCTACCAGGTGTAGCATGGCGGATATCCACATTGAAGAGTTTTACAAGGATGCTGCAATCGCCCTGGTGCAGCTCTATAATGCTTTCCCCCGCAGGGTAAACCTGTTCGTGGAAGACATAGCGGGCTCCGATGATCCGGATGAGTTCGGGCTGCACAGCAAACGCCACATGGCATGCTTCGGCACCCTGCTCTGGCTGGCAGAGGAAGGCCTGCTGCGATACGTGGACACAATCCGCCAGGAAGCGCTCGACCAGGCAGTACTCACCCGACAGGCGTTTGTGCGGATGAGCTCGCCGGCCAGCCCCGACCTGCAGGAACAATCAACAGCCGACAGCGCTGAAAACCTGCCGCCGGCTATCCGCGAAGACTTTTCCACCCACATCCACATGCTCCGTACGGCACTTCGAAGTGGCAGTTCTGCAAAGATCAGCCACGTGATGCAGGCGACCTTCTTCCGCGACGGGTCCGATTATTAAATCGCCGTAAACCTGTTGAACATGGCGACACTGGCCACATAATAACTCGCAGATGCAAACCGCAGCCTGCGGATGATGATTCAACAAGGAATTCAAGATGCGTATTCTGCTGTTTCTTGCCACCAACCTGGCTGTCATTCTGGTTGCAAGCTTTACCCTGAAGCTGCTGGGTGTCGACAGCTATCTGGCCCAAAATGGGATTCAGTACGGCTCACTGCTGGCCTTTGCGGCGGTGTTCGGCTTTGCCGGTGCGATCGTGTCGCTGCTCATTTCCAAGCCCATGGCCAAATGGAGTACCAAGGCCAAGGTGATCGAGTCGCCCCGCACTCCGGCCGAAAGGTGGCTGGTGGATACGGTGCGGGATCTGGCCAAAAACGCCGGCATCGGTATGCCGGAAGTAGCGATCTTTCCGGCATCCCAGTCCAATGCGTTTGCCACCGGCTGGAACAGGAATAACTCCCTGGTGGCGGTGAGTGAGGGCCTGTTACAGCGCTTCAACAAAGATGAAATCCGGGCGGTACTGGGTCACGAAATCGGTCACGTGGCCAACGGGGACATGATAACCCTTGCGCTGATCCAGGGCGTGGTCAACACCTTCGTAATTTTCGCATCCCGTGTGATCGGCTCGTTCGTCGATCGCGTGGTATTCAAGAACGAGAGCGGCCACGGTATCGGCTTTTTCGTGGTCAGTATTGCAGCAGAGATAGTGCTGGGCATCCTTGCCAGCACCATCGTGTTCTGGTTCTCCCGTCGCCGGGAGTATCGGGCCGACATCGCCGGAGCGCAGCTCGCAGGCCGTGGCGCCATGATCAACGCCCTGGCCCGGCTCAAGCAGGAAAGCGAAGTGCCGGACCAGATGCCGGAGAGCCTGCAGGCATTCGGCATCAACCGCGGTGCACGGGCCGGACTCAGCGCCTTATTTATGACCCACCCTCCCCTGGAAAGCCGGATCGAGGCGCTGCAGAAAGCCCAGCTTTAGCAAGAAGACGCTCTAGAGTTTCAGCTTGAAACCAAGGGCCCGGAAAGTATCCTGCATGGACTTGCTGGTGCCCTTGAGCTGGATCTTGACGCTGGAAAACTCCCGCCGGACCGGATAGTCCCGGCGCAGCCGGTCAAACGCCGGACCGCGATCCTCGGCCGGCAGCGACATCGCCAGGCGCATGCGGGCATCGTCCCGCCGGGGGTCATAACAGGACCGCATAGCAATATTGGCCGAGCTCATTTCCTCCGCCGCGCTGGTGAACGACAACTTGTTCAGCGCCGGCTCCGGCAGGAACTGGCCGGCCTTTTTGCGTACCGGAAGCCCCATGTAACGGCTCAGCGCCTGGTACACCATTTCACTGCCCTGCACCTTGCCTTCCAGGCTATAGCCGGCAATATGAGGTGTGGCAAGCCAGACCTGATCAAGCAGTTCGGCGTGGATGCGCGGTTCATGCTCCCATACATCCAGCGCGACGGTGGGCGCGTTCGGCTCCTCCAGACGGGACATCAGGGAGGAAGTGTCAATAACCTCGCCGCGACTGGTATTGATCAGCAGTTGATGTTCCCTCAGCGCCTGCAACCGCTCCTGCCCGAACATATGCAGCGTGGCATGATCACCTTCGCGAATCAGGGGGGTGTGCAGTGTTACCACATCGCAGGCCATGACCTCATCCAGGCTGACAAACTCCTGGCCGTCGTCACCTTCCTGTTCGGCACGTGGCGGGTCGCAGCACAGTACATCGAAGCCCAGGCGCTCCAGCTTGTGAGCCAGCTCTCCACCCACATTACCGGCGCCGACAATACCCACACTGAGTTTTGACCAGTCCGCGAGGCCACGCCTCTCGGCGTGCAGGGAAATCACCGAGAGCACGTATTCAACCACGCTGTTGGCATTGCAGCCCGGCGCTGCCGAGAAAGAAATGCCACTGGACGCAAGCCATTGCCGGTCCACATGATCGGTACCAATGGTGCAGGTTCCCACAAAACGTACCCGACTGCCTTCCAGCAACGCCTGGTTGACCCGGGTCACCGAACGAACCAGCAGAATATCGGCATCCTGCACGTCGGCAGCCGACATCGTGCGGCCGGACACACGACGTATCTCGCCAATGTCAGCGAAGAAGGAATCCAGTAAGGGTATGTTTTCGTCCGCTACAATCCGCATGATGTTGCTTCCCGACCCTTCAGTTCCTGCGTTGGCGCTGGTTGCCGCCACGGCCGCCCTGGCTGCGATTACCCTGGGGACGCCGGCCACCCCGTTTGCGGGTAATCGGCGGTTTGGCAAGCGGGGCCATCAGATCTTCGTCAGGCACCGCCGTGGCGAGTTTCTGACTGATGTAGGATTCAATAGCCGGCAATGAAAAGGCGTCATCCTCACTGGCAAAACTGACGGAAACGCCGTGCTTGCCGGCACGCCCGGTGCGTCCGATCCGGTGAACATAATCCTCGGCGTTATCCGGAAGATTATAGTTGAATACGTGGGTCACACCGTCAACGTGGATGCCACGTCCGGCCACGTCGGTGGCAACCAGCACCTGTATGCTACCGTTCTTGAACTGTTCCAGGGTTTTAAGCCGTTTGTTCTGGGCAATCTCACCAGACATCAGGGCCACCTTGACGCCCTGGTTACGCAAGTCTTCATCGAGATCACGGCACTGGTCACGGCGATTGGCAAACACCAGGGCCTTTTCCACTTCCGGACGCTGCAGGTAGTTCACCAGCACAGGCAGCTTTTCGTCTTCACCCACCAGAAAAACCGTTTGCTTGACCCGTTCCGCCGTTTTCTGTTCCGGTTCAATTTCGACAAATTCGGCGTTACGCGTCCACATGGAGGCGAGGTTGAGCACGTCCTGATTGAAGGTGGCACTGAACAGCAGGGTCTGGCGCTCTTCCTTCGGGGTGCATTTGCGGATAATTCGCTTTACATCGGGGATGAAGCCCATATCCAGCATCCGGTCCGCCTCATCCAGGATCAGGATATCGATCTGGTCCAGAAAGACGTCCTGGGAACCGAGGAAGTCAATGAGACGCCCCGGTGTGGCAACCAGGATATCGACAATCTCATTCTGCAACTGGTCACGTTGCTTGTCGTAGTTCATGCCGCCGACCACAGTCACCACATTGTGGCCGGTGTAGCCGCAAAGCTGCCCCGCGTCCTTGGCGATCTGCATAGCCAATTCCCGGGTTGGCGCCAGTGCCAGTACCCGCGGCTCGGAGGCAAAACGGTCTTCCTTCGGAATCGGCGTCTCAAGCATGCTCTGTATTGCGGTAATCAGAAAGGCAGCGGTTTTACCCGTTCCGGTCTGTGCCTGACCAATCAGATCCTGGCAGGCCAATGTGAACGGCAGGGTTTCCGCCTGGATTGGCGTGCAATGCTCAAAACCGATATCGGTGATGGCATCAAGCACTCGCTGATCCAGGTTCAGATCCTTGAATAGTGTTTTGCTGGCTTCGGGTGTCTCAGATGTCATATTGATTCAATCTACCTCGATCTCTGTGGCGGAACGGTCCGGCATCAGGCGCCTGGTCTCTTTCTTCCAGACTTTATTAAAGTCAGCCGCGGTTCCATAAAATGTCCTGAGCGTTTGAAAAAACATGCCAGCGCGGGCCGGCAAGCCGTACTCCAGGTAATCATTGGCCTGCGCCGTCACATTCCTGCGAAAGGCGAGTTCATCCCATGCGCCGTTTCCGGCGAGATTGTCGACACTGATGTGAAACCGGGCGCCTGCTGCAACCGAAAACAGCCATTCCAGAGCCTGGGGTTTGATTTCCGCCTGCTCAAAGGCCTGCTGCTGTTCCACGCTGCGACCATCAGGGCAGTACCAGTATCCGAAATCCCGGAGCGTACGCCGGTGCTCGCCAGCGATGCACCAGTGGCTGATTTCATGCAGAGCACTGGCATAATAGCCGTGAGCAAAGATAACCTGTGCCAAGCTTTCAGGCTCCGTCGCCGGCAGATACTCGGGTTCATCGCTGCCCCTGACCAGAACGGTCCGGTATTGTGCCCGGAACAGGTCATTAAACAGCATGATAAGATCGTCTGGATCATGTCTCATGGGACGGGTATTGTGCGACTTTAGACCGTTCAATACCAGAGGGAACTTTTGCCTGGCAACTGTGTCCATTGCAACCTGAAGCGCCGCCGTCTCAACCGTTCCCGGTTCCGCGCGGCACAACCCGGATCCACCAACGGTACTCTATCGACTATGACCGGCAGCACAACAACCTCAAGCAGTATTGCCCCGAGCAGGGTTTTGAGCCGCTTATTCCTTTTTCTCGCATTGTCCGTTTTCTCGGCCGTTAGCTCCGCTGCCGGCAACTCCCTGTTTGGCGGAGGCGACGATTTCCTCCCCGTTGATGAAGCCCTTCCCTTCAGCTATACCACAGACGCTGACGCGGTTGTGCTGTCCTGGGACATTGCACCCGAGCACTACCTGTATCAGGGGCGTATCAGCGTTACCAGCAATACAGAAGGCGTAGAGCTGGGTGAGCCGGAATTCTCTTATACCGGAACAGACACGGAAGATGAGTACTTTGGCAAGGTCACTGTATTCTATGACCCGGTCGAAGCGAGGGTTCCGGTAGAGCTTCCCGAGGGTGTTCGCGAAGCCGAGTTACAGGTGACCTATCAGGGCTGCGCCAATGCCGGACTTTGTTACCCACCCCAGACACAGGACGTGCTCTATTACCCCAGCGCAGACGAAAGCCCGGATTCAGCAGCAACCGGCAGCCCGGGGGGTGCAGGAGGATCCGATTCATCCGGCAGTAGCCAGAAGCCACCTGAAGATACCACCACCGCAACAGGCCTGGCGGGTTTCCTCGCCAACCAGTCCACTCTGGTTATTGCCGGGCTATTTCTGTTGCTTGGCCTGGGGCTGACATTCACACCCTGTGTGCTGCCCATGGTACCAATCATTTCGTCGCTGGTTTCATCCCGCAACACCAGCACAACCGGGCATGCGCTATTGCTTTCAGGCAGTTATGTACTGGGGATGGCCCTGACCTACGCCGCAGCCGGTGTCATAACCGGCATGCTCGGAGCCAGTTTCAACCTGCAGGCCCACCTGCAATCGCCCTGGGTACTGGGTGTTTTTGCGACCTTGTTCGTGCTGTTTGCCTTGTCGATGTTCAATCTGTTTGAAATCCAGCTGCCGCGGTTTATCCGTGAGCCGCTTAACGACGCCAGTCATCGCCTTACCGGCACCCGTGTCGCCAGCATTTTCGGCATTGGTGCGCTCTCGGCCCTGATTGTGTCGCCATGCGTGTCTGCACCGCTTGCCGGCAGCCTGCTGTACATCAGCACGACCCAGGATGCGGTCATCGGTGGCGTTGCCCTGTTTGCCCTCGGGCTCGGCATGGGTATTCCGCTGATACTGGTGGCCGTTGGCGGTCGTAAACTACTGCCATCCACCGGACCCTGGATGAATGTTGTCAAGGCCTTCTATGGGGTCATGCTGCTGGGGGTTGCCATCTGGCTGGTGGAAAGAATGGTACCTGGATGGCTGGCACTGACGCTTTGGGGGCTGCTTGTCGCTATCACAGGCGTACAGCTGGGAGCCTTTGATGCCGCCAAGGCTGGCTGGGAACGTACCCGCAAAGGCATGGGGCTGGTGATGTTCGCCTATGGTATCGCACTGCTTGCCGGCGCAGTTTCCGGAGCCAATGACCCCCTCAAACCCCTCGCCGCATTCACGGCTTCCAGTCAGCCTGCATCCGAAGGCGCATCAGCCGGGGTGGAAACCAACCATGCGGATTTCCTGCGGCTGGAATCTCCCGCGGGCATTCGCGACGAACTGAGACAGGCAAGCGAGAATGGCACGCCGGTCATGCTCGATTTTTACGCTGACTGGTGCATCTCCTGCAAGGTCATGGAACGCAATGTTTTCAGTGACAGCACGGTTATTCAGGCGCTGGCACCTTATAAGCTCCTGCAACTCGACATGACTGACAACACGCCGGAACAACAGGCCCTGCTGGACGAACTCGGTCTTTTCGGGCCGCCCGCCATCCTGTTTTACAACGGCAAGGGCGCTGAAATGGAAACGGCCCGGGTACTCGGCGAAATGGACCGCGACCAGTTTATGGGCCATCTTGATGCCGTTGGCATCTCTGCCGGGTCCTGATCGTCCTGTTCAGCGGCCCCGGCGGATAAAAAACACGAACTCTTCGCCATCTTCGCCGCTGTGCACCAGTTCATGATCAAGGAATTGACAGAACCGCGGAATGTCCCGGGTTGTGGAGGGATCTGTGGCCAAAACCTTCAGCACCGCCCCCGGGCTGATTTCAACGATCCGGTTGTGCAACATCATGACCGGCTCCGGGCAAAACAGCCCCCGGGCATCGAGCTCTGCATCGTAGTCGGGCTGTGCCAATGTCAGTCCTCCTGAAATTCCACCTGAAATTTGAAAAAAACGTGCTAAATTACTGTTTATAGATGTCAAAACAATACGAGGTAGACAATGATCCGGGTGCTGATAGAACGCCATATTGCCGAATCACTAGAACCTGCTTATGAGGAACGGTCCCGCAAAGTTCTTCAGAATGCCGTGAGCGCACCCGGCTTCGTCTCCGGTGAAACACTGGTCGATGCCCACGACCCGAACCATCGTTTCACTCTTGCCAACTGGCGTTCAGAAGCCGACTGGCAACGCTGGTATCTGTCCGCTGAACGCCGTGAGCTGATGGCCGAACTGATTCCCATGATGGACCGTGATGAAATCATCACCGTGGTCCAGCACAGCAACTGATACCTGTAGCCGGACATTCAGTCCAGGCGTTCGATAAAGCAGGTGATCTCCTCACGGTCATGATAAAGGTGGCGAGCCCTGATACGGAAGTTCATTTCCGTCCGGGCCAGCCCCTGTTCCAGAATATCCCGGCAAATCAACCACTCGTCGTACCGCTTTTTCATCGGCAGTTTGAGGTTGAACACCGTGTAGCGACACAGCTTCTGGTTCAGCCAGTCCACGGCCATGGCCGCAGTTTTGCGGGGGTGATCCACGATATCGCAGACCATCCAGTCCACTCCTCGCCTTGGCCGCCACTGATACCCGTCGGCACCCATGTGTTCAACGTGCCCTGAAGCCATCAACTCTTCATTCATCGGCCCGTTATCAACCGCTGTAACCATCATGCCCTGCCTGACCAGTTGCCAGGTCCAGCCTCCCGGGGCCGCACCCAGATCCACCGCCTGCTTGCCACCGCCCAGATAGTCGAGCTCTCGGTCTGCAGGCAGGAACACTTTCCAGGCCTCTTCCAGCTTAAGCGCCGAGCGGCTCGGCGCTGAGGCCGGCAGGCGCAGGCGGGGAATGCCACTGACAAAGCGGGCACGATTGCCAGCCACACTGACGCCGACAATCACCCGGTCGAACCCCAACAACAGCAACTCCAGCCGGGCCTGAGCTTCAGCCCGGGGATCAGGCTGCAACAGCCCTGCTCCCCGCAGGCCTTTGGAGAGTGGCGACACCCATTTGCGGGCAAAATTGCCAAGATCCGGATCGCTGTTGTTCTCCGGCAACCGGATTTCCACTCTTGCACAGGCGGGAAATTCCGCATCCACCGACTTCAGACCGTTAATGACGGCACCCACACGGTCTGCCGGTGGCAATGCCACTTCCGCCAGAACCACAAACCAGTCCCTGACAAACACCAGCGTGTGAATAGATAGCGTCGCCAGCAACGCGTTCGCTGAGGCCGGACCGGGGAGACTGAATAACACCAGCCCCCGCGAATTTAGCGGCTCAAAGTACCCGTAGACACCGCTTGCTGCCGCTGTATCCGTTAGCTCCCGGCCGGCTTCTGTTTCGAAGCCGGGCCGACAAAAGACGATCAGTTGTTCCATCTGTCACCTGAACAGGGCCCGATTCGGGGACCCTCAAATTTGAATCTGTTTAACATCTACACGGCTCGCAATTGACTACACTGTTGAGCTTTCCGCTGGCAGGAAATTCCCTGATGTTGCTGTACCTGCGTTGTCTCTTATCGTTCGTCGCGCTGTTGCTCACTACTGGTGTGGCCGCAGCAGACCTGCCCGCACAGCCTGCACACTGCCCGACACTGGACGCCAGCAGCCCGGAGCAGCGGGCATCGCTGATGGACCATGTCTGCTACCTCAGCGCGCCGCCCGATGAGCCTGCGCACGACGCCATGACACCGGACGAGCTGCCGGCTGACGCCCGCTGGCAGTCCGCCAATGGCCATGACCTGGTGTTCAGTCACACAGACGCGGTTTACTGGGTCCGCCTCAACCTGCGTAATTCCGGCGACACACGACAGCTCTGGTACCTGAAGCTCAACTATCCGTTGCTGGATGAAGTCACCTTCTGGCAATCCGGCAACGATGGGGCTGGCGCCATTACCACCGGTGACCAGTCCCCGTTCATGTCGCGGGGCATAGATTACCGGTATTTCCTGCTGCCCGTCACGCTTGGAGGTAATGAAAGCCGGACCATCACCATACGGATACACAGCAGCGGCGCCCTCAATGTTCCCCTGTCACTGGAAACGCCGGAAGCGACCATTTCCCAGAGCAATCATCTGACGCTGATTCACGGTCTGTTTTATGGTGCTCTGCTTGTGTTTGCGGCGTTCAATCTGTTGCTGTTCTTCAGTTCCGGCACCGCGTACTATTTCTACAACGCCTTTTACATGGCCTCACTGGGCCTTTTCCTGTTCGCCATGGGCGGCTTTGCCAACCAGTATTTCTGGCCGGACAGCACCGGGTTCGCCAATACGTCCATTCCCATGTTGATGGCCGTCAGCTCCCTGGCGATGACGCTGTTTGGCCGGTCGTTCCTGGAAATCCCGCCCGGCTCCAGAGCAGATCTGGTTCTCAGGGGGCTGACAGTGACCAGCCTTGGCCTGCTGGCAATGGCCTTCATACTGCCCTATAACAAATCCATTACGCTGATCACCAGCGTTGCACTGATGATCATTGGCAGCCTGTTCGTGATCGGGCTTATTCGCTGGCGCCAGGGATACCTGCCTGCCAAGTGGTATGTGATGGCCTGGTCCGGAATGCTGGCCGGGGCCTTCATTTATGCCCTGGCCGCATTCGGCTACCTTGCCGATTTCCTCGCCCGCGAGATTTTCATGCAGGTTGCGGTGGGCGCCCAGGTGATTCTGCTCAATTACGCCATGGTGCAACGCTGGCGCCTGTTGAACAAGAAACTGCTGGACGTGGAGCAGAACGCCCGCACCAACCTGGAGCTCAAGGTTCATGAGCGGACCGCGCAACTGCGCAATACCATGAGAGAACTGGAAAGGGCCAACCGACAGCTGGCCACACTCAGCCTCAATGATGCACTGACCGGCCTGCACAACCGGCGCCACCTGGACAACCTGTTGCCGGAGTTGTGCGCCGAGTCCCGTCGCAGTGGCCAATCACTGACCATCGCACTTCTCGATGCTGATCATTTCAAGGCTGTCAATGATGACTGGGGGCACGATTTCGGAGACCAGTGCCTGCAACACATCGCCGATATCCTCAGGCGTCATGTCAAGCGGCCCAGAGATGTGGCGATCCGCTTCGGAGGTGAGGAGTTTGCGATATTGTTGCCGGGTACCGGGACCGAAGGGGCCCGCAGGCTTTGTCAGCGGATTCTGGAAGACCTGGCCAGTAGTCATTTGGTCACTGTTACCGGAGAACCGGTTACCCTGACCATGAGCGCAGGTACCGCAACTCTCGCGCCAGGAGAGGATGAAAAGGAACTCTTCCGGAGAGCCGACGAGGCACTTTATACGGCAAAAGCTGCCGGCAGAAACCGGGTAGATCACTCGCAGCCCCAGCTCTCCTGACTCACCTGCAACGGTGCATGAAATCCGCAGCCAGGCGGGCCGCCTGGCGCACCATCTGTTGCTGATCTTCCGGTTGCCGAGCCAGAGGTCGGTAGTCGTGGTCACCACCCTCAAGCCATGACAGACTCACATTCGTTATTGCAGCCACGCCCTTCTCCTCAACCTCGGGCTTTTTGCCAAACGGGTCCCGTGTGCCCTGAATAATCTGCAGCGGGCGCTGCAGATCCTGAAAGTGGTCTGTTCGCCAGCGATCAGCCTTGCCCGGTGGATGGAATGGATACCCGAAGCAGATGGCTCCGCAAACCCATGGCTCGAGCTCTGCCTGAGCAATCATATGACTGGCCATGCGACCGCCCATCGACTTACCACCAACAAAAACGGGGGAGCCACCCGGCTCGGCCATAATGGCGGTTATGGCCTGGCGGAAATATTCCAGTAAAACTGGCTGTCGATCGGGAGGCCGTTTACGGCCATCCTGCCGGCGTTTCTGCATATAGGGAAACTCAAACCGCAGCGCTGTTACTCCCTCTTCAGCAAGGGCTGCCGCCAGCCTTTCCATGAACGCCGAATCTGCGGGCGCTCCGGCCCCGTGAGCCAGCAAAAGCTTTGGTGCAAGGCTGTTGTTTAGCGGTTCAGACTTATAAAACGTTACAGGATTCACCACATCTCCGGATCGTGACTATGATTAAGTGTCAGGGCTGCCAGGAATCGAGGTTTCCAGGCCAACCTGTTGCGTTAGGAAATACTCTAATATATTCGCCATGTTACTGATTTAGACGCATTTGACAGGGCTGCCGAGTTGATCTGAATCATTGCAAACAGCTAATGCTTTCTCCATACTTGCGCCCGCATCTTTCCCACACTAAACCCATTGGTAAGGCTATGAGCACAGTAAATGCAAACCTGACATACAACTACAAGGTGGTAAGGCAATTTACCATCATGACAGTGGTATGGGGGATTGTAGGTATGGCCCTGGGCGTGCTGATTGCAGCACAACTGGTCTGGCCCGCCCTCAATCTCGACCTGCCCTGGACCCATTTCGGCCGTTTACGGCCGCTGCATACCAACGCCGTTATCTTCGGCTTTGGGGGGAGCGCATTGTTCGCTACAGCCTACTACGTGGTGCAACGTACCTGTCAGGCCCGTCTGTTTTCAGACTCTCTGGCTGCGTTCACTTTCTGGGGCTGGCAGGCGATCATCGTGGCGGCAGCCATTACCTTGCCCATGGGATTGACCACTACCAAGGAGTACGCCGAACTGGAATGGCCCATTGATATTGCGATCGCAGTGGTGTGGGTCATTTACGCTGTAGTATTTTTCGGCACTATCATGAAGCGCAGCACACCACATATTTATGTGGCTAACTGGTTTTATGGCGCCTTTATTATCACCATAGCTGTACTGCATATCGGTAACAGCATGGCGCTGCCGGCAACGGCGTTCAAATCCTACTCCGCATACGCCGGTGTGACTGATGCCATGATTCAATGGTGGTATGGCCACAACGCTGTTGGCTTCTTCCTGACCGCGGGCTTCCTGGGCATGATGTACTATTTTGTGCCCAAGCAGGCCAATCGTCCGGTTTATTCTTACCGCCTGTCGATCGTGCACTTCTGGGCACTGATTGCTACTTATGTATGGGCCGGTGGTCACCACCTGCACTATTCCGCTCTGCCCGACTGGGCCCAGACTGCAGCCATGGTGATGTCCCTGATTCTGCTGGCGCCATCCTGGGGTGGCATGATCAACGGTATGATGACTCTATCAGGTGCCTGGCACAAACTGCGCACGGATCCAATCCTTCGCTTCCTCGTTGTCTCATTGTCCTTCTACGGTATGTCCACCTTCGAAGGGCCGATGATGTCCATCAAGACGGTCAACGCGCTGTCACACAACACTGACTGGACCATTGGCCACGTTCACTCCGGTGCCCTGGGCTGGGTGGCCATGATCAGTATCGGCGCCATTTATCACCTGGTTCCCAAATTGTGGGGCCTGCAGGCCATGTACAGCACGGCAATGATCAATGTGCACTTCTGGCTGGCAACGGTCGGCACCGTGCTTTACATCGTCGCCATGTGGGTAAACGGCATCATGCAGGGCCTGATGTGGCGTGCGGTCAACGAGGACGGCACCCTGACCTACAGCTTTGTTGAGTCACTCGAGGCGTCCTACCCGGGCTACTTTGTCCGACTCCTTGGCGGCGTGATCTTCCTGTCTGGAATGTTGATAATGGCATACAACGTCTATATGACCGTGCGTCAGAAAAAAGCCGTTGCTCAAGGCAACACAGCAGCGCAAACGGCGTAACGGGAGACATTACTGATGAAACACGAAATTATCGAAAAGAATCTCGGGATCATGATCGTATTGATCATCTTCGCGATCAGTGGTGGATTCCTGGCGGAAATTGTTCCCTTATTCTTCCAGAAAAGTGTCAATGAACCGATAGAAGGTCTCGAGCCGCTTTCCGCACTTGAGCTCGAAGGTCGGGATATATACGTACGCGAGGGCTGCCATGTCTGCCATACCCAGCAGATCCGCCCATTCCGCGCCGAGACCGAGCGCTACGGCCACTACTCCGTTGCGGGCGAGTTCGTATACGACCGTCCGTTCCTGTGGGGCTCAAAGCGTACCGGTCCTGACCTTGCCCGCGTTGGTGGTCGCTATTCCGATGCCTGGCAACGCCAGCACCTGTATGATCCGCGCAGTGTGGTACCAGAATCCAATATGCCGGCTTTCCCCTGGCTGTTTACAGACCGTATCGACCACACGGACACCGAAGCCAAAATGCAGACACTGCAGACGCTAGGTGTACCCTATTCAGATGAGCAGGTCGCTGAGTCTGCGAGCGAGGTGCAGGGCAAATTTGAAATTGAAGCCCTGGTGGCGTACCTGCAACAGCTCGGTACCGTGATTTCAGAGAAACGGTGATATCCATGGATATAAATGATTTACGTGGCGTTCAAACACTGATCATCATGGCCATGTTCGTTGGCATCATCTGGTGGGCCTTTAGTGCTCACCGCAAGAAAGCCAACGAAGAAGCGGCCCACCTGCCCTTCGATGATGATGAAGTGGAAAAGCGTACTCTTGAACAGGAAAAAACGGAGAAAAAACGATGAGTACCTTCTGGAGCATCTGGATCAGCGTGATCGTGCTCGGTACTGTGTTTGGATGCTGGTGGCTGCTTTATGCCACCCGCAAGAGCCAGACGTCTGATACTGAAACCGACAGAACGATGGGCCATTCCTTTGATGGCATTGAGGAGTACGACAATCCACTGCCAAAGTGGTGGTTCTATCTGTTCCTGGCTACCTGTATTTTTGCCCTCGGTTATCTCGCGCTCTACCCCGGCCTGGGCAACTACAAGGGCCTGCTGGGGTGGTCATCCACCGGCCAGTGGGAAACCGAGATGCAACAGGCTGATGCCAAATATGGTGAACTTTATGCTAAATTTGGCGAAACCCCTGTGCCGGAACTGGCAGGCATTGACGACGCCATGAGGATGGGCCAGCGGCTGTTCGCCAACAACTGTGCCACCTGTCATGGCTCGGCCGGCCGGGGCAGCCTTGGCTTCCCGAACCTGACCGATGATGACTGGCTGTATGGAGGCGACCCTGACTCGATCCTTTCCACGCTTCACGATGGCCGTAACGGCAACATGCCTGCCATGGGCACCATGCCGGACATGACCAACGAGCAGGTCGACCAGGTTGTCAACTTCGTGCTCAGTTACAGCGACCGGGAAGAAGACAAGGAAGCGGCCGAGGCTGGCGAGGAAGTATTCGCCCAGGCCTGTTCTTCCTGTCATGGCAACGACGGCAAGGGCAACCAGGACCTCGGGGCCCCGAACCTGACCGACAACACCTGGCTCTACGGGTCCAACTATGACTGGATCAGGGAAACCGTTGTTAACGGCCGCCAGAACAATATGCCCGCCCAGGGTGGCCGGCTATCTGACGATCAGATCCAGATTCTGGCTGGTTACGTTTACAGCCTGTCCAACTGAGTTTCCGGCCGGGGCCCATAGTCCCGGCCTGGTCTGCTCAACCCTGTGTCTGCCCGCTCGGGCACAGGCTTGAGAAGATCCTCCGCCCCACAGACCTCTGTGATTCGGGCGCCACATCATCGGGAGGTTAACGATGAGCAGTGAGATTCCGGTCAAGCAGGTTGACCCATCCTCTGACGCCTCCGACAACAAGAACAAAAATACCGGAACTGTCGAGCTTTACGCCAGCCGCAAGAAAATTTATGTGAAAGAGGTCAAGGGCTTCTTCCAGCGCATCCGTAATGTAAGCCTGACGGCCCTGATGGGCATGTATTTTCTGTTTGTCTGGATAACCGTGGATGGTCAACCACTGATTCACTTCGACCTTCCGGCTCGTGAGTTCCACCTGTATGGAGCCACCTTCTATCCCCAGGATTTCATTCTGCTGTCCGGGATGCTGATTATCTGCGCCTTTGGCCTGTTCTTTATCACGACACTGTTCGGCCGGGTGTGGTGCGGTTACACCTGCCCGCAAACGGTCTGGACCTTTATTTTCATGTGGGTCGAGGAGCGCATTGAGGGCGGTCGCAACAAGCGAATCAAACTCGACAAGGCGCCCCGTTCTGCCGAAAAAATTGCCAAGAAATCGGCGAAGCACTCTGCATGGTTGTTGATCGCGCTGGCCACCGGTCTCACGTTTGTCGGTTATTTCTATCCCATCCGCGAGTTGATCGCAGACCTGTTCACAATACAGGCTAATGGATGGGCCTACTTCTGGGTGGCCTTCTTTACCGTGGCCACCTACCTGAACGCGGGCTGGATGCGCGAGCAGGTATGCCTGTATATGTGCCCGTATGCCCGCTTCCAGTCCGTGATGTTCGACCCCAACACCCGGATTGTGTCCTACGACCCGAACCGGGGCGAGCCGCGAGGCAGCCGCAAGAAGGGTGTGGATCCGGCCGAACTGGGGCTGGGCGACTGTATCGACTGCGGGCAGTGTGTTCAGGTCTGCCCTACCGGCATCGATATCCGCGATGGCCTGCAGTACGAGTGCATAGGCTGCGCCCTCTGCATCGATGCCTGTGACGAAGTGATGGACAAGATGAATTATCCACGCGGGCTGATCCGCTACACCACAGAAAACGAGTTGGAGGGCAAAGCGTCCAAACTCCTGAGGCCACGCACATTTGGTTACGGGCTGGTACTGCTGGCGATGATGGCGGCCATTACTGTCACCATCATGAATCGGGTCCCGGCACAGCTGGATGTTCTCAGGGACCGCGGCGCCCTCTTCAGCTTCAACGGCGAAGGTCGGGTCGAGAATACCTATACACTGAAAATTGCCAACATGTCGGAAGTACCGCAAACGTTTACCATCTCGGTTTCTGGCATGGAGGGCATCCAAATACTGACCCAGGACACGGTCACGGTGGCGAGCAGTGAGAACCGTTCGTTACCAACGGTTGTGGATGTCGCGCCGGAGGTCATCTCGGAAAGCAACAATGACATTGTGTTTACGCTTGAATCACAATCTGATGAAAGCCTCGTTCTTGAAACCGAAAGTCGGTTTGTCGGTCCTAATCGCTAGCCCCGGATTCGTTATTCGGGAACAGCACTGAGAGAGTTGCTTATGACTGAAAATATACCTGTGGGCCCCTGGTACCGCCAGCCTTGGCTTCTGTTTCTGCTGATCTTCCCGGGAGCTGCCATTATCTGGTGCGCATTCGCTATCACGGTGGCGCTCAACACCCAGAACTCCATGGTAACCGATGATTATTCCAAGGAGGGCCGCGGCATCAATATGGAAATTGCCCGCGACGAAACAGCGAGAGATCTGGGTCTCAGCGCGAAATTGGCCTTTACAGATCGTCAAATCAATCTGTCTGTGGATACCACCGATGGCCAGGCTGATTATCCTTACCTGATTCTCAACCTGTTCCACCCGACCATCGCTGAGCGTGACCGCACTGTCCAGTTTCGTGCCGTTGGCGAAGGCCAGTACGTAGCGAACCTGAATCAATCCATAAAAGGCCGCTGGTACTTTGATCTTCGGGGCCCCGATAATGACTGGCGGCTGAAAGGCGAGTCTAACCTGCCCACAGAACGTCCACTGACCCTCGGCGCGGGCGCTGAAGACCGCGGGTGAAATCCTTGGCTTGCTTTCACTGCGGAGAGCCGGCACCCGGCGCGCCCGCCATCACGCTCGAGCTTGATGGCGAATTACGTCACTTCTGCTGTCAGGGCTGCAAAGCTGTCTGCGAGACTATCCGGGCGGAAGGTCTTGATGGGTTCTACCAGTTCCGCACCGAACCGGCCGTCACCCCCAGGGAACTGACAGATTCCGAGCTTGACCGGATACGGGAACTGGACCATCCACTGGTGCAGAAGTCTTTTGTATCCCCGGTCAAAGCGGGCCAGGAAGCCACCCTGTTGATCGGAGACATTACCTGCGCTGCCTGTATCTGGCTACTGGAAAACCATATGGCCAGGCAGCCCGGGGTGATGTCCTTTTCTGTCAATCACAGCACCCAGCGGGCTCGACTTGTGTGGAGTCCGGAACAGGCCAGGCTCAGCGACCTGCTGATCGCCATCCACGAACTCGGTTATCGAGCCCGCCCCTACCAGGCCGATGAGGCTGAACAGGCACTGAAAGCCGAACACCGATCTGCGTTGATTCGCCTCGCGGTTGCCGGCATCGGTTCCTTCCAGACCATGATGCTGGCGTTTCCGCTGTACTTTGAACTGGTCAGTGAGCTGTCTCCGGACTTTGTCAGTTTTTTCCGTTGGTTCAGTCTCCTGGTGGCCACGCCAGTGGTCCTGTACAGCGCGCGGCCCTTCTTTACCAACGCGCTGAGAGATCTGCGCAGCCGGCACCTGACCATGGACGTACCCGTGGCCACCGCCATCGGCCTGGCCTATGTTGCCAGTGTCTGGGTTACCGTGTTTGGAGGCGAGGAAGTCTATTTCGAGTCCGTGTGCATGTTTACTTTCTTCCTTCAGCTTGGCCGCTACATCGAGATGCAGGCACGTTACCGGGCGGGATTGACCGGTAACGCCCTCGCCGGATTCCAGCCCACGGTGGCCAGCCGGGTCAGGGGCGGTGAGAGCGAAATTGTCCCGAGCCATGATCTGGCTGCGGGTGACATAATCAGAGTCAGGCCCGGGGAAACCCTGCCCGCCGACGGGGTCATTATCAGTGGCCATTCCACCCTGAACGAAGCGGCCCTGACCGGGGAATATCTGCCGGAAACCCGCAACCCGGGCGATGACGTTCATGCGGGGAGTGTCAATGGTGAAAACCCGCTGGAAGTGGAAGTCTGCCGCGCCGGACCCCAGACGCGGCTTTCGGGGATCCTTCGTATTCTCGATCGGGTGCAGGCAGAAAAACCGCCGGTCGCGTTGATGGCAGACCGCATTGCGGGTGTCTTCGTCAGCCGCGTTCTGATCCTGACGCCCGTCATCTGGATTGGGTGGTGGCTGGCCGGAGCCGACAATGCCTTTGACATCACCCTGTCGGTACTGGTGGTCACCTGCCCCTGCGCCCTTTCTCTCGCTACCCCAACGGCCATTACATCGGCCACCATGCGGCTGCGCAAACTTGGCCTTCTGCCCACCCGCGGGCACACCCTGGAATCGCTTAACGCCATCGATACGGTGATTTTCGATAAAACCGGTACTCTGACCCGTGGCGAACTCAGCTTGGTAGAAACCCGCGTTTTTGGGGCCCTCAGCCAGGAACGATGCCTTGAATTGGCGGCAAGCCTTGAGAAACATTCGGAACACCCGATTGCCAGAGTCTTCCACCATTTCCGGGGCAACTCCGCCCGGGAAGTGGAAAACCACCTAGGGGGAGGCCTCTCCGGCGAAGTGGAAGGACAACGTCTATATATCGGCCACAGGGATTTTGTCCAGGCCAGCATCGGCCTCCCCCCGCCAGCCAGCGATGATCATCGAGGCATGGAAATCTGGCTGGCGGACAGTTCCCGGTGGCTGGCCCGCTTTATCCTGGATGACGAGCCCAGACCCGACGCAAGGGAGGCCGTGCAGACTCTACAAAAGGCTGGCCTGCGAACAATCCTGCTTAGCGGTGACCGCTCCGGGCACGTGGACCAGATTGCAGGACTGTTAGGCATTGATGAAGCCATTGGCCAGGCATCACCCGAGGACAAGCTTCAAGTCCTGGAGAAGTTGCGAGAGCAGGGCCGTCATATCATGATGGTGGGGGATGGCCTCAATGATTTGCCATCCATGGCAGGTGCTGGCGTTTCAGTGGCCATGGGCAGTGCCGCCGACCTGACGCAACTCAAGGCCGACGCCGTTCTGCTCAGCGGGCAGCTGCCTCAATTGTCCGAGGCTCTCAAAACCGCCCAGCGAACCCGTCGCATCATTCGTCAGAATATGGCATGGGCACTTGGCTACAATGTGTTTGCTCTTCCTTTGGCGGCTGCTGGACTGGTACCACCCTGGCTTGCCGCAATTGGCATGTCGATCAGCTCACTGGTTGTGGTGCTGAACGCCATGAGATTGGGGCGAACACCCAAAAGGGCGGAGTCGCCCCCGCCCGCGGTTGGCGCCGAAGCAACGTCCTGATACCGTGAATATCAAACTTCCTTCACCACTTGAGGTAACGCCGTGAAAATCGTGATGATCCTTGTGCCGGTCATGCTGGTGCTCGTAGCGGTGGGTATCGTCCTGTTTACCTGGGCCGTGAGGAATGGCCAGTATGACGATCTGGACGGGCCAGCCCATCGCATCCTCTATGACGATGACAAGGACATGATCCCGGACGACGCAAAGCAGCCGAAGCAGAAAACCGCTTCGCGCAATGAGGGCGTCGCCAAGGGTGAGGCAGGGGATGACAATCCGGGCGAAGACCGGACATCCTGATGGGCGAAGAACTTTACCTGAGTTATTCCAGTGCCTTCCTGATCGGACTACTAGGCAGCACCCACTGCCTGAGCATGTGCGGCGGCATCAGTGCTTCCCTGTCCATGGCCTTACCGGTCGGCCGGGGCTTCCGGCTCCGGCAGACCACCATGCTGCTGGCCTTCAATGGCGGCCGCATCGGCAGCTATGCCCTCATTGCGGCGCTGATCGCCCTGCTCAGCACCAGTGCCACGGGTTACTGGACGCAACTGGGTCCGGTTCTGCGAACGGTTGCAGGCCTATTGCTGATTCTGATGGGGCTATCAATGGGTCAGTGGTGGCAGGGCATCCGTTATGTAGAGCGCATCGGTGGCCCGATCTGGAAGCGCCTGTCGCCGCTGACCAAGCGCGTGCTGCCGGTGCACCATGTAGGGCAGGCACTGGCACTCGGAGCGCTCTGGGGATGGCTGCCCTGTGGCCTGGTCTACAGTACGCTGGGATGGGCCGCCTTGCAGCCCACCGTTGGCAGCGCCGCCGCAACCATGCTGTTCTTTGGCCTGGGCACCCTGCCCTCCATGCTGGCAACCGGATACGCGGCTACCTGGATCCGCAAGCTGCGGGAGCAGAAGCATTTCCGGCAGGTTGCCGGGCTGCTGCTGATCGGTTTTGGGATCTGGACCCTGCCCTTTATGGCAATGATGCATTCGGGGCACGGATAGCCACCCGGGGCCCGGGATGTCAGAGATTGAGTACGTCCAGCCTCCCGAAATCCGACTCCGGCTCAGCGGTTCCGACGGCCGGCCCATTGCCTGATTGCCGGACACCTTCGCGGAAATCATACAGTGATGTATCGGCGAGATGGGACGGCTCCACATTACACAGGGCGCGAAACATGGTTTCCAGCCTTCCGGGATGCTGCTTGTCCCAGGTCTGGAACATGTCCTTGATCACCTGGCGTTGCAGATTTTCCTGGGAGCCACACAGGTTACACGGAATGATCGGGAACTCTCTCATTCCGGCATACCGGGCAATGTCTTTCTCGCGGCTATAGGCCAAGGGCCGGATGACGGTATTGCGGCCGTCATCACTGTGCAACACCGGGGGCATGGACTTGAGCTTACCGCCATAGAACATGTTCAGGAACAGGGTTTCCAGCAGGTCATCCCGGTGGTGGCCGAGGGCAATCTTGGTTACACCGTGCTCTTCCGCAAAATTGTAGAGAATACCGCGGCGCAGGCGTGAACAAAGACCGCAGGTGGTCTTCCCTTCCGGCACTTTTTCCTTAACAATGCTGTAGGTGTCCTTCTCGATGATGTGATACTCGATACCGAGTGCGGACAGATACTCCGGTAATACTTCCTCCGGGAAGCCGGGTTGTTTCTGATCCAGATTCACGGCAATCAGTTCAAAATGCACTGGCGCGCTTTTCTGAAGGTTCAACAGAATATCCAGCATGGCATAGGAGTCTTTGCCGCCGGAGAGGCAACACATCACTTTATCGCCGGCTTCAATCATCGAGAAATCGGCAATCGCCTGCCCCATTTCCCGGCGCAGGCGCTTCTGCAGCTTAGTGAATTCCAGTTTCTGCCCGCGCTCTGCGTCAAAGGCCGGGGCAGTTTCGGAGTTGGCAGTCATTGCTTCGGGCATAGATAAGCGTCGTTCATAGGGTCAATGAGCATCGGATTATACGCATGCAAATGTTCAATTAACATGATATGGACATGGATGTGTCAGTGACAGAAAACGAAATCCCCGGCAAGCGGGAGTTCAACCGCATTCGTAACCGCAAGGCCATACTGGACGCAGCCCGGGAGTGTTTCCGGGAGCGTGGGCTGCTGCCGGACATTGATCAGGAGTACCTGTGCGCCGCCTTTTTCGGAGTTGGCTACGAACTGAGCCTGCGCCTTGCCCGCCGTGCCCGCAGGCACCCCGATGAAGCCGACGCCAAAGCGAAAACAGCCACCCGGTTCGCGACCAACCTGTTTCTCAACGGCCTGAAGCTGGGCGCCCCCCTTCCGTAAAG
>JBHEPI010000178.1:0-4111 GCA_046260345.1 Marinobacter sp. | reverse complement strand
TCAACAGAGGTATCGGCGATATCTGACGGCCGGTCCGACTGTTAGTAACTAGCCGTTTCTGCTGACAAAGCGGGACACCAGATCTTTCAGACCACGAGACATCGTACTCAGGTGGTCGCTGCTGCCCTTGGCAGATTCCGCTTTCTGGTTACTGTGGTCCGCAAGTTCTGCAATGTTGACGATCTGGTGGTTGATCTCTTCGGAAACCTGGCTTTGCTCCTCAAAGGCGGCAGACATACTGATAAAGCTGTCAGAAATATCCTGGATCGATGATACGATTTCCTGTAATGATGTCTCCGCATCGCGCACCTTTTCCAGACCCTTGCCCGCATCCTGTTCGCCTTCGCGGGTAGCCTGAACGGCCTCTTCCACCTGGTTGCGAAAATCATCGATAACGGTCTGGATCCGCACTGTGGAATCCCGGGTGCGGCGGGCAAGCGATCGTACTTCGTCCGCCACCACGGCAAATCCGCGCCCCTGTTCCCCGGCCCGGGCCGCTTCAATGGCCGCGTTCAGCGCCAGAAGGTTGGTCTGCTCGGCAATATCCGAGATGAGGCTGGCAGCCTCCCCTATGCTCTCAGTGGAAGCGCCCAGCTTTTCAATCGCCGAGCCGACACCGTTAACACGGGTGACCAGGTTTTCGATTGCTGTCAGTGCCTCGCCGCTGCGCTTGCTGCCACTTGCCGCCAGTCGATTGGTTTCGTCCGCCACACGGGCGTTGGCGTTTACGGTCTCCGTGACCTCCTGGATAGACACTGTCATCTCGTTCACCGCGGAGGCCGTCTGGTCAGTCTCGGCTCGCTGCCTGGCGATGGCCTCAGCACCTTCATTGATATAGCCGTGGCTGATCCTGGCCTGCTCGTAAAGCAGCTCTGCCTGGTCATCAATGCGCGCCAGGGCTGTACGAATCCGTGCCTTTTCACTCATCATCAGCATGCCCATCTGCGCAAACAGGCCACTTTCATCGCAGTAGGTCCTGGCCACAACCGCATCACGGAAGGCATCAGGGCGCAGATCCAGCAGTCTTTGCAGGCGGCCATTGACCAACCTGAACGTCAGGCCAGCGGCCAGCGCATGGGCCACTACAATCATACCGCCAGCCAGCCAGGTGTTGCCGAGAGTGGTCAGTGCTACAAGACTCACAACCAGGGAGAGAACAAACGGCCACCCTGACCTGAGCACAGAGGCCAGCTGGCTCTGCAAACCGACTGCGCCGCGGCCGGCAGACAGTTTTGTATACAATTTTTCTGCGCGCGCCACCTGTTCACGTGTCGGGGCCACCCGCACAGATTCGTAACCAGTCATCTTCCCGTTTTCAAGAATAGGCGTTACGTAGGCGCTTACCCAGTAGTGGTCTCCCGACTTGGTCCGGTTCTTGACCACACCCATCCAGGGCTTACCGGCATTCAGGTACTCCCACATACCCTTGAACACAACGGACGGCATATCGGGATGGCGGATCACATTATGGGGCTGCCCGATCAGTTCCTCTCTGGAAAAGCCACTGATATCCACAAATTCGTCGTTGCAATAGGTGATCACGCCCCGGGCGTCAGTAGTGGTAATAAGACGACGACTTTCGCGCATTTTTACTTCACGCTGGGTTACCGGGAGATTCTTGCGCATAAACAGACCTTGTGACTCTGGGCAGAGCATGGGACAAACTTTGGCGCAAGGTTAACCCCGGACAAATATCAATGATATTCGTCAATGGTTACCCTGCGTGTAGGTGTGTAACGGCGGAAGCGAGCAGACCTGAGTCAGTACAAACCCTTATGTCGTGGTTGCAAGCCTGGCCCGCGGGTGAAATCTTGCGTTCACCCAGAGGGAAAAGGCAATGACAACACCGCCTATGAACAACCGCAGCAGGTCCGCATCCCGGTTCCAGATCAGCAGGTTCACAATCAGCCCGGCAGGCACCAGGGCATTGTTCATGATTGCCAGAGTGCCGGCATCGACATGGCAGGCACCGCGGTTCCAAAGGAAAAGCCCCAGGCCAGAAGCGGCCAGGCCAAGCCAGGCAAGAATGCCCCACTGCAGGGTAGTGGTTGGCAGGCGACCGGCATCACCGAAGATCAGGAAGGATGGTAGAGCGATGATCAGCGCCCCGAAAAAGAAATACCCGAAGGTACGATAGGCCGGAACCTCTGTCGGGAAGCGCATCATGGTGTGTTTATACCCCACCTGGCCCGCTGCAAAGGTGAAGTTTGCTACCTGGAGCAACAGGAAGCCGGTGATAAAGCCCTGGCTGAGACCATCATAGCGGATAATCCCAGCACCCAGGGTTGCGACGGTCGCTGCAATCAGGGCAACAGGAGAAAAACGCCGGTAAAGCGCATCGTCGATCAGGGTGACATACAGGGGCGTGAAGATAGTAAACAGCAACACTTCCGGAACGGTCAGGTAACTGAACGAGCGGTAAAGGCATAAATAGGTAATGCCGAACTGGAGCATACCGGTTACAAGTACACCTATCTTCAATCCGCCGGGCACTCCGCGCCAACGGGTCAGGGGCAGAAACACCAGAGCGGCCAGTACCACCCGGGTCAACACTGCAAAATCGCTGTCCACCTGACCAGCCAGAAATTCGCCGATCAGGCTGAAGGAAAACGCCCACAGAACCGTTACGAAAACCAGAAGACCCATGCCAACGCACCCGAGTTTGATATTGAGATTAAGACTGAGATTGATAGGAGCGGCACTTTACTCCGTACTCTGTGGCTGTGTACACCGGCCACGGAAACACCCTATGCCATCTGTAACCGGGAATAGGGTACCATCCCGCGTTCCTGAGCTGTTTCATTCAACTTTCAAACCAGGCATGCGATTCCATGGATGAAGTCCATCAGCCGTTACCCGAAGTCCGCCAGCCACTGGTTCAGCGAACGCTGACCGAATGGCGTACGCTGGCCATTCTGGGCGGCCCGATTCTGATCGCCCAGGTGGCCCAGATGGCCAACGGGGTGATCGACACCGTGATGGCCGGCCACGCCAGTGCCGAAGACCTGGCCGCTGTGGGCATCGGCAGCAGCCTGTGGATGCCGGTTTTCCTGTTTTTCATGGGATTACTGGGAGCACTTCAACCGATCATTTCCGGCTACAACGGTGCCCGCACCACCGGGAAAATCATGCCTGCCACCTGGCAGGGGCTGTACATAGCGGCGGGCGGCTCGGTGATCATGATCCTGCTGCTGACCAACGTGCATCCGGTGCTCAGCGCCCTGAACCTGGAAGCCAACACCGCCCGTATCAGCCAAGGCTATCTGGATGCCTTCGCCTGGGGCATTCCCGCCATGCTGCTGATGATGGCCTTGCGCGGCCTGACAGACGGGCTGGGGCATACCCGGGTGATCATGGCATTTTCAGTACTGGGCACCCTGATCAACCTGCCCCTTAACTACATTTTCATCTACGGCAAACTGGGGTTGCCCGCTATGGGCGGGATTGGCTGCGGCTGGGCCACATCCATCTCCAACGGCGTGGCGGCCATTGCTCTGCTGGTCTATCTGAACCGCAGTGCCGTCTATCGCCGGTTTCACCTGCTGGCAGACTGGGCAAGGCCCGACGCTGAAGGCATTCGCTATATCCTTCGCCTGGGCATTCCCATCGGCTTTACCATTTTTGTGGAAGCCAGCATGTTCTCGGTGATTGCCCTGTTCCTGGCTCCCCTGGGGCCAGTAATTGTAGCCGGGCACCAGATTGCCCTGAACGTGGTCTCCCTGCTGTTCATGCTGCCGTTGAGCATTGGCATGGCGCTGACCCTGAGGGTGAGCTTCCTTGTGGGGGCCAGGGCGCCGGACACAGCACGGCTCATTGCCCGCAGCTCACTGATTCTGGCCGCTGCCGTGGCTCTGGTGTTTGCACTGATGCTGTTTGTTTTTGCAGACGGCATTGCCGCGCTCTACACCAGTGATCTGGACGTCAGGGCTGTGACCGTCACGCTGCTGGTGTACGCCGCTTTCTTCCAGATTGCCGATGTCATCCAGGTAACCTGCATCAGCGCCCTGCGGGGTTACAAGGACACCAGCATTCCCATGTTCATCATGCTGTTTTCATTCTGGGGCCTGGGCTTGCCGCTGGGGTGGGCACTGACCTTTACCGACTGGCTGTT
>JBHEPI010000175.1:0-3483 GCA_046260345.1 Marinobacter sp. | reverse complement strand
CTGACCGTGCAGGCATCGGTGGCCAACCTGAATCCACGTGAGGAAATGCGTAACAAGATTTTCCGCCAGCACAAGCGCATTTATCAGGCAGTGATGGCAAGGAAACCAGAGGCTGCGCAACGTATTGCCATGGCCCACGTTCGCTTTGTCAGTGATGCCATGCGGGAAATAGAGCAACAGGGCACGGCCATTATCCGGACACCGCTCAACTCGCCGGCCTCAACTGCCACGGCTACATAAAACGCATAGTTGGCTAAAAGCTTGCATCATCGCTGCAGTCATCCACAATAAACTGGTATTGATTTTCCAGACCACTGTCCGTAAAACTTGCGGCTTTGTTCAGTCAGCCTCAGGAGCCATCTATGGCGGAAACAGCGCCTCTGATCTGCAGGGATATCCACAAGACCTTTGACCAGCTGGAGGTACTCAAGGGTATTTCGCTGGAAACCAGAAAAGGTGACGTCATCTCCCTGATCGGCAGCTCCGGCTCCGGTAAAAGCACCTTTCTGCGCTGCATCAACATGCTGGAAACCCCGACATCCGGCGACATTATCGTGCACGGCGACCCGATTCGGTTCACGAACAACCGTAAAGGTGAGCGTGTTCCTGCCGACAACAAGCAGGTTGAGCTGATCCGGGCCCGGCTGTCGATGGTGTTCCAGAGCTTCAACCTCTGGTCCCATATGACGGTTCTGGAAAACATTATTGAAGCCCCGATACACGTTCTTAAAGTTCCCAAAAAAGAAGCCATCGAGCGGGCCGAAGCCTACCTGAACAAGGTGGGCATCTATGAACGAAAAGACTACTACCCGGCCCAGATGTCCGGCGGTCAGCAGCAGCGGGCCGCCATCGCCCGGGCACTGGCGATGGAGCCGGACGTGATGCTGTTTGACGAACCCACCTCCGCACTGGACCCTGAGCTGGTAGGCGAAGTGTTGAGGGTTATGCAGAAGCTGGCGGAGGAAGGCAGAACCATGATCGTGGTCACCCACGAAATGTCTTTTGCAAGGGATGTGTCGTCCCAGGTCCTGTTCTTGCATCAGGGTGTGATCGAGGAGCAGGGCACACCGGACAAGGTTTTCGACAACCCGGACTCGGAACGAATGAGGCAGTTTCTGGCTCCAAAGTTCTGATGTGCGTGCTATCTTGCAAATCAAGGCATACCAATGCCGATAATAAAGCCCACAAGGCAAATAACGACTGGAGAATTGACTCATGAGAAAACTGATTGTTGCAGCAAGCGTTGCCCTGGCCATGATGGCCGGCGTCGCTCACGCCCAGGAACGTGATCTTCGCATCGCGTTCGATGTGCCCTACGAGCCGTTCGAGTACAAAGACGATGACGGTGAACTGACCGGCTTTGAAGTGGAACTGGCGGACGCCATGTGTGAAGAGATGAACGCCAACTGCGAGTTCGTCATCCAGGCATGGGACGGTATGATTCCGGGCCTGCTGGCACGGAAGTTCGACCTGATCATGTCCTCCATGTCCATTACCCCGGAGCGCGCTGAGCGGGTGCTGTTTTCCGACCCGTATTACAACACTCCCGGTGGCTGGTTCGGGCCTGAAAGCTTCGACACCGACGTGACCGATATGGAAGCCATGGAGGGAATCACCGTGGGCGTTCAGCGCGGCACCACCATGGACACGTTCGTTACCGAAGAAATGGGCGGCGTGGTGTCCATCAAGCGTTACACCACCGCGGACGACATGGTTCTCGACCTTGAAGGCGAACGCCTGGACGTGGTCTTTGTAGACTATCCGGTCGGCGAACAGACCGTACTGAGCAAGGATGGTTTCAAGGAAGTGGGCGAACCGGTCAAGCTTGGCGAAGGTGTCGGTGTTGCCATGCGCCAGCGTGACAAGGACCTGGCCGAAGAAGTGAACGCCGCTCTGGCCACCCTGAAGGAAGATGGAACTTACGACACCATCATGGAAAAGTACTTCGAATACGACATCAAGATGTAAAACAGACCGAGGGGCAGCCGCCAGGGCTGCCCCTGCTTACCGGACGCACCCATGATCGACTTGAAAGGCTACGGCCCGGCCCTGATGGAAGGGGCAGTGGTCACTATCCAACTGGCCTTCCTTTCCCTGGCCCTCGCGGTAATTCTCGGACTGGTCGGCGCTTCTGCCAAATTGTCCAAAAGCCGTGTCGCCATAGGGGTCGCTACAACCTACACCACCCTGATCCGTGGCGTACCGGATCTGGTGATGATGCTCCTGTTTTACTACGGTGGTCAGGTAGCCGTTAACAACCTGTCTGATTATCTCTATGACGCCTATGGCGTGGATTTCTTTTTTCAGTTTGATCCCTTTATCGCCGGCGTTCTCACCATCGGGCTGATCTTCGGCGCTTACATGGCAGAAACCTTCCGGGGCGCCTTTCTGGCCGTGGAAAGTGGCCAGATTGAAGCAGCCCGCGCCTATGGTTTCAGCCGCTGGCGCACCTTCCACAGAATCATATTCCCGCAAATGCTTCGTCATGCCCTGCCCGGTATTGGCAACAACTGGCAGGTGCTGCTGAAAACCACCGCACTGGTATCCATTATCGGCCTGACCGACATGGTGCGCGTGGCGGAAGAGGCAGCCAAGGCAGAACGTATGCCGTTTCATTTCTTTATTCCGGTGGCCTTTGTTTACCTCAGCCTGACCGCCGGTTCCGAGCTGTTTATCAAATGGCTCACCAAACGCGCCAATGTCGGCGTGGTGCAGGGGAGCTGAACCATGCCTGACTTTATCGCTGAACTGCTCAACCGCAACGACATTTTTACCGCGTCGACCATCATGGAATACTGGGGAGGCATGGTCCTCACCGTGCAACTGGTGTTCCTGTCGCTGATTCTCGGCCTGGTACTTGCCGTGCCGCTTGCGATCATGCGGACATCAAAAAACCCGCTGATCAATGCTCCGGTCTGGTTCTACACGTATATTTTCCGTGGCACACCGCTGCTGATCCAGCTCTACATCATTTACTACGGCCTGGCCCAGATTGAGGGCATACAGCAGACCTTCTGGTGGGAAATCTTCCGGGAAGCCTTCTACCCGGCCTTGCTGGCGTTCACCCTGAACACGGCGGCCTACACCACGGAAATTATCCGCGGTGCGATTGTGGCAACACCCAGCGGTGAGATTGAGGCGGCCAAGGCTTACGGGATGAGCTGGGCTATGCGCATGCGGCGAATCATCATGCCCAGCGCCGCCCGGCGGGCGGTACAGGCCTACTCCAATGAGGTCATTTTCATGCTTCATGCCAGCGCGATTGCCAGTGTGGTGACCATGGTCGACCTGACCGGCGCGGCACGGAATATCTACTCCCGGTTCTATGCGCCATTTGATGCGTTTATCTTTGTAGCGCTGCTGTATATGGCGTTAACCTTTTTGCTGGTATTTGCATTCCGCAAGCTCGAAAATTATTTGTTGCAGCATCAGCGGCCAGTGAGTGGCTGATATTCAGGTTCGGTGCATGGTATGGCGGAGAGT
>JBHEPI010000172.1:0-6687 GCA_046260345.1 Marinobacter sp. | reverse complement strand
CGCAAATACGCCCAGGGCGTAGCCCGCTTCAGCGCTGCGTTCGGCCTGTGCGCAGACGCCGCCATGACCACGCTGGGCTCTGAGCTGAAAATGCGCGAACTGATCTCCGCCCGACTCGGCGACGTTCTGGCCAATCTCTACCTGGCTTCCATGGTGCTCAAGAACTGGCACGAAACCCAGCCAGTTGACGGTGAAAAAGACCTGATGGAATACAGCCTGGCACTGCTGCTCAACCGCGCGGAAAACGCCCTGGATGAATTCCTCCAGAACCTGCCCAACCGCCCGGTAGCGCTGGTCCTGCGTGCCATTACCATGCCTCTGGGCCGCCGCTGGGACAAACCCCACGACGACCTGGCGCGCAAACTGGCGCGGGCCATTTCCACCGACAGCCCGGTACGCGAAAAACTGCTGGCCGGTGCCTGGACCACGCCTGGCGAGGGCAAGGGCGCGGTTGAGAATCCCGTTGCGCAATACAATAGCCTGCTGAAAGACTATGACAAAGCCGAGCAGCTCTACCGCAAGGTCACCAAGGCCTACGCCAAAGGCCAGCTGCCGATGCAGGCGCTGCACCCGGAAGAGCGTTTCGAAGAGGCACTGAAAGCCGACATCTTCACCAAGGAAGAAGCGGAATTCATGCGCGAGTACGAGACCGTTGTCCTGGAGATGCTGACCGTCGACGACTTCCCGTTCGACGAGTTCGCCCGCAACAAGGACACGCTGATCGACCACAACCCGGCCTGATCAGGCGCGTCGTGGTTTAAGCGAGGGGGCGCTGTTTCAGCGCCCCCTTTTCACTTCCCGTTAAGGATGCCAAATACCAGCCTGCCTGCCAGACCTATGAGAATGGCGCCGAAGATGCGCTCGAACCAGACGGCTTTCTGTCTGAGCAGAGTCAGCCATTTCGGGTTGGAGAACAGCCACGCGACAATCAGATACCAGCTGGTGTCGATAGCCAGCGCGGTGGCTGCATAGCCAAACTTGGCCGTCAGGCTGGTGTCGGTGCCTACCACCTGGCTGAACAGGGCCAGAAAAAACACCGCGATCTTCGGATTGAAGAAGGCAATCAGGAAGCCGTCCCGGGCTGCACTTTTTGTGGTCGGGGGCTCCGGGAGTTCGTCATTATCCTGTCGCTTTGCCATCAGCCCTTTGGCTCCGAGCCAGGCCAGATAGAAGGCGCCGCCCCACTGCAGGATCAGGAAGGCAGTGGGGGAGGCGGTGATGATTGCAGCAAGGCCAAGGATGCTGAGAAAGGCATAGATCCCGACACCGACGCCGTGGGACAGGGCGGTAATCACACCGTTTCTGCGACCGCCGGTTAGCGTCTGTTTGAGAACCAGTGCCAGCGAAGGCCCGGGGGACATGGCGCCAAGAATGCAGATGCTGACAACGGTCAGCCAGGTGGCAAGCGTCATGGCTATTGGTCCCCCAGGATCCAGCGGGCAGCTTTCTCTGCAATCATCAGGGTGGGTGAGTTGGTATTGCCACTGGTAATGGTGGGCATCACGCCGGCATCAACAACCCGCAGGCCTGCGACGCCCCGAACCCGGAGGTGAGGGTCGACAACCGCCAGCTCGTCGTCCGCGCGCCCCATGCGGGTAGTGCCCACCGGGTGGAAGATGGTGGTCCCGATATCTCCCGCCAGCCTGGTGAGTTCATCGTCAGTCTGGTATTGCAGGCCGGGCTTGAACTCCTCCGGCTGGTATTGCATGAAAGCTGGTTGTTCAGCGATGCGTCGGGTTACCCGCAGTGAATCTGCAGCCACTTTCCGGTCTTCGGGAGTGCTCAGGTAATTGGGGGCAATGGCCGGTGCCTGTTTCGGATCGTTACTGCGAATGCGCACCGTACCCCGGCTGGTGGGGTCGAGATTGCAGACACTGGCGGTGATGGCCGGAAAATCATGCAGTGGCTGGCCAAAGGCGTCCAGGCTCAGGGGCTGGACGTGGTATTCGATGTTGGCGTAGTCGAACTCCTCGGAACTGCGGGTAAACAGACACAGCTGCGACGGCGCCATGCTCATGGGGCCGGAGCGGGTGAGCAGGTATTCCAGGCCGATGCGGGCCTTGCCGATCAGCGAGTTGGCCATGGTGTTCAGGGTGGTGACCCCTTTGACCTTGTACACCGAGCGGATCTGCAGGTGGTCCTGCAGGTTTTCGCCAACACCGGGCAGATCGGCGACCACATCAATGCCATGCTCTTTGAGGAGATCGGCCGGGCCTATGCCGGACAGCTGCAGCAGTTGCGGTGAGCCGATGGCGCCGGCGGAAAGAATGACCTCACGTTTTGCCCCGGCAACCGTTTCACCTTGACCTGGCCGCTCAACACGCACGCCGGTGCAGCGGGGGCCGGAACCGGAGGATTCCGTTTCCAGGCCGAGCACATGAGTGGAATGCCATAGGGTGAGGTTGGGGCGCTTCTCGGCTTCCCGCAGGAAGGCCTTGGAGGTATTCCAGCGCCAGCCGGAACGCTGGTTCACTTCGAAATAGTCCACGCCTTCGTTGTCGCCGCGATTGAAGTCCCGGGTTCGCGGAATGCCGGCCTCGACGCAGGCGGTGGCAAAGTCTTCCAGCACTTTCCATTTCAGGCGCTGGTGTTCCACGCGCCACTCGCCGCCGTGGCCATGGTATTTGCTGTGCTCCGGGTCGGCGTTGCCGTCGTCATCCAGACGATAGTGATCCTCGTGGCGCATGAAGTCGGGCAGGCAGTTGTCCCAGCGCCAGGCGTCCTCGCCGGTGACTTCGGCCCATTGGTTATAGTCCCTGGCCTGGCCACGAATATAGAGCATACCGTTGATGCTGGAACAGCCACCCAGGGTTTTGCCCCGGGGGTAGATCAGCGAACGGCCATTCAGGCCGGGATCCGGTTCGGTGCGGTAGCGCCAGTCGGTGCGCGGGTTATCGATGCAGTACAGATAGCCGACGGGAATATGGATCCAGTGATAGTTGTCCCGGCCGCCGGCCTCGATCAGCAGTACCCGGTTGGCCGGATCTGCACTCAGGCGGTTGGCCAGCAGGCAGCCGGCCGTGCCGGCACCTATCACGATATAGTCGAATTCCTGCTGGTCCTGTGCTTTGTTGTTGTCGGACATGGCGTTTTCTCCGCAGATCGTTCGGCCGTTATTTCGCTGTCGGCATGACAAACTCGGCACCGGCGTCGATGGAATCCGACCACCGCTGCATGATCGATTTCTGGCGTGTGTAGAACTTGACGCCTTCCTCGCCGTAGGCGTGAGTGTCGCCGAACAGGGAGCGCTTCCAGCCGCCGAAGCCATGCCAGGCCATGGGAACCGGGATCGGCACGTTAATGCCCACCATGCCCACCTGGATGCGGCGGCCGAACTCCCGCGCCACACTGCCATTCTCGGTAAAGCAGCTAACGCCATTGCCAAATTCGTGGTCATTGATCAGGCGAATGGCAGTCGCGATGTCAGGAACCCGCACACAGACCAGGACCGGACCAAAGATCTCTTCCCGGTAGATGGTCATATCGGGGGTGACGTGATCGAACAGCGAGCCGCCCATCCAGAAGCCATTCTGACAGCCTTCACCGGTGTCCGAGGCGTCGAATTCGCGGCCATCGACGACCAGTTCGGCGCCTTCGGCCACACCCTTGTCAATGTAGCCGGTAATACGCTGGTGTGCGGCGCCGGTGACGATAGGCCCCATTTCGGCATCCAGCTGTTCGCCGTTTTTCACTTTCAGTGTGCGGGCCCGTTCGGCCAGCCGGGGCATGATCTGATCCGCCACATCGCCAACCAGCACAGCCACACTGATGGCCATGCAGCGCTCGCCGGCACTGCCGTACGCTGCGCCAATCAGGGCGTCGACAGCTTTGTCCATGTCCGCGTCGGGCATCACCACCATGTGGTTTTTTGCGCCACCCAGGGCCTGGATGCGCTTGCCGTTTTTTGCGCCTTTTTCATAGAGCAGGTTGGCAATGGGCGTTGAGCCGACAAAGCTCAGGGCCTGAACATCCGGGTGCTCAATCAGCGCTTCCACCGACTCCTTGTCGCCCTGGACAACGTTGAACACGCCATCAGGCAGTCCCGCCTGCCGGAGCAGGTCCGCAATCATCAGTGATGCACTCGGGTCCAGCGGGCTCGGCTTCAGCACAAAGGTGTTGCCCGCGGCGATGGCGACCGGAAACATCCACATGGGCACCATGACCGGGAAGTTGAACGGGGTAACACCGGCTACCACGCCCAGTGGTTGTCGCATGGTCCAGTTGTCGATGCCGGTGCTCACCTGCTCGGTGTAGTCGCCTTTCAGCAACTGCGGGATGCCACAGGCGAATTCCACGATGTCGATGCCGCGGGCCACTTCGCCCTGGGCATCCGTGAACACCTTGCCATGCTCGGCGGTGATCGCCCGGGCCAGGTCGTCCTTGTGTTGGTTGAGCAGCTCCAGAAATCTGAACATGACGCGGGCCCGACGGATGGGCGGAGTGTCGGCCCACGCGGGAAAGGCCGCGTCGGCCGCAGCAACAGCGGCGTCGACATCTGCGCGGTTGGCCAGGGCAACGTGTCCGGTGACCTGGCCAGTGGCCGGATTGAAAACTTCCTGGGATTGACTGGAAGTGCCAGGTGATATTTCACCATTGATATAATGCAGAATGGTCGCGTTGGTCATGAATGCCTCAGTCTGTTCACATGAAATCTTCGGAGGGCGCCAGTAATGGGCCGATTTCGTATTATTTGTGGCTTTTGATGGATATTTGATCATTCAGGCTAGAGTGGATCAAAGGTCAAATCAATTGAGATTTTTAAAAGCCGGATATAAGGTATGCTTATATCTAACGGGTACCAAAGAGGCTTCTCATGCATCCGCTCCAGAGCCTGCGGGCCTTTGTTACGGTTGCTCGCGAGGGCAGTGTGTCCCGCGCAGCGGCCCGCCTTCACCTGACCCAGCCAGCGGTCAGCCTGAAGCTCAAACATCTGCAGGATGAGCTGGATCTGAAGCTGTTCCAGCGCAAACCCCAGGGGCTGGTGCTCACGCCAGACGGTCAGGCGTTGTTGCCTGCCGCAGAAAAGGCGCTGGCGGCCATGTCGGCGTTCGAACAGAACGCCCGGGCGTTGCACAATACCCTGCGAGGGCGTATCAGGCTGGGCACCATCGTCGATCCCGAATTCATCCGCCTGGGCGCGTTCCTGCACCGGCTGGTTGAGCGCGCACCCCAACTGGAAACGGAGTTGCGCCAGGGTATGAGCGGCAGCGTGCTGGAGCAGGTGCGGGATGGCCGCCTGGACGTCGGTTTTTTCCTGGCCCCGCCCGGTGTCGGCCCGGGTGCGCTGGCACCCGAAGTCGCCCATCGGGAATTGACCCGGTTTCACTATTACGTCATCGCCCCGGCCGGCTGGGGGCAACGGATCGTGTCGAATGACTGGTCTGAGCTGGCCGCCATGCCCTGGATCGTCACGCCGGAGGACTCGGTTCATCACCGGTTACTCAAAGGTACCCTGGAGCCGCTGGGGCTGGTGCCCCACGGCGTCGCCCAGGTGGATCAGGAGGCCTGCATGCTGGACCTGGTCCGCGCCGGTGTCGGCCTGAGCCTCGCCCGGGACGCCCTGGCCATGGCCGAACGCCAGGAAAGGGGGCTGGTGGTTGTGGAAGGCGTCCAGTTGCCCTGTGCACTGAGTTTCATCTGGCATCGAGACCGGCAGGATGAACCACTGATTGCCGTGGCGCTGGAGGCTCTGGCAGGGGTCTGGGGTATTGGAGGGCCGGTAGCTTAACTTCGGAGTTGTTTGACGGCATACTCCGTGGACTGGTGCCGGGTGTTGGCATCCCTTCCCGGGATTGAGTGGAGCCATGGATGGCTTCACTCAAGCGCACATGGATGTGCTCGTAGCGTATCCCGGGAAGGGATGCCAACATCCGGCGTGCACCCAAGCATGAGGTAAGCAAGAAGAATGTGGCTATCAATCCTGGCCGTAAGCGCCGGAGCCGTCATAGGCGCCAACCTGAGATGGGTCCTGGGCCTCTGGCTCAACAGCAGCTATCACGCTATCCCCTACGGCACCCTCGCCGCCAACCTCTCCGGCGGCTGGCTCGTCGGCCTGCTGATCGGCTACTTCGTCCATGGCGCATCGTTGGCCCCCGAATGGCGACTGTTCGCCATTACCGGCCTTTGTGGTGCCCTCACCACCTTCTCCACCTTCTCGCTGGAAATGTTCTCCGCCATCCAGGAAGGTAAATGGAGCATGGCACTGGCCGGAATACTGGCCCATGTCGTTGGCTCTATCCTTATGACTGCGCTGGGTATTTACACATTCGGCCTGGTCCGGGGATGATGGGTAACACTACTTATGCAATAAATTGAAAATACCCTTGGCAATTTCTGAAACAAAGAGTAAAGTTATTTTCGTAGGAAAGATTCAGCAAAGCTTTCATGAATAAGACGTACCTCCGCAGTTAGTAGTGACCGTCCTGTTTTTGATTCCGCGAGTTCTGTATTTCCGTAAACGCTGATCAGGCATCATGTCGATGGCCTGGCGGCAAGATTAAATGATTAATTTCAGGAAGTTTAAGATATGTCTACTACTACCGGCACTGTTAAGTTCTTCAACGAAGCTAAAGGCTTTGGCTTTATCACTCGTGAAGGCGGCCCGGACGTATTCGTTCACTACAGCGCAATTCAGGGCAGCGGTTTCAAGACCCTGGCAGAAGGCCAGCAGGTTGAGTTCACCGTTAC
>JBHEPI010000138.1:0-9798 GCA_046260345.1 Marinobacter sp. | reverse complement strand
TTACCGGCCACAGTTATATCCTGTACGGCCCGCTGGCCAATGGCGGTGTCACCGTGTTGTTCGAGGGTGTGCCCAACTACCCGGATACGTCACGGATGGGTCAGGTGGTCGATAAGCACAAGGTCAATATCCTTTACACGGCCCCCACTGCTATCCGCGCCCTGATGGCGGAGGGCGAATCCTGCATGAACGGCACTACCCGTGAAAGCCTGCGCCTGTTGGGCTCTGTAGGCGAGCCTATCAATCCGGAAGCCTGGGAGTGGTATCACCGCGTGATTGGTAACAGCAAGTGCCCGATTGTGGACACCTGGTGGCAGACCGAGACCGGTGGCATCCTGATTTCGCCGTTGCCTGGTGCAATCGACCTGAAGCCCGGTTCAGCCACGGTTCCGTTCTTCGGTGTGAAGCCTGCGCTGGTGGACAACGATGGCAACATCCTGGAAGGCAAGTCCGAGGGTAATCTGGTTATCCTGGACAGCTGGCCAGGCCAGATGCGTACCATCTATGGTGACCATGAGCGCTTCAAGCAAACCTACTTCAGTACCTACAAGGGCATGTATTTTACCGGTGACGGTGCCCGCCGTGATGAAGATGGTTATTACTGGATTACCGGCCGTGTGGACGACGTGCTGAACGTATCCGGCCACCGCCTGGGTACCGCCGAGGTCGAGAGTGCTCTGGTGTCTCACGACAAGGTCGCCGAAGCCGCTGTGGTAGGCTACCCCCACGAAATCAAGGGGCAGGGCATCTATGTCTATGTCACCCTGGTCCACGGTGAGGAGCCGTCAGACGAGCTCAAGAAAGATCTGGTTCAGTGGGTCCGTAAGGAAATTGGTCCGATTGCATCTCCGGATGTGATCCAGTGGGCACCCGGGCTGCCAAAAACCCGTTCGGGCAAGATTATGCGCCGGATTTTGCGTAAGATTGCTTCAAACGAGCACGATCAGCTGGGCGATACCTCCACTCTCGCAGATCCGGGTGTGGTGGATGACCTGATCAGCGGTCGCGCGGATAACTGAGGCCTGTCTGCTGTCAGGCTGTGTACCTGTGAGGAAACTGTTGAATGACACAAACCATTATCGTCGCCGATGATCACCCGCTGTTTCGAGCAGCTCTGAAACAAGCGGTCAGTCAGGCGGTACCTGATGCGAAAACAGTAGAAGTGGACAGCATCAAGGCGCTGCAGGCGGCGGTAGAGTCACATCCGGATGCGGATCTGGTGTTGCTGGATCTGAACATGCCGGGCGCCCACGGCTTCTCCGGGCTCGTGTTCATGCGCGGGCAATATCCGGGGCTGCCGGTGGTGGTGGTGTCAGGATCGGAAGAGATGCAGGTCATGCGCCGTTCGATCGACTACGGGGCGTCAGGCTTCATTCCGAAGTCAGCGCCGCTGCCGACCATAACCGAGGCTATTCAGGCCGTTCTGGAAGGGGATGTCTGGCTGCCGGAGGGTGTGGCGGAAAAGATCGAGCGCATGCATTCGGACATGACGGATTTTTCCGAAAAGCTGGCGTCTTTGACGCCGCAGCAGTTCCGAGTGCTGGGCATGCTGGCTGAGGGGCTTCTGAACAAGCAGATTGCATATGATCTCGATGTATCGGAGGCCACCATCAAGGCGCATATCACGGCAGTCTTCCGCAAGCTGGGGGTTCGTAACCGGACCCAGGCGGTGATCGCGATTCAGCAGATGGAGATTGATCCTTCGGATACGTCGTTGTCCGGGAGCTGATGGGTTTACGCCATCGGATTTTAAAAAAGCGGGAACCTGGTTACGGGTTCCCGCTTTTTTGGTCTGGGGGGCGGGTTTTGTCGGATTACGGCTTCGCCTAATCCGACCTACGTTCCTGGGTCAGCCTCTCTTGTAGGTCGGATTAGCCGCAGGCGTAATCCGACACCCAACTTACCGGCGCGCTCCAGACAACCTACTTACTGGCATACCCCAACTTCTTATCCACAAAATTAAACAACTTCTCTCCCTTGTGCCACCGATCCAGGTTCTCCAGGAACTGGTCCGTCAGAGCGCGCTTCCAGCCGATAAAATCACCGGACATATGGGCTGTCATGATGACGTTTTCCATGTCCCACAGTGGATGGTCGGCGGGTAGTGGTTCTTCTTCGAATACGTCCAGCGCCGCACCGGCGATGTCGCCATTGTTCAGGGCGGTAATCAGATCGTCTGTCTTGACCACCGGGCCGCGGCCGATATTGATCAGGCGGGCGGATTTGCGCATGGCCTTGAAGACTTTCTCGTCAAAGAGGCCCTCGGTTTGCGGCGTCAGTGGAGCGGCGATGACCACGTAATCTGCCAGGCCCAGTTGCTCGGTCAGATCGTCGTTACCGTGAACCGCTATAAAGTCCGGATCATCGTGGCGTGGTTTGCGGGCAATGCCATGGGGTTTCAGGCCAGCGGCCTTGCAGAGCCGGGCGATCTGGCCGCCAATAGAGCCGGCCCCGACAATCAGAACCTGTTTGCCCTCGGCCCGCTCGGTGTCCCGGTGCTTCCATTCATGGGCGATCTGCAGTCTCAGCGAGCCCGGAAAGTCTTTGGCGAACATCAGAATTGTGCAGAGCACATATTCAGCGATGGTGCGGTCGAAAATGCCCCGTGCGTTGGTAACGATTACATCGCCTTCAATAAGAGCCGGGAACATCAGTGCATCAACGCCGGCACTGGTGGCGTGAATCCACTTCAGCTTGTCGGCGGAGGGCCAGGCGGCAGCCAGTGCCTCGGTGCGGAAATCTGTCACCATCATCACATCGGTACCCGGCAGGGTTTCCCGCAGTGTGGGTTCATCGGAGGCAAAGCGAACTTCCGCCCTTGCCCTTAGCGCGTCCATGCCTGGAGGTTCTTTCTCTCCGGGCGCTGTCAGAACGGTCACAACCGGCTTGCTGTGTTGGGTCATCTGTCCTCCGCCAATGAAGTTTGTCCGCGTCCGGCCACGGGAATCGACTGTCCGGATGTCTGCCTGACAGTCTGGTATCTGAGCGTGAACCGGTCAACCTGAGCCGTTGTAGGATAAAGGTCGTAGACCCTGTCACGACAGTGCTGACAGCCTTTCAGTCTCTCTGTTGAATCTTTCTGTTTTATGTCTTGTACGCCCCCTGTTTACTGGCTAACCTGCAGGGGTAGCAACATTTTGCCCCGTTTCAGGAGGTGTTTATGGCAGAAGCCGCCAATAGAGAAACCGGCCAGACCAAACCGCGTAAAGTGAAGTACCGCAAGAACAAGGCCAGTTGGAACCCGGCCATGCAGGCGGTTCCGGTGCCAGGTATTCGTCGCATGGTGAATATGGCGGCCACCATGAAGGATGTTATTCACCTGTCCATCGGTCAGCCGGATTTGCCGACACCCAAGCATGTGATTGATGCCTACATCGATGCCCTTAACGCAGGGCAGACCGGCTATACCATGGATGCGGGTCTGCCGGAACTGCTGGTGGCGTTGCGGGACTACTATGGAGCACGCTACGACCGCAAGCTGACGCGGGACAACATCCTGATTACCAGCGGCGCCACTGAGGCAATGTACCTGGCGATTTCGGCAACCTCTGCGCCGGGTAGACAGTTTATCGTGACTGACCCGTCGTTCTTGCTATACGCACCGTTGATCCGCATGAACGGGGGCGAGGTCAAGTTCGTGCCTACCCGGGCCGAGAACGATCACCAGCTTGATCCGGATGAAGTCATTCGTGCCATGGGGCCTCGCACGTTTGCGCTGATTCTGAACAACCCCAATAATCCGACAGGGGCGGTGTATCCGCGCAGTACGGTGGAGACCATTCTTGAAGAGTGTGCGTACCGGGGTATCCAGGTCTACGCTGATGAGGTTTATGACCACCTCATCTTCGACGATGATGACTTTGCCAGCGTGCTGAACTGCTCGATGGATCTCGACAATATCATGTGCATCAGCAGCTTTTCCAAGACTTACAGCATGGCAGGTTTGCGGGTAGGCTGGGTGATAGCCAGCCAGGCGGCTATCAAGTCGCTTCGCCGTTTTCACATGTTCACTACGTCTGTGGCCAATACGCCGTCGCAGTTTGCCGGTGTTGCTGCACTGACCGGTGATCAGCAATGCGTCAAAAACATGGTGGACATCTACCGCGAACGTCGCGACAAGGTAGTGGAGCTGATCGACCAGACCCCTTACCTGACCGGGTACAAGCCAGGTGGTGCTTTCTTTGCCTTCCCGGATCTGCCGCGCCACGTGGATGGTTCCGATCTGGCGCTGCGGATGCTCAAGGAGACGGGTGTGTGTATGGTGCCGGGTGATGCCTTTGGTGAAGAGTGTACCAATGCTGTTCGTATCAGTTTCTCTACCACCTGTGAGAAGCTGGAAGAAGCGTTTGACAGGGTTATTCCCTGGATGGCCAAGCAGCAGTTCTGACGACCATGTCAGCCCTGGACTCGGTACTCGTACAATGCCCCTACTGCTGGGAGACGCTGGAGATCAGCGTCGATCCCTCGGTGGAGGACCAGGAGTATGTGGAGGATTGCCAGGTTTGCTGCCAGCCAATCGTCGTTCATGTGGTTCTGGACGAGAATCTGACTCCGGCTGTGAATGTCCGGGCCGAAAACGAATAAGGAAACTGCCTTGATGCCCGCGACAACGCTCCGTCTGCTCTCGACGTTTGTCTTCGTCTCTCTGATGTTACTGGGAGGCTGCGCCAGCATGTCTCCCTATTCCATCTCCGAGGCAACACTGGAGCGACACCTCCAGGATACTGTCAGCGACTTTGACCGCCAGCAGTTGCAGAACGGTTCACCACTGAGTCTCAGCCTGAGCAATGCGGATATCACCCTGGGGCCGGATGGCCGTGACGTTGCGGTGATCGACCTTCGGGGGCAGGTGTCCCTCAATGCGTTGCTGGCAAAGCTGCCGGTGGATATTGCCCTGAAAGTGGAAGGGGCGCCGGTGTACGACAGTGAGGAAAAGGCGATCTACATCCGTCGCCTGCAGTTGCTTGAAAGCAGCATCGACTCGTCGTTGTTCAAGGGTGATCTGAAGCCTGTGACCGATACGGTTATGCGGGCGGTTGCCCAGATGCTGGAGACCATGCCGGTGTACCGGCTGGATGAAGCAGATTTCACCCAGCGGATGTTCGGGATGGTCCCCATGGATGTGCGCGTCGCACCCGGGCGGCTTGAGTTTATAATGGCTGAATAGCTTATTTCAGGCGGTCACGGACGGCCCTGCCAATTTCCTGGGTACCTCGTCTCGCCCCGGCGTTTTCTGCCAGGTCGGCAGCGACTGCGTCGAATAATTCCCGCCCCGCAGCGGCCACTGCCGGATCGTTCCGCCCCAGCCACTCCAGCATGCGTGCCGTGGTAAAAAGCATGGCAGTGGGGTCAGCAAGCCCCTGGCCGGCAATGTCCGGGGCGCTTCCGTGGGTAGGCTCAAACATGGAAGGCATGTCCGGATCGTCCGGGTTCAGGTTGCAGGAGGGTGCCACACCCATGCCGCCGGACAACACCGCTGCCAGGTCGGTCAATATGTCGCCCTGAAGGTTGCTGGCCACCACCACGTCAAAGGCCCAGGGCGCCTGAACAAACTTCATACAGGCCGCGTCCACCAGTTCATGGTGTGTTGCCACATCCGGGTATTGCCTGGCCATTTCCTCGAAGGCTTCGCTGTACATGTCTCCCCAGTAACGCAAGGCGTTGCGTTTGGTGACGATACACACCTGGCTCTCGCAGGTTTTGCCGTCCAGTGTTCTGAAATGACGGGTTTTGCCCTCTTCGGCACGAGCGGCCGCACGCAGCCGGGCCTGTTCAAAACCATAGCGGATAATCCGGTCGGTGGCCCGGCGGGTGAACACTTCCATCTGGGTGGCCACTTCGTTCGGTGAACCCTTGCGGAGGCGGCCGCCCTGGCCCACGTATTCACCTTCACTGTTTTCCCGTATGACCAGCATGTCGATGTCTTTGGCGCGCTCGTCAGCAAGGTACTGGCGAGCGCCCGGCAGCAGCCTGGCCGGCCGTTCGCACACCCACTGATCGAAGCCCTTGCGCATGTCCAGAAGCGGCGCCAGGGAGATGCTGTCTGGCAACAGATAGCGTTCGGGATCGTCTACCGGGCCCGGGTCGCCCAATGCGCCCAGAAGAATGGCATCGTATTGTTCGAGCTGCTCGAGAGCATCGGCTGGCATGGACTCACCATTTTCCTCATGCCAGGCATGGGAGGGCCAGGGGAAGCGTGTCCACTCCATGGGAAGGTTGTGGCTGGATCTCAGTGCTTCCAGGCAGTGTACCGCTTCGGCAACCACTTCGGGGCCGATGCCGTCACCTGGTGTGACCGCGATACGGATTTTCTTGGCCATTCCGGATACTCCTTCGGGTCGCTATGTTCGTATGGTTGGTCGTGTGCTTCAGTGTAGTCATGTGGAGCGTGTATTCCACACGATTTAACAGAGCATTTCTTTTACCCATTAGTCTTTGATGGTTATAGTGAGCGTAGTGTCTCTTTAGACTTGGACATGCTTAACAGATAACTGGAGTTGTAGTGAACAAGCCTGCCGAATTGTTTGATGAATCCCATTGTGAGCAATGCGCCTGTGGCGAAGGCCTGGACTTCAGCTTCACCTTCGCATTTCAACCTATCGTCGATGCTATCAACGAAAGTGTTTATGCCTATGAAGCCCTCGTCCGCGGACCGGAGGGTGAAGGTGCGTTCAGTGTGCTGTCAAAGGTTAACGAGAAGAACCGCTACTCCTTTGACCAGATCTGCCGGGTAAAAGCCGTAAAGCTGGCGGCACGTCTGGGGATGGAAACACGGTTGAGCATCAACTTCATGCCCAACGCGGTCTACAATCCTGAGTACTGCATCAGGACAACCCTGGCGGCGGCACAGACCTACAAATTTGATACCCGCAAGATCATTTTTGAGTTGATCGAGACGGAGGATTTTGATTCGCTGGATCATCTGGTGAACATTATCAACTCCTACCAGGAAATGGGTTTTCAGACTGCCCTGGATGATTTCGGAGCCGGCTATTCGCGCTATAATATCCTGATGGCCAGTCCACCAAATCTGCTCAAGCTCGATATGGCCCTGGTTCGGGACGTGCACAAAGAACCGAACAAGCAGGCCGTGGTTGCCGGTATTATAACAATGATGAACCAGCTTGGTGGGCACATTGTGGCTGAAGGGGTCGAGGTTAAAGAGGAGTACTTCTGGTTGCGATCACAGGGCATCAAGCTGTTCCAGGGATACCTTTTTGCCAAGCCAGGGTTCGAAAGCCTGCCAGAGCCCTACTTTCCCTGTTAGAAAAGCGCTTGAGGATACACTTTGTTCTATCGCCTGATTACCATCGTTGGTGGCCTGCTTTTTGTCATCATTCTGTTTGCCCTGATCTGGTTTTTCTGCAAGCAGTTCCTGCTGCGCCATGGCGTGAAGGAACAAGTATCTGATCATGCCACCGTACTGGCCACCTGGACGTTTGCCGGGGTTGCGGTGGGGCTGCCTTTCGTGGTCCTGGGCGCGTTTATACTCGGCCCCTGGGCCTTCTATCGGACATTGCGCGGGCATGATGTGCCGGTGTCCGACGGTGCTGCTATCTGGTGGGGCTTCGGTATTGTCGTCGCTTCACTGGGCATTACCGCGGCCGGATTCCTGGGTTTCCTGAAGCTGCTGGGCGCTTACTAGTCAGGCAATACTGTTCAGTTGCTCCCGGAACCAGATCAGCGCAGGCTCCCGTTCATAGGCCTTGTGCCAGTATAAATGCACATCGATAGCAGGCAGGTCTGCTGGTGCGGTGTGAATATCGATATCGGCGCGCTCGGCAATGATGCGAGCATAGTTTTCTGGCATGGTCAGCAGCAGGTCGGTGCCTTCTGCCACCCGACAGGCAGCGTAATAGTGCTGGCATCGAAGGCGAATGTTTCGCTGCACACCGAACCGCGACAGTTCAAAGTCTTCAATGCCCGGCCCTTCTGACCGGGACGATACCAGCACGTGTTTGGCCGCCAGGTAACCCTCCAGGGTCAGACCCTCCCGGGTCAGCGGGTGTCCCTTCCTGGCGAGAACCACCAACCGGTCGCGCCGCAACAGCTCATGGGCCGTCTGACTGCTTACCGGCAGCAGCACATCTACCGCAAAATCCAGCTTGCCGGCTGCCAGTAGGGTTTCCATGTCGCGCCGGGGCACCCGCTGGCTGACAATTTCCAGTTCCGTGTAGCTCTCTAGCCGGCCCATCAGTTTGGGCAGAAAGGTGGACTCCAGAATGTCCCGCAATGCCAGCGAGTAGGTTTTACGCTGGTTGGCCGGGTCAAAGGCGTGAAACTGATTCACCGCGCTCTGTATCTGGGTCAAACCCGGACGCATGGATTCCAGAAAGCGTCGGGCCAGAGGCGTCGGTACCATCTGGTTGCCCTGGCGGCTGAACAGGGGGTCATCAAAATGCTCCCGCAACCGTGACAGCGAATGGCTGACCGCCGGCTGGGTCAGGTGCAGGGCTCTGGCGGCGCGGGTCAGGCTGCCCTCACGGTAAATCGTATCGAATACATGCAGCAGGTTGAGATCCAGCCGGTTTAATGCCACGGGCATCTCCTGTTCGCGAATAAGCATTTCTTATGATAAAGGATAAGAATAATTCAGTCGCGTAATAGTTGGGAGAAACCTAGACTGATGCCATATCGGTCAAACCACGAGGACACGGCGATGGATTTCAATATTTCCGAGAAAGGCCAGGACTATCTCAACCGCGTAAAAACCTTCATGAAGGACGAAATTTTCCCGATTGAAGAGCAGTACCACAAGGACCTGATGGCGCAGGAAAACCGCTGGGTGGTGCTGCCCATCATCAAGGAGCTGAAGGAAAAGGCCAAAGCCCAGGGCCTGTGGAACATGTTCTTCCCGGACGAGAAAAATGGTTGTGGCCTGCTTAACTCCGACTACGCCCTGATTGCCGAAGAAACCGGCCGCAGCTTTATTGCCCCGGAAATCTTCAACTGCAACGCGCCGGACACCGGCAATATGGAAGTGCTGATCCATTACGGCTCTGAAGAGCAGAAAGCCGAATGGCTGCCACGCCTGCAAAGCGCCGAGGTTCGCTCCGCATTTTGTATGACAGAGCCAGGCGTCGCCTCTTCAGATGCCACCAACATGGAAGCAACGGCCATCGTGGAAGGCGACGAAGTCGTTCTCAACGGCCGCAAATGGTGGAGCACTGGCGTTGGCCACCCCGACTGCAAGGTTGCCATCTTCATGGGCCTTACCGACCCGGAAGCCCATAAACACCGTCGCCATTCCATGGTGCTGGTGCCTCTGGACAGTCCGGGCGTAAAAATCGAACGCATGCTGCCGGTGTTTGGCGCCTACGACGAGCCCTACGGCCACGGCGTTGTGTCCTTCGAGAACGTGCGCCTGCCCAAGAGCGCCTTCATCGCCGGCCCCGGTCGCGGTTTTGAAATCGCCCAGGGCCGCCTCGGCCCGGGCCGCGTACATCACTGCATGAGGGCCATTGGTGCTGCGGAACGTACTCTGGAACTGCTGATCAAACGTGCCACCACCCGTGAGGCTTTTGGTCGGCCGATCGCGAAACTGGGCGGTAACCCGGATATCATTGCCAATGCGCGGATGAACATCGAACAGGCACGTCTGCTGACGCTGAAATGCGCCTGGGCGCTGGATACCAAGGGTATTTCAGGGGCACTGCAGGAAGTGTCAATGATCAAAGCGGTGATTCCGCAGATGCTGCAGCAGATTGTGGATGATGCGATTCAGATTCATGGTGGTGCGGGTGTCAGCGACGACGATTTCGCGCTGACCGAACTGTTCGCCTATGCTCGGGTTCTGCG
>JBHEPI010000137.1:0-29881 GCA_046260345.1 Marinobacter sp. | reverse complement strand
TTGGGAGTCGTAGGTCGGATTAGGCGAAGCCGTAATCCGACACCGTGCAATCGATCGACACCATTTGTCGGATTACGCTTCGCTAATCCGACCTACGCTTGAATGTTTTCAGGCGTTATCACGGAGTTAATAGGCGTCGGCGGGCGGCTTCTCCCAAAAATGTGCGGAGCCATGGATGGCGGAGCTCAAGCGCCACATGGATGTGCCGAAGGAGCGTGTTTTGGAAGCCCTTCCCTGCCACGTGCCGTAAACTCCAGAGAAGCCAGGCCCGGGTCGCGGTCAGAATCCACGACCGGGCCAGAGGGTATAACGCCTACCCCCCAAGTTTCTTAACAAGAATCTCGTTAAACAGCTTGGGATTACCCTGACCCTTGGAGGCCTTCATCAGCGGCCCCATGAACCCGCCGAGCATCTTCTTCTGCTTCTTGGGGTCGGACTCCTGCTGATACTGGGCCACCTGGTCCGGCATGCTCGCCAGAACCTCATCGACCATCGCCTCGAGCGCGCCGGTATCAGATACCTGCTTTAGCCCCTTGGCATCGATGATGGCGTCCACATTGTCGTTTTCACCGGTCCAGAGAGCCTCGAATACCTTCTTGGCGCCCGCCGATGAAATCGTGTTATCCGCAATGCGCACCACCAGGTCACCCAACTGGGCACCGGAGATGGGTGAGTCAGCAACGGTCTTTTCTTCCGCGTTCAGACGCGCAGAGAACTCTCCCTGGACCCAGTTGGAAGCCAGCTTGGCATCTTTTCCGCGTTCAGCAGCGGCTTCAAAGAAGGCAGCCAGTTTCGAATCGCCGGCCAGCAGGCCCGCGTCGTAGTCGTTCAGGCCGTACTGTTCCATGAAACGGGCCTTGCGGGCGTTCGGCAGTTCCGGGAGGCTGTTGCGGGCTTCGTCGATGAAGGCGTCGTCGATTTCCACCGGCAGCAGGTCCGGGCAGGGGAAGTAACGGTAGTCGTTGGCTTCCTCTTTGGTGCGCATGGAACGGGATTCGTCCCGGTCGCCGTTGTACAGGCGGGTTTCCTGGACGATGGTGCCGCCGTCTTCCAGGATGTCCATCTGACGCTCCACTTCGTGGGCGATGGCCTGTTCCATGAAGCGGAAGGAGTTCAGGTTCTTGGTTTCTGTGCGGGTGCCCAAGGTGTCGGAGCCTTTGGGTTTGAGCGAGATGTTTACATCAAACCGCATGGAGCCATGGGACATATCGCCGTCACAGATACCCAGCGAAGTCACGATGCCATGAAGCTTTTTCGCAAAGGCGACAGCTTCCTCAGCGTTGGTCATGTCCGGTTCGGTCACCACCTCGATCAACGGGGTACCGGCGCGGTTCAGGTCGATGCCGGTCATGCCATGAAAATCTTCATGCAGGGATTTGCCGGCATCCTCTTCCAGGTGGGCATGATGAATGCGCACACGCTTGGTGTCACCGTTAGCCAGATCGAGATCCACATAGCCAGGACCCACGATCGGGCGCTCCAGCTGCGTGGTCTGGTAACCCTTGGGAAGATCCGGGTAGAAATAGTTCTTGCGCTCGAACACTGACCGGCGTTCGATCTCGGCATTGACCGCCAGGCCGAACATCACCGCGTAGCGAAACGCCTGCTCGTTGGGCACGGGCAGGGTGCCGGGCATGGCCAGGTCAACGGCATTGGCCTGGGTGTTGGGCTCGGCACCGTAGGCGGTGCTGGAGCCGGAAAAAATCTTGGTTCGGGTGGCGAGCTGAACGTGAATTTCCAGCCCGATTACAATGTCCCACTGCATAACCATTCTCCTGTATCGGGCTTATTGCGGTTCACGCTGGTGCCAGTCGGTCACCTGCTGGAATTGGTGAGCGGCGTTGAGCAGCCGTGCTTCGGAGAAATAATCACCGATAATCTGCAGGCCCACCGGCAGGCCGTCCACGAAGCCAGCCGGCACCGACATGGCGGGAATGCCTGCCAGGTTGACGGCGATGGTGAACACGTCTTCCAGGTACATGGTGACCGGGTCGCTGGTCTTTTCACCCTGGACGAACGCCGGCGATGGCGTGGTCGGGCTCATCAGCACGTCCACTTCCTTGAATGCATTGATGAAATCCTGCTGGATCAGGCGGCGCACCTTCTGGGCCTTGAGGTAATAGGCATCGAAATAGCCGGCTGACAGGGCATAGGTGCCCACCAGAATCCGCCGTTTCACCTCCTCACCAAAACCCTCGGCGCGGGTGCGGGTATACATGTCCAGCAGGTCTTTCGGATCTTCGCAGCGGTAGCCGTAACGGGCACCATCGAAACGGGACAGGTTTGCGGACGCCTCTGCCGGCGCGATCACATAATAGGCGGCAATGGCCAGACCCGCGTGGGGCAGGGAGACTTCCTTCACCGTCGCGCCCAGCTTTTCATACTCTTTTATGGCGCCACGAACCTGTTCCTCCATGGCGGCATTCAGGTTGCCGGCAAAGTATTCCTTTGGCAAGCCGATCTTCATACCTTTAAGGGGTTCGTTCAGCGTCGCAGTGTAGTCAGGAACCTCACGGTCGATGGAGGTGGAATCCCTGGGGTCAAACCCGGCCATCACGTTCAGCATCAACGCATTGTCTTCCGCCGTGCGGGCCATGGTGCCGCCCTGGTCCAGGCTGGAGGCAAAAGCAATCATGCCGTACCGGGACACCCGGCCGTAGGTCGGCTTCAGCCCGGTCACGCCACACAACGCTGCCGGCTGGCGGATTGAGCCACCGGTATCCGTAGCCGTGGCCGCCGGCACCAGGCGTGCAGCAACCGCAGCCGCAGAACCACCGGACGAGCCGCCCGGAACCCGCTTCTCACCGCGGTTGAGCCCCCAGGGATTGGTGGTGGCGCCAAAGTAACTGGACTCGGTGGAAGAGCCCATGGCGAACTCGTCCATGTTGGTCTTGCCGAGACAGACCGCGCCGGCCTTGCGAAAGTTCGCGGTCACCGTGGCATCATACGGAGGCACAAAATTGGCCAGCATCTTCGAGCCACAGGTCGTTGCTACCCCGTTGGTGCAGAAAATGTCCTTGTGGGCAAACGGCACCCCGGTCCACGGCGTGGCCTTGCCCGCCGCCCGCTGCTCATCCGCCCCATGGGCATCCGCCAGGGCCTGCTCTTCGGTAATGGAAATGAAACTGTTGAGCTGCTCATCTTCTTTTTTGAGACGGCCCAGATACTCCCGGGTCAGCTCCACACTGGAAATCTTGCCGCTTTCCAGTTCGCGGGAAAGCTCTGCTACGGATTTGTTATGCATGACACGTCCTGGTTACGTCGCTGTTCGTCAGATCACTCGATGCGCTTTCTTTATTCAATAACTCGTGGCACGAGATAGAGGCCATTCTCAGTAGCCGGCGCAATTGCCTGGAAAGCCTCCCGCTGATCGGTCTCCGTCACCTCATCGGCACGCAGCCGCTGAACCGCATTCAACGGGTGGGCCATGGGCGCCACCGAATCGGTATCCGCCGCACTCAACTGGTCCACCAGATCGAGGATGTTGCCCAGATCCTTCTCCAACGCCGAAACCTGCTCATCATCCACCCGAATGCGTGCGAGCACAGCGACTTTTTCAATGTCTTTACGGGAAATGGTCACATTGCCTCCCAGGTTTAACTATGTGAAATGTCTTTAATAATACGGTTTGTTTAACGAAGGCCACTCAGGTTCGCGGGGGCGTTCGGGGGCAGCTTTCCAAAACTGTGCGGAGCCACGGATGGCGGAGCCCAAGCGCCACAAGGACGTGCTTGAGCGTGTTTTGGAAAGCTGCCCCCGAGCGGCCCTCCACCAGAGCCTGACAAATAAAAGCGCTATGGTAACAGATTCGAACAATCGCGGGAGGGGCCAAAACAAAGGCGAAAAGCGTGAAAGACCCCGCGGGAGCCCCGATGGTGCCTTGCCTGCAGGGGTGCTCGCTGCTAAAGTTGCCGCATATTTTCTGCGACTGCAACTGTCAGGTTGAAACTACACGAATGTTGAAAAGACTCCGAGGATTATTCTCCAGCGACCTGTCCATCGACTTGGGCACCGCCAACACCCTTATCTACGTCCGCGAGCGCGGCATCGTACTCAACGAGCCCTCCGTGGTAGCCATTCGCACTTCCGGCTCCCAGAAAATGGTCGCCGCCGTCGGCGCCGAAGCCAAACGCATGCTGGGCCGCACACCGGGCAACATTACTGCTATCCGCCCGATGAAAGACGGCGTCATCGCAGATTTTGTCGTTACCGAGAAAATGCTCCAGCACTTTATTCACAAGGTGCACGAAAACAGCTTTATTACGCCCAGCCCCCGGGTGCTGGTCTGTGTGCCCAGCAAATCGACCCAGGTGGAACGCAAAGCCATCCGCGAATCCGCCCTGGGCGCCGGCGCAAGGGAAGTCTTCCTGATTGAAGAGCCCATGGCTGCCGCGATTGGTGCCGGCCTTCCTGTGGAAGAAGCCAGTGGCTCGATGATCGTGGACATCGGCGGGGGCACTACAGAAATTGCTATTATCTCTCTCAACGGCATCGTTTACGCCGAATCTGTCCGTACGGGCGGTGACAAGTTCGACGAAGCCATCGTCACCTACGTGCGTCGTAACTACGGCAGCCTGATTGGTGATTCCACCGCCGAGCGGATCAAGCACGAAATCGGCTGCGCCTATGAAGGTCTGGATATCCGCGAAATCGACGTTCGCGGTCGTAATCTCGCCGAGGGCGTACCCCGGGCCTTTACCCTGAACAGCGAGGAAATCCTCGACGCACTTCAGGAATCCCTGGCCCAGATTGTCCAGACGGTCAAGAGCGCACTGGAACAGTCGCCACCTGAACTGGCCTCTGACATTGCCGAGCGTGGCATTGTGCTGACCGGCGGTGGTGCTTTGCTGCGGGGCCTGGACAAACTGATCAGTGAGGAAACCGGCCTGCCGGTAATCATTGCTGAAGACCCGCTGACCTGCGTCGCCCGTGGCGGCGGCAAGGCGCTTGAAGTGATTGACCGCGGTGGAATCGGAATGTTCTCCCAGGAGGGCTGACCTTGACCTCGGCTTTGCGCCCCGACATCGCCTCAACCCGGCCGCCGCTCGTGAAACCTCACGGCGGCGGTTGTCGTATGGACACCTGCCGGAGTTGCGGGAGGGTGTGCCATTAAAACCATCTTCGTACAAAGCCCCGTCCCCGGATTCAGGCTGCTGCTGGTTATTGTGCTGTCGGCGGTGCTGATTGTGGCGGACAGCCGTTTTGATCAGCTTACTCAGGTTCGCAGCGCCATCGGTACAGGCCTGGCCCCCATTCACTGGCTGGGTAATGCACCCTCCCAACTCAACGATTGGGTCGCGAGCCTGTTTACCAGCAAGGAAGATCTCCAGGAAGAGAACGAGGCGCTTCGTGCACGGCTGCTGATACTGGAACGTCGGGCACTGAAATACGCGGCCCTGGCTTCCGAGAACAACGAACTGCGTAAGCTGATGAATTCGTCAGAAGTTCTGGACGATCACGTGATCGTCGGTGAAGTGGTGGCGGTTTCTCCGGATCCTTTCTCCCATGAGATTGTTATCAACAAGGGTAGCCGCGATGGTGTTGAGGTCGGTCAGGCGATTCTGGATGCCAATGGTCTGATGGGGCAGGTTGAGCAGACAAGCAGCTTTACCTCCAGAGTATTGCTGGTGTCGGACAGCAGCCACGCGGTGCCGGTGGAAGTGGTTCGCAATGGCCTGCGCGCCGTTCTCCTGGGTAATGGCGACACCAGCGCACTGGAACTGGTACATGTGCCGGATACAGCGGATATCCGTGAGGATGACTTGCTGGTCAGTTCTGGCCTGGGTGGGCGTTTCCCGAAAGGCTATCCCGTTGCAAAGGTCGACAGGATCATCAAGGAACAGGGCGAACCGTTTGTGAAAATCGACGCCACACCACTGGCGGAACTGAACAAGAGCCGGTTGGTTCTGGTTGTATTCTCGCCCGAACAGGATGCCACTGACGACGACGGGGAGGCAGTTCCCGCTACTGAAGTGGGCCCGGCAGAACAGGACGAGGTGCGCTGATGCTGTCGGTCATCAGTTATCCCGTGTTCGCCCTGAGCATTGTACTGGCGCTTGTGCTGAGCAGTTCCCTGTTCCCGGTGGACTGGTTTGAGTTCCGCCCGGAGTGGCTTGCCCTGATGGTGTTCTACTGGACATTCCGGGCCCCCGGGCAGTTTGGCATTCTGCTGGCCTGGTGCCTGGGCCTGTTGCTGGACGTTCTGGAGGCAACGCCTCTGGGGGTTAATGCTCTGGCGATGGGGGTTATTGCATTCCTGGTACTGACGATTCACCAGCGGCTGCGCATGTATCCCTTGCCCCAGCAATGCCTGATGGTATTTTTGCTGTTGGGCATCAACCAGATGCTGGTACATTTCATCAAGCAGACCCTGGGCGCCGATGACACGGGCTTCAGCTATCTCTGGCCGGCGCTGACCAGTGCCATCATCTGGCCCTTCGTTTGCGTGCTGCTGGATAACCTTAACCGGAAACTGGGATAGCGGAGGCTCGGAGTATTCATGGCATTGATTGTTCTTGCCTCCGCCTCGCCGCGACGGGCCGAGCTGCTGAGGCAGATCGGGCTGTCATTCCGGGTTCGTCCGGCCGATATTGATGAAACACCGGGTGCTCAGGAGTTAGCGCTCCATTATGTGGAACGACTGGCTCGCGGGAAAGCGTTGGCGGTCCGGGCGGCCGAGCCGGAAGCCATTGTTATCGGTTCGGATACCTCTGTGGTCCTTGATGGCCGTATTCTGGGCAAGCCCGTCGACTGGCAGGATGCGGCAAACATGCTCCGGCAACTGTCTGGCGCTACCCACAAGGTAATGACAGCCGTTGCCATTGCCGGCGCGACTGCCTGTGACTCATTGGTTACCGTTACGGATGTTCGTTTCCGGCAGCTGTCAGACCAGGAGATAAACGCCTACGTGGCAACCGGAGAGCCCATGGACAAAGCCGGCGGCTATGGTATTCAGGGCCGGGGTGGTATTTTTGTAGAAGAACTCCGGGGCAGCTACAGCGCTGTAGTGGGTCTGCCCCTGCGGGAAACCGCAGAATTACTTGCCGGCGCCGGATACCCGGTCTGGGAAACCTGGAACAGCAGGCAGGAGAGCCGCAATGAGTGAAGAAATACTGATCAATGTGACGCCTGTGGAAACCCGGGTGGCTCTCGTGGAGAATGGCATGCTCCAGGAGGCTTACATCGAGCGTACCAGCCGCAAGGGAATCGTTGGTAACATCTACAAGGGCAAGGTGGTTCGCGTGCTGCCGGGTATGGAGGCGGCATTCGTTGATATCGGCCTCGAGCGGGCTGCTTTCATTCATGCATCCGATGTGGTTCCTGTTCAGCAACCGCCCAATGAGCCCGCAGAGTCGCCGAAAACCGTTCCGGATATCCGCACACTGCTTCGGGAAGGGCAGTCACTGGTGGTGCAGGCCACTAAAGACCCCATCGGAACCAAAGGAGCGCGGCTGACCACCCAGTTATCCATTCCGTCGCGCTACCTGGTGTTCATGCCCGGTGTCAGCCATGTGGGCATTTCCCAGCGGATAGAGGATGAAAACGAACGCTCGCGGCTGAAATCCCTGGTGGAAGAAGGCGCAGCAGCGGACCCGGGAGTGAGCGGTGGATATATCATCCGTACCGCCGCAGAAGCAGCCTCAGCGGAAGACCTGCTGGGTGACATGAATTACCTGCATCGCCTCAACCAGGCGATCGAAGAGCGGCTTACCCGCAGCCAGGCGCCGGCTGCAGTCTATCAGGACCTGCCGCTGTTCATCCGCACCATTCGTGACCTGATTCGTCCCCAGACAGAAAAAGTGCGCATCGACAGCCGGGAAAGTCACCAGCGGGTCATGGAGTTTGTGAACGAATTTGTCACCGAGTTTTCCGATAAGGTCGAGTATTACCCCGGAGAACGGCCTATTTTCGACCTGTATTCCGTGGAGGATGAAATCCAGAAGGCCCTCAGCCGGAAGGTTCAGTTGAAGTCGGGTGGGTACGTCATTATTGACCAGACCGAGGCGATGACCACCATCGATATCAACACCGGCGCGTTTGTAGGCCACCGCAACCTTGAGGAAACCATCTTCAAGACCAACCTGGAGGCGGCCCGCGCCATTAGTCGCCAGCTCAGGCTGCGCAATCTTGGCGGCATTATCATCATCGATTTCATTGATATGGACGATTCCGAGCACCAGCGCCAGGTTCATCGCATGCTGGAAAAGATGCTGGAGCGGGATCATGCCAAAACCAAGATTACCGGAGTCTCGGAGCTGGGCCTGGTGGAGATGACCCGCAAGCGGACCACAGAGAGCCTGGGCCAGATCCTCTGTGAACCCTGCCCGATCTGTGACGGCCGCGGTTTCCTGAAAACCACTGAAACCGTCTGTTACGAAGTGTTCCGGGAAATTCTGCGGGTGAATCGCGCCTACGATGCGGAAAGCTATCTTGTTATGGCCTCCCAGAGCGTGGTGGATCGCTTACTGGATGAGGAATCCGATAACGTTGCAGATCTCGAAACGTTCATCAGTAAAACCATTCGCTTCCAGGTTGAGCCATTCTACAGTCAGGAGCAGTATGATGTGGTGCTGTTGTAACGCCGGAACGACAGGCATTGACTAGGCGGGGCGATTCTTCCTGATGACATCCCGTGTGGCTGACCCAGAACCCGGACATCTATTTGTCCGATTATTATCCCGTCTCGCCAGCCTGATCTGGTGGTTGCTGCTGGTGGTAATTGTACTGCTGGCTTTGTATGCCGGGCTTGGCCGGCAGCTTACCCAGAATATCAACGATTACCGTCCCACTATCGAACAGCGGCTGTCGTCCGAGCTTGGCCAGGAAGTCCGTATCGGCTCTCTGTCATCAAGCTGGAACTGGCTGAACCCGACGATTATTGCCCGTGAAATCGCCGTTCTGTCAGACGGCGAGGGTGATGATGTGGCGGGCTCCCTGCAAAGTGTCCGCGTCGGCCTGGACTTCCTCGCATCCCTGGCGCGCCTGCGCATCGTGTTTGCCAACTTCGAAGCGGACGGCCTCGAACTGACGGTAAACCAGACCCGGCGAGGGGAAGTGATGGTCGAGGGGGTCGATATCCCCGAACCGGTGGCCAACGACATAGACCTCTGGCTTGATCTGGCCGGCAGATGGCTGTCTGATCCCTCCGTCAAAATAACCCGCCTGGATCTGGGGGTCCGGGATAATAATGACCAGTTGCGACACGTAGAGATCCCGCAGCTGGATCTGGTCTACCAGCGGGGCCTTTTCCACGCCTCTGGTCGGGCCATGCGCCCCGGCACAACCGAGCAACTGGCCAGTTTCGGACTGGTTGGCCGGCACTTTTTCAGGGGTGATTTTACCGGCCAGATATACGCTGACATCAACTCAGGTCGGCTATTCGACGGGCTTGTCGAGGAATACCCCTGGCGGGATATCCGGGTGGAAGGTTTTGATCTGGGTGGCCAGGTGTGGATGACGTTCCGTGATGGCCTGATGGAGCAAGTCAGCGGTAACGTTGCGACACCCTACCTGCAAATAGGTGCCGGCAGCGAGTCCCTGGCGCCACTCGAGGACATCAGGGCACGTTTTGGCTGGCGCAGGCAGGATCCATCGGGCGACCCGGGTAGTAAACCTGCTGACCAACCCTGGTATACCACCGGCGAGTTCCACCTCAAGGGGCTGGAGTGGCAGTGGAATGGTGACCCGGTTCCTCCGTTCAACGTCCGTTTCCGGCATGACGACGCGGGCCCCGGAATCATTGCCGACGAGCTCTCGCTCCGGCCACTCCGCAGTCTGGTCACCGGTCTCGGCCTGCTGCCGGACAGCGCCACAAGGGCGCTCGGGAACTATCGGCCGGGCGGAAAACTGAACCGGCTGGCACTTGACCTGCCATCGGAAGGAAGTGGGCGGTTCGAGCTGGCCGCGTCGCTGCAGGATGTGGATGTCCGGGCCTACGGCGGTGCGCCCGGTTTATCAGGCCTCGATGGAAGATTGTTGATGAACAGTGAGGGTGGCTTTGTTGATGCCCGGAGTGATGAGCTGACACTGGGCTTTCCCGATCTGTTCCGGGATTCCTGGGCACTGGAAGATTTCCGCGCCGGCGTGGCCTGGCGAACCGAGGGGGATATTCTGCGAGTCTATTCAGATGATATCCGCATGGTCTACGGCGGTGTCACCGGCTTGACCGGTGCGTTCGACCTGCGGATGGACCGGCAGGGAGAAGATAATCTCGGTCTTCGGGTCGGGGTCACTGACGGAACCGCGGATATGCTGGCGGACTTCGTACCGGTCAGGGCCGTAGACCCAGGCCTGTACGAGTGGCTGACAACTGCCATAAAAGAAGCCGACGTCACCCGTGGTGAATATTTCGGCCATGGGCTGATCAATCGGGGCGCCCAGCCGGGTTCCTTCGTGTCCTCCATGGTCTACCACTTTGAAAACGGTACCGTTGAATACGATGATCGCTGGCCGGAGGTGACAGACGCTGCTGGCACGGTTCACGTGCAGAATGGTCAGACCCGGGTTGATTTGGCATCTGGCCGCACCGGCGGGCTTGAGCTCCGGCCGGGGCAGGTGAGAGTCGAGCCTGGCGACAGTGATGCCCGTATTTATGTGGATGCCGCGGCGCCGGTGCCCGGTGACGCGGTGGCCTACTGGCTGGAGAACAGTCCGCTGGGGGATATGGCCGGGGAGGCAGGCAGGAATATCCGGCTGGAGGGTAATTATTACCTTGACCTTGGGCTGGGGCTGACATTGAATTCCGACTCGCCCGCCGACATCAGTGCCACAGTGCAGGCTGATGCGGGCACGCTGACGTATGCCCCGGCCGATCTGCAGTGGACACAGATCAACGGCGAACTCACGTTCAGTACCGAAGATGGCTTCTCGGACAGACCTGTTCAGGCAAGTTTCCTGGGATCACCGGTGACGGTGCTGTTGCGCCGAGAGGATTCAGGCAACGCGATAAATATCCGCCAGAACGGTCGTCTCGACATCGGCAGCCTTCTGGCCAGAAGCGCTTTGCCAGAGGGTGTGAACCTGGGGCTGAGTGGTGAGTTTGACTACCAGGCGACCCTGGATGTTTCACCGGGCACAACCTCGGCCATCAAGCTGTACTCGGACCTGTCCGGGCTCGCAGTCGGCTGGCCTGAACCGCTGGCAAAGGACGCCGACGCGGAAGCCCCCGTTAGCGCAAGAATAGAGCCGGGGAATGATGACGGCGTGAACGTTGCCGTCGACTGGCCGGATCGTCTGAATCTGGATCTGTTCTGGCAGCCGGACAATCTCGATCTGGCCCTGGAAACCATTTTCCTGGGTGACCGGAAGCTGACCGATATTGACGTTGCCGCCCGGCGGGACAACGGATTCTGGTCTGTTGAAGCGGAGTCTGAATGGCTTTCCGGCACCGTTAACTGGCCCCCTGATGACGGCCCGGTCACGGTGGATCTGGCCCGGCTGAAGCTTGCCCGGGGCGACGACAGTGGGGAGGAGGAGATACCGTTACTGCCGGATCCGGAGGAGCAGATCCGCGCGTTCCGCCAGCTGGAAATGGAGAACTGGCCGGATATTGACCTTCGGATTGCCAGTCTCCAGCTGGACGACGATGACGCGGGAACCTGGTCTCTGGGGCTTCGTCCGGAAGCTACTCGCCTTCGGGTACAGGATATCGCGGGTACGCTGGAGTCTCTCACCCTGGGTGGAGAGCTGACCTGGAGTATTGCCGGGGACCGGGAAGCCACCCGGTTCGTGGGCGACGTTACGGGCGAGTCCCTGGCGGATCTGGGCAATCTGTTCGGCACCGAGATTCCGTTTCGCAGCGAGAGCACGGCCGTCAATATGAATGTTGACTGGCCGGGAAGGCCCAATGAATTTGATCTTTCCGCACTCAGCGGTTCAGTGAGTGTACGCTTTGACGACGGGGTTATTCTAGAGGGCAACAATACGGCACAGCTGTTCCGGGTGTTCAATCTGCTGAACTCCGACACCCTCTGGCGTCGACTGCAGCTGGATTTCTCGGATCTGTACGAGGCCGGGGTGGCTTTTGATGCGATCTCGGGCAAGGCAAGCATGACCAACGGCCTGTTAACGCTTGATCCTGAACTCCAGGTAGTCGGTCCCTCCGGTGCCTTCAAACTTACCGGCACAACCAACATGGTTGATGAAACCCTCGACATGAGAATGGTGGTCGTGCTGCCGCTGACACAGAACCTGCCATTGGCCGCATTGCTGATGGGCGCCGGTGCTCCCATCGGCGGCGCCCTGTTTGTCCTGGACAAAGTATTGGGCGACCCATTGAGTAAACTGACCAGTGCAACCTATAGTGTCAGTGGAGACTGGGACGAACCGGAGGTTCGGCTCAGGCGGGTATTTGATACCGGCCAGTAATATTTACCCCGGAGGACAAGCGATGTCAGCGCACGTACAACAGGCAGTGGACAGGCAGGCAAACAGGGTGGCAGCGATTCAGATGGTAAGCACCCATGACATTGCCGCAAACCTCAGAGAGGCAGAACGTTTGCTGGCCGAAGCAGCGGCATCGGGGGCCGGTATCGCGGTGCTGCCGGAGAACTTTGCTGTTCTGGCAACCAGGCAGATGATTGGTTGTGGCCGTCGCGAAGCTGACCCCGATAACCTGATACGTCATTTTCTGGCCGACCAGGCTGCCCGGCTGGGTATCTGGATTGTCGGTGGCTCACTGCCGATAGCGTCACGGCCGGATGGCTCCACGGTCAGGAACCATGTCAGGGCCTGTTGTCTTGTCTATAACAGCCAGGGTGAGGAAGTCGCCCGTTATGACAAGATCCACCTGTTTGATGCCACAGTAGAGGATGCTCAGGGCCAGTATCGGGAGTCCGACACCTTCGAACCCGGCGAAGACGTGGTTGTGGTCGATACCCCCGCCGGGCGACTTGGGCTGGCCATTTGCTACGATCTCCGCTTCCCGGAACTGTTCCGCAAGTTGCGGGAGCAGGGCGCCGAGTGGGTGTCTTTGCCCAGTGCTTTTACCTGGAATACCGGCGATGCCCACTGGCGCCCGCTGCTGCGGGCCAGGGCCATCGAGAACCAGATCTGGATGGTAGCCCCGGGGCAGGGTGGCCAGAACAGTGAGCGCCGGCGCACCTATGGGCACAGCATGATTGTCGACCCCTGGGGCAGGGTCATGTCCGAGATCGGTGAGGGGCCGGGGGTGGTCACGGCAGACCTCGACCAGGAACGGCTCAGAGAGATCCGGGCCCGCATGCCGGTCTGGCAGCACCGCAAACTCTAGCTAGACAGCCGGTTAACTGGCGGCTGCTTCCACATCGTCAATGCATTCCCGCAGGTAGCGGAACAGTTTTCTCGGCTGGCCGGTGTTCTTCTCTTTCTGTATGTCCCGGCGGGCATTGCGTGCCAGGTTGCGCAGGTGCTGGATATCGGCGGTGGTGCAATAGTCCAGGAATTCTCCCACGGCTGAATCTCCCTCCTCGATCATCCGGTCGCGCCAGCGCTCCGCCAGGTGGTGACGGCGGGTGTGCTCCTCGCTGCCGGCATCGAACGCATCAATGGCACGGGTCAGGCCTTCGGTGTCGTCCTCCTGGCGGATGATCTTGCCGATAAACTGCAAATGGCGTCGACGGGCTTCGTTCTGACGAATGCGGCGGGATTCTTCAATCGCTGCGCGCAGGGTGCTGCTGATAGGCAGGGTGTCAAGTTGGTCGTTGCTCAGATCCAGCATGCGCTTGCCCAGATTCTGAAGGCGGTGCATGTCCCTCTTGAGCTGGGATTTGCTGGGGCCTGAGTATTCGGGGTAGTCGTCTTGAGTATCGTTCATGAAATGCCTGTCTTGTCGGATTACGCTTCGCTAATCCGACCTACATTAAGTTAAGTCCGGCCCGTAGGTCGGATTAGCGAAGCGTAATCCGACAAATCCGACAAGCCGATCATCCATAAAATATCGTAGCCAGGCCAAGAAAGGCCATAAACCCGACCACATCGGTCACCGTCGTCAGTATAACGCTCCCCGCCAGCGCCGGATCAATGTTCCGGGATTTCAGGAACAGTGGCAATACGGTACCCACCAGCGCAGCGGCGATCAGGTTGATAATCAGCGCGGCGGCTATAATGGCCCCGATCATGATGTCCTTGAACCAGAGCGTGGCGGCGGAGGCCACCACCACGGCCCAGAGCAAACCATTCAGGGCCCCTGCCACAAATTCACGATTCAGCAGCCAGCCCACGTTGGCACCGCTGATCTGCCCCACGGCCATACCCCGGATGACCAGCGTCAGGGTCTGGCTGCCGGCGATTCCGCCCATGGAAGCCACTATAGGCATCAACACCGCCAGCGCCACCACTTTCTCGATGGTGGCTTCAAACAGGCCGATTACGGCGGAGGCGGTAAAGGCGGTAATCAGGTTGATGCCCAGCCAGACAGCCCGGCGCCGGGTGGTCTTGAAAATCGGCGCGAAGGTATCCTCATCCTCATCCAGGCCGGCCATGCTCATCAGCGAGTGATCGGCGTCCTCACGAATTACGTCAACCACGTCATCGATGGTGATGCGGCCAAGGAGCTTGCCTTCCTCGTTGACCACGGGCGCTGAAATCAGGTCGTAGCGCTCGAACAGGGTGGCCACCTTGGCGTCGGACAGGACGACCGGTATCGGCTCTATGTCTGTGTCCATCACCTCCCGGACGGTCGCTGCCGGGTTAGACACCAGCATTTTGGTAATCGGCAGCATACCGATGAATTCATCCCGCCGGCTTACCACGATCAGGCTGTCGGTCATGGGTGGCAGGTTGCGGTGACGGCGCAGGTAGCGCAGAACCACATCGATGCTGATATCCGGGCGCACCGTAATGGTGTCCGTGTTCATCAGGCCGCCGGCGGTATCCTCCGGGTAGGAGAGTACTTCTTCGACGCGCTGGCGGTCCTGCTCGTCCATGGTATCCAGGACTTCCTGGATCACTGTATCCGGCAGCTGCTGCAGCAGGTCGGCCAGGTCGTCCGACTCGAAATCCTCAATGATGTTCGCAAGTTCCTGAGCGTTCAGCTGGCTCAGGAAATAGCCTCGAATGTCATCATTGAGGTACTGGAGAACTTCACCTTCCAGTTGTTTGTCGACCAGGTTCCACAGCAACGCCCGCTGACGGGGAGGCGAGGATTCCAGCAGGTGAGCGATATCACTGGGGCTCAGGCCGCCATTGAGGATGCGCGCGACCTGTTTCAGGGCGCCACTGTCCAGCGCTTCGCTCAGAGAGCGAAGGCGTTGGCGAGCCTGGCTTTTCTCCAGAATATCGGTCATGGATCACCCACAGTCAGAAATCCCTCGTATTATAGCGGAGTTAGGTTGCACAGGTGAGAAAGAGTTATTGGTGAATGTCGTAGAAGAGCTGCCAGCGGCCCGACGGCTACCCGCCTTCGCCAAAATAATCGTTGATCAGTTTGACCAGCGCCTCGATGGCATCGGCCTCATCAGGTCCGTCTGCTATCAGCTCTACCTCTGTTCCCTGGCTGGCGGCCAGCATCATCACTGGCATGATGCTTTTGGCATCTACCTTGCGGTCGTTTCGGCTGAGTTGCACGCTGCTCTGGAATTCCGAAGCCGTTGCAACCAGTTTGGCCGCGGCCCGGGCATGAAGCCCGAGCTTGTTGATGATGGTGATGGGGCGGCGAATCATAAACGGGGTCAGCTTTCCCGGCTCTGCAGATGCGGCAGCTCGGTGTGGCGCACCTGTACGTTGCTGTATTTCTGCGAGAAATGCCGGCCCAGTTGCTCGCAGACATACACCGAACGATGCTGGCCTCCGGTGCAGCCGATGGAAATGGTCATGTAGCTGCGATTGCTGTCGGCAAAAGAGGGCAGCCAGCTTTCCAGGAAGCTGGTCAGGTCTTCCACCATTTTCAGGCTCAGTGGTTCCTTTTCCAGGAAGTCGATCACCGGCTGGTCGGTGCCGACAAATTGTCGCAGGCTGGTGTCCCAGTATGGATTGGGCAGACAGCGAACATCAAACACATAGTCTGAATCCAGTGGCACCCCGTGCTTGAAGCCGAAAGACTGGAACAACAGCGCCAGTTCCTGCTCGCGACGTCCCGCCACACGCTGCTTGACCATGTCCCTCAGTTCGTACATGGACAGCCCGGTGGTGTCGATGTAGAGGTCGGCCAGTTTCGACAGGGGTTCCAGCAACCTTTTTTCGTTGCCGATGGCTTCGCGCAGTGAGGTCTTGTCGTCGCTCAGGGGATGCTTGCGCCGTGTGGCGTGGAATCGCTGCAGCAGGGACTGTTCATCCGCGTCCAGATAAATAACCTCGATGGTGACACCGGTGTCCTGGAGGCTGCGGTAGATATCTTCAAAATTGCTGAGCTCGCCGGACAGGTTGCGGGCGTCGATACTCACCGCCATCTTACCCAGCCGGCCCGGCGAGTTCTGGGTTGTGGCTTCCCGTGTCAGTGGAAACAGCAGTCCGATGGGCAGGTTGTCAATGCAATAGAAACCCAGGTCTTCCAGCACATGCAGGGCCGTACTTTTACCGGAGCCTGACCGGCCGCTGACGATAATCAGTTTCATAGCCCTTTCACCTCGAATCCGGAGTAATTCAGCTTCCCTCGGTCGTCATCCGGCGATAGAGAGAGTCCGCGTCGGTACATTGGCGGAGCTGGTTGCAGAATGCCCTTTCGTTGAACTTTTCGGCCAGCTGGCTCAGCAGTTCAAGGTGTTCACTGGTTGCCTCTTTCGGAACAATCAGGGCAAACACCAGGTCAACCGGTTGGTTGTCGATGGCATCGAAAGCCACGCCTTCTTCCAGGGTGAGCAATACGCCCACAACGTGATCCAGCCCTTCCAGGCGGCAGTGCGGAATGGCGATGCCCTGGCCAATACCGGTGCTCCCCAGTCGCTCCCGGGCAACCAGATTGTTGAAAATTTCGGTATCACTGAGCGACGGATCGTGTTTATGGATCTGCTCGGCGATGGTTTCCATAACCCGCTTTTTGCTGGTCGCTGGCACCCTGCAAAGGGCCAGTTCCGGCGCGAGAATGTTCTCGATAGTCAGGGATGTGTCGGTCATGAATCGACTGCAGTTCCGTAAAAAAAGGCTGCGGCACGTAATGCGCCGCAGCTCGATTAACTGTCATACAGGGAGCTGAATGTCCTAGCGGGCACCGTTTCCATGCATCCGGTCAACATTCTTTTCCTTGTGCTTCAGGATCTGCCTGTCCAGCTTGTCCACCAGAGCGTCAATGGCGGCATACATATCGCTGTTTTCGGCCTTTGCGTGAATCTCACCACCTATCACGTGTAGCGTAGCTTCCGCCATCTGGCGAACTTTTTCCACCTCCAGGGTGACCTGGCAGTTGCTGATGTGGTCAAAATGACGCTCGAGCTTTTCGAACTTACCGGATACGTAATCTTTCAGCGCGGGGGTCAGTTCTACGTGATGGCCTGAAATATTAAGTTGCATAGGCTGCTCCTGTTAGCGGATGTTTACTACACCAATCGCTTTCGTTCGTTGGACGGGGGAATGTGCATTGCCTCACGGTACTTGGCTACGGTTCTTCTCGCCACCTTGATACCCTGGTCTCCTAGCATGGCTGCAATTTTACTATCGCTCAATGGCTTTTTCGGGGTTTCCGTTGCAATCAGCTTTTTGATCATGGCCCGGATTGCCGTAGAGGAGCATTCTCCGCCCTCGTCCGTGCTGACGTGGCTTGAGAAAAAATACTTGAGCTCAAATATGCCCCGCGGCGTGTGCATGTATTTCTGGGTGGTCACCCTGGAAATGGTCGACTCATGCATTTCTACCGCCTGGGCAATATCCGATAGGATCAGCGGCTTCATGTGTTCCTCGCCATGATCCAGAAACCCCTGCTGGTGTTCGACAATGCGCGTGGCCACCTTGAGCAGGGTCTCGTTACGGCTTTGCAGGCTTTTGATAAACCACTTCGCTTCCTGCAACTGGTCTCTCAGGTACGTGTTGTCGGCACTGCTGTCCGCACGCTTTATAAGTGAAGCATAGCTGGCATTGACACGAATGCGCGGTGCAATTTCCGGATTCAGCTCTACCCGCCAGCGTTCATTGTGCTTGCGCACGATGACGTCCGGAATGACGTAGTCGGGTTCGGCCTGGTCGAGGGTGTCACCCGGTCGTGGGTTCAGGCCGGTGATCAGGGCCAGAACGTCCCGCAACTGGTCTTCCTTGAGGCGGCTGCGGCGCAGCAGTTGCGCGTAATCGCGATTGCCCAGCAGGTTGATGTAGTGGGTGACCACCAGCCGCGCCTGGGCCAGCCAGGGCGTTTCCGGTGGCAGCTGGTTGAGCTGGATCAGAAGGCATTCCTGAAGATCCCGGGCGAAGACGCCGGGCGGGTCAAAATGCTGCAGGCGGTGCAGAACCGCTTCCACCTCATCCAGCTCCAGCGGGTCTTCATCCGACTCGTCCATCATCCCGGAATGGATTTCGTCGAGGGGCGATGTGAGATACCCGTGATTATTCACCGCATCCATCAGAGAGTGGGCGATGGCCTGGTCCCGTTCGCTCATGGGCGTCAGGTTCAGCTGCCACTCAAGGTGGTCACGCAGGGTTTCGGTGGGCGAGTTGCGGGTTTCGAAATCGTTGTCGTTCTCGTCGTCGTTGCGGGCCGATGACGCGGGCGCAGACTGGTAAACGTCGTCCCAGGCCGTGTCGACCGGAAGGTCATCGGGAATGGTATCGGGGCTGTCGGTTTCCGAGGACCAGTCAGGCCCGTTTTCAGATTCATCCCAGTCAGAGGATGATTCCGCGGCGCTGGCCGATTCTTCCGCCTGTGACGTTTCCGCAGCGTCGTTTTCGCTATCTGTGGATTCAGGGTTCTGGTTATCGTCGTCTTCCGAGGTCTCCAGCATGGGATTGGATTCCAGCGCCTGCTGGATTTCCTGCTGGAGGTCGAGGGTAGAGAGCTGCAGAAGCCTGATAGCCTGTTGCAGCTGGGGCGTCATGGTCAGACTTTGACCCAGCTTTAACTGTAATGAGGCTTTCATAACCATAGTTCAGGATCCGTCACTCGGTCGCTCTCGGTCTCTTTATCGGGTGTTGGGGTTGCACAAAAACTCTTTGTATGCTGGCTACTTGCCGTGCCAAGCAAGTTCTTTGCCGAGTGTACTACAGGCGAAATTCATTGCCTAGATACACTTCCTTGACCTGTTGGTTGGCCATGATGTCGCCCGAGTTGCCGGAGGCAATGATGTGGCCTCCGCTGACTATATAGGCGTTCTCACAGATGTCGAGGGTTTCCCGCACATTGTGGTCGGTGATCAGCACACCAATGCCTTTGTCCCGCAGGTGGCGGATAATCTGCTTGATATCGCTCACCGAGATCGGGTCCACCCCTGCAAACGGCTCGTCGAGAAGAATAAACGCAGGCTCCATGGCCAGGGCACGGGCGATTTCCACCCGCCGGCGCTCGCCTCCGGACAGCGCCATGCCAAGGCTGTCACGGATGTGGTTAATATGAAATTCTTCCAGCAGTTCTTCCAGTTTGGCATTCCGGTCGCTGCGGCTGAGCTCACGGCGGGTTTCCAGGATGGCCATGATGTTGTCGCGCACCGTCAGTTTGCGAAACACCGAGGCTTCCTGGGGCAGATAACCGATGCCTTTGCGGGCACGGCCATGCATCGGCAGCGGCGTGATGTCCTGGTTATCAATGGTGATCCGGCCGTTATCCGCGGGCACCAGCCCCACAATCATGTAGAAGCAGGTGGTCTTGCCGGCACCGTTGGGGCCCAGCAGCCCGACGATCTCACCGCTGCGGATCTCCAGGGAAACGTCGATGACGACTTTCTTCTGCTTGTAGCTTTTTGCCAGGTTACTGGCTCTGAGAACTGCCATCGTTGTCCTGTCTGTCTGATTTCTTGCGTGGCTGTATGACCATTTCGACACGGCCACTGCCTTCGCCCTGATCAGCGGCACCTTCGGCAGTGACAACGCGCCCGGCACTGTCATAGTGGATAACGTCACCGCGGAACAGGTTGCCGTCCTGCTCAATCACTGCTTCGCGCTCAAAGGTGACCCGGCTTTCCGAAGCGGACCAGGTAATATTGAGGGCGCGGGCATCGGTTTCACCCTGTCCTTCGGTGGCCGGTTGCCGGTAATGTGCGGGCTGGCCCGTCGCTTCTATGCGGCTGACACCCTCTTCATCCCGGTAAAGTACAACCATGTCAGCGGTCAGGTTTGTCTGGCCCTGGGTCATTTCCACGGCACCTGTGTAGGTGGCGATACCCTTGGCGTCGTCGAGCCGCGCGCTGTCGGCATTTACCCTGATGGGGGCATCCGACTCAAGGTCGAACGCCAGCGCTGCCGGCGCTACCAGAGCCAGGCACAGGGTGACCAGTGCCAGCGGTTTCGCAGAAAGCCGGCAAAGCCTGCGGCGGGAAAACAAGTTATTGGCCAGGCTCATAGCGTCCTTCCACCTGAGAGTCGAGTTCAAGAATGCGGTCATCAATCCAGGCCTTCATGCCTGTGGCCGTGGTCAGGCTGACGGCATCAGCCAGTTCCACCGGTTCATCCGTATATACGGTACGATCACGGTTGTTCACGGTCAGCGCTGTTGTTGTCAGGGTCAGCGGGCGCTCGCCGTCGGCTTCCCGGATAACTTTTACGTCCCCTGTCAGATAAACCAGTTCGTCAGCTTCCAGAAATCGCCCCTCGGATGCCTGAACCTGCCAGGGTGGGCTTCCATCTTCGCCGTAAAGCGTCGCCCGGGGTGCGTCCATAATGGTCTCGTTGCTGGATTCGAATTGCTCAATTCTAGGGCTTCGGAAACGTGTAGTCAGCCGTCCGGTTTCGTCGTAAGACAGGTAATGCCCGTTAACCACAAAGCCGTCTGGCTCGGATTCGCCTCGCAGCGATGCAGCATCTGCCGGCTCCGATGGCTCGTCACTTTGCCAGAGCAGAAAGATCAGCGCCACTATCGTTCCTGCCAGGCTCAGGGTTCTCACCCAGGGGCGGTCAAACAGAGGCAGGGCAGGCATCAATTCTGCTCCAGGTAGGGTTGCAGGCTGGCGTCAAGCTGCCCGCAGGCGCAAAGTAACAGTTCGCAGGCTTCTCTGACGGCGCCGCTGCCACCGGGGGAGGTGGTGCAGAAGTTGGCATGCTGGCGCACCAGCCAGTAGCCGTTGGGAACGGTAATGCCCAGCCCGGCATAGCGGATAGCAGGCAGATCCGGCAGGTCATCCCCCATGTAGGCAATCTGCCGGGGAGACAGGCCAAGCTGACCGGCCAGTTCCGCGAGCGCGATTTTCTTGTCTTCCCGGCCCTGCATCAGGTGAGGGATGCCCAGGTCGTTGATCCGCTTTGCGGTCAGTGGTGAGCAGCGGCCAGTGATAACAGCAACCTCGATTCCCGCCGCCATCACCTGTTTGATACCCAGGCCATCGAGGATATTGAAAGCTTTCAGTTCATCCCCGTTAGCACTGAAAAACAGCTTGCCGTCGGTCATGATGCCGTCGACATCCAGTGCCAGCAGGCGGATGGCTGCTGCTTTTTCCAGAATGTCTGTTGGCCACTGCGGGCGCTGGTGGTCGGCCATCAGATCACTCATCAGATCACACCGGCCCGCAGCAGGTCGTGCATGTTGATGGCACCGGTCAGCTTGCCTTCGCGGTTGATCACCGGCAGGGCGTTGATTTTCAGCTCTTCCATCATATTCAGTGCTTCTGCGGCCAACTGGTTGTCGTGAATAATACGCCCGTTGCGGGTCATCACGTCAGCGATGGGGGTATTGTGTATATCAACGGATCGGTCCAGCGTCCGGCGCAGATCGCCGTCGGTGAACACCCCGACAAGGTCGCCCGCGTCGTTGATAACCGTGGTCATGCCCAGCCCCTTGCGGGAAATTTCCAGTAACGCAGCGCTGAGGGTGGTATGTTCCGGCACATGGGGAATGCGGTCGCCAGTGTGCATGATGTCGCTTACCCGCAGAAGCAGTCTGCGGCCAAGAGTGCCGCCCGGGTGCGATAGCGCAAAATCCTCGGCACTGAAGCCCCGGGCTTCAAGCAGGGCGACCGCCAGTGCGTCTCCCATTACCAGGGTGGCGGTGGTGCTGGAGGTGGGTGCAAGCCCCAGAGGGCAGGCTTCCAGGGCAACGCTGACATCCAGGTTGGCGACGGCTTCCCGTGCCAGGGTGGAATTTTCATTGCCGGTCATGCTGATCAGTGGGGCACCCATGCGTTTGATCAGCGGCAGTATGGTCAGCACTTCACTGGTATTGCCGCTGTTGGAGATGCCCAGTACCACGTCCTGGCTGGTAATCATGCCCAGATCGCCATGGCTGGCCTCGCCCGGGTGCACGAAAAAGGCGGGTGTGCCGGTGCTGGCCAGGGTGGCAGCAATCTTGTTGCCGATATGGCCGGATTTGCCCATGCCGGTCACCACCACACGGCCTTTGCAGGCCATGATAACCTCGCAGGCGCGAATGAAATGATCATCGATTCTCTCGGTGAGTGCTTGAATGGCTTCGCGCTCAATCTCGATGGCCCGCAGGGCGGATTCTCTGAACTTATGGCTGATCTCGGTGTTCATCTGGCATCCGGGTTCGAAATGTTAATGCTTTTCATCGTGGCGAGAGTATATCACTTCAATGGCTTTTGCTGTCTTCATGGCAAGACCTTCAGCAAAACTGACCATTGACATCAATTCATTTTGTGAAGGATGGATTGAGGTTGGCCACAGGTTCGCATAATGTAGCGCACTGTTTCGACCACTGCAGACATTTATTGAAGGCCGGCCCTGCATATCCGAACGGCCAGTTGATGGAAACCGGTATGGACACATCCCCCTACATTGAGCTGAGAGACGTGGTTTTCACACGCGGGAATCGCCGTATCTTCGATGGTGTCAGCCTGGAGATTCCCCGCGGCAAAATCACCGCCATCATGGGACCGAGTGGCACTGGCAAGACCACCCTGCTGAGATTGATAGGCGGCCAGTTAAGGCCGGATTCAGGCACCATAACCGTAGCCGGTGAGAATGTGCCCCGGCTCAAACGCAAGGCGCTTTATCGCCTGCGGGAAAAAATGGGCATGCTGTTCCAGAGTGGTGCCCTGTTTACCGATCTCAGCGTTTTCGAGAATGTGGCTTTCCCGTTGCGAGTGCACACGGCCCTGCCGGAAGACATGATCCGCGATATCGTGCTGATGAAGCTGGAAGCGGTCGGCCTGCGCGGGGCCCGTGAGCTGATGCCTGCGGAGCTGTCCGGAGGAATGACCCGCCGGGTTGCGCTGGCCCGCAGCATCGCGCTGGATCCGGAGCTGATCATGTACGACGAACCCTTTACCGGCCAGGACCCGATTGCCATGGGGGTGCTGATCAAGCTGATCCGGGATCTCAACAGCTCCATGGGTCTGACCAGTGTGATGGTTTCCCACGACGTGCAGGAATCTCTCAGCATCTGCCATTACGCCTGTATTGTGGCAGACGGCCAGATTATTGGTGACGGCACCCCGGAAGAACTCAAGGCGCACCCGTCGGAGCGGGTCCAGCAGTTCCTGCACGGCCATCCGGATGGCCCCGTGCCGTTCCATTATCCGGCTGCCGATGCCGGGCAGGACTGGGGTATTACCGGGAGGAGCCGCTGATGGAAAAGCTGGCGACATTTGGCCGGCTGGGGCTCGGCATAATTGCCTCTCTGGGGCGTTCCGGCCGTTTTCTGGCCGGGGTTCTGGGTGGGGTGTCAAAGCCTTCGGTCGCCTTCCCCTTGCTGCTGAAGCAACTGTATTCCATTGGTGTCCTGTCCCTGGCGATCATTGTGGTTTCCGGGCTGTTTATCGGTATGGTGCTGGGGCTTCAGGGTTACACCATTCTGAGCGATTACGGATCCGAGGCGGCCATTGGCCAGATGATCGCTTTAACGCTGGTGAGGGAGCTGGGGCCGGTAGTGACGGCCCTGCTGTTTGCTGGCCGCGCCGGCTCCGCCCTGACCGCGGAAATCGGCCTGATGAAAACCACCGAACAGCTCTCCAGTATGGAAATGATGGGGGTGGACCCGCTTCGCCGCGTGATTGCCCCGAGGCTCTGGGCCGGATTTATTGCAGTGCCCATTCTGGCTGCGGTGTTCTCGGTGGTCGGTATCTGGGGCGGCATGCTGGTGGGTGTGGAATGGCTCGGGGTTTTCGAGGGTTCGTTCTGGGGCAACATGCAGTCGTCGGTGAGTTTTACCAACGATGTGCTGAATGGCGTTATCAAGAGTGTGGTGTTCGGTTTTGTCTGCACCTGGATTGCGGTTTACCAGGGCTATGACTGTGTGCCGACCTCTGCCGGCATCAGCTCTGCCACTACCAAAACCGTGGTCTATTCCTCGCTGGCAGTGCTGGGGCTGGATTTTGTGCTCACCGCCGTCATGTTTGGCGACTTCTGAGCGCGGTATACTGAAACATCTGGACACAGGGGGCCGTCATGGCACAGAGAACAACAGAAATCATTGTGGGGCTGTTCATGATTGCCGGTATCGCGGCCATGATGTTTCTGGCACTGCAGGTCAGCGGGCTGTCACCAAAGGCACCGGAGAGTTCTTACACCCTCTATGCCAACTTCAACGACGCCGGGGGCCTGACGCCCCGTGCCAAGGTATCCATGGCCGGAGTAACCGTCGGCAAAATCAGGGAGATCAGCCTGGATCGGGAAACATTCCAGGCGCGGGTGGTTATTGATGTGAATCAGAGCGTGGATAATATTCCCGCCGACAGCTCCGCAGTAATACGTACATCCGGTCTGCTTGGCGAACAGTACATTGACATTTCAGTAGGCGGCGATATGGAGTCCCTGGGAGACGGAGATACCTTTTACTCCACACAGTCCGCCATGAATCTTGAGCGAATGATATCCAATTTTGCCTCCGGGCAGTAAAACGAAAGTAAGTGGTTTACAGGAGACAACCATGGTTCTGATAAGACGCAGCCTGCTGCTCGTTACCTTGCTGATGGCCGCTCTGGCGCTGCCGGTTCATGCCAGCCAGGAGGATGATCTGCGCCAATACGTGGATGAGAATACCCAGCGGCTGGTTGACAAACTCCACGAGGAGAAAGGCCTGTATGAAGAAGACCCGCAGGCTTTTTACAAGAGCATGGACGATGAGCTGAAAGACTTCGTGGACTTCCGCAGGATCGCCGCCAGGGTGATGGGGCGCTATGCCCGGCAGACGTCCCCGGAACAGCGCGACGAGTTCGTGGAGAAGTTCAAGCGCAGTCTCTTTGACAGTTATGCTCAGGCCCTGGTGAGTGCCGATGATTTCACCATTGAAGTCAAGGACGCCACCATCAATCCCAATAACGACAAGCGGGCGTCGGTTCGCATGGAAGTCATCAGCGCCTCGGGCAACCCTTACCCGGTCACTTACTCCATGTATCAGACGGACGGTGGTCGGTGGATGATGGAGAACGTGATTGTTGAAGGAATAAACATCGGCCTGGCATTCCGTGATCGCTTCAGCCAGGAGATGGAGAAAAACGGTGGCGAAATCCAGGCCGTGATTGATGACTGGAGTGACGCCGTTGAATCCCTGAATCTGGAAGATGAAGTCGACAAATCATGACGCAGCAGCAGGCGACCCTGACCCTCGATGACAACAGGCTGACCATCAGCGGCGAGATTGATCCGTTGACGGTGGTTGCTCTGAGAAGGCAGGGTGAGTCGCTTATACGGGGAAGCAGCGCGGATCTTGTTGTGGATCTCAGCGCAATGACCACCGCACACAGTGTCGTGCTATCCCTTCTGCTCTGCTGGCAGCGCCTGGCGCAGCGGCGCAGCCAGACTCTTCAGTTTACCGGTGTTGGCGAGCGGCTGGGCTCCCTGGCAGCCCTGAGTGGTCTTGATGGCCAGCTGCCTGGCTTTCCGTCGCCGGCACCAATGCAGCTGGCTGGTGAAAACCAGCGCCAGAGCTGACCCGGACGCCATAATTGGTTACAATCTCGCCCCTGATTCAAAAACGCCCGAGGATTTTTATGGAAGCCACTGAAGTTGCCGAACTGGTTAAAGAGGCGCTGCCGGATTGCGAAGTTCAGGTGCAGGTTGACGGCAACCATTACATGGTCGTTGTGGTGGGTGATGTTTTTGAAGGGTTACCGACTATCAAGCGGCAACAGCTGATCAACAAGGCGCTGTTCCAGCACATTCTCGACGGCACCATTCATGCCCTGCACCCGAAAGCCTTTACCCCGGCTGAGTGGGCTGCACGCCAGGGCTGATACGCTCGCAAACAACAGGACTTAATTGTGGATAAACTTCTGATCAGGGGTCGCAAGCCTCTTGATGGCGAGATCCGGATTTCCGGCGCCAAGAACGCTGCGCTCCCGATTTTGGCAGCCACTCTGCTGGCGGACGAGCCAGTTACCGTGGGTAACCTGCCGCATCTGAATGACGTTACCACCATGATCGAACTGCTGGGTCGCATGGGTGTGGAGCTGATGATCGACGAGAAAATGAGTGTCGAGGTCCACGCCAATACCATCAAGCAGTTCCACGCACCCTATGAGCTGGTGAAAACCATGCGCGCCTCGATTCTGGTGCTCGGGCCGCTGGTGGCACACTTTGGCGAGGCGGAAGTATCACTGCCCGGCGGTTGTGCCATAGGTAGTCGGCCGGTGAACCTGCATATTCACGGCCTGGAAATGATGGGTGCCGAGATCAAGGTCGAAAATGGCTATATCAAGGCAAAAACCAATGGTCGCCTGAAAGGCGCTCACATCTTCCTGGATACCGTCACCGTAACCGGTACCGAAAACCTGATGATGGCCGCAGCGCTGGCAGACGGAAAAACCATCCTTGAAAACGCCGCGCGGGAACCGGAAGTGGTGGATCTGGCGGAATGCCTTATCGCCATGGGCGCAGATATCAAGGGCCACGGCTCCGCGACCATTGAAATCAACGGCGTTGAGCGGCTCCACGGCTGCCATTACAACGTGCTGCCAGATCGCGTGGAAACCGGCACTTATCTGGTTGCGGCGGCGGCAACCCGGGGCAGGATCAAGCTCAAGGATACCCGCGAGGACCTGCTGGAAGCGGTGCTGCTGAAACTGGAAGAAGCCGGCGCCCATATCGACACCGGCAAGGACTGGATCTCGCTGGACATGAAAGGGAACCAGCCCCGGGCCGTGAATATCCGGACGGCACCTTATCCCGCGTTTCCCACGGACATGCAGGCACAGTTTGCGGCCATGAATGCCGTGGCTGAAGGCACCGGCACCATCGTGGAAACGGTCTTCGAAAACCGCTTCATGCACTTGCAGGAGCTCATCCGCATGGGTGCGGATATCACTCTTGAGGGCAACGCTGCCATCATTAAGGGCGTGGACCATCTGACCGGTGCCCCGGTTATGGCAACGGACCTGCGGGCCTCGGCAAGCCTGGTCATTGCAGGGCTGGTGGCAGACGGCGATACCATCGTCGATCGCATTTACCATATCGACCGCGGCTATGAGTGCATCGAAGAAAAACTGCAGCTGCTGGGCGCCAGTATCCGCCGCCTGCCAGCCTGAACACATTGAACCGGAAAGACGCATGACCGACTCCATCACCATCGCGCTGTCGAAGGGGCGTATCCTCGACGAGACTCTGCCGCTGCTGAAAGAAGCGGGTATTGAGCTGGTCGACGACGTAAAAAAGTCGCGCAAGCTGGTGTTTCCCACCACGGATCCGAACGTGCGGGTGTTGATTCTCCGCGCCACTGACGTGCCCACCTATGTTCAGTATGGCGGGGCGGATCTGGGTGTCACCGGCAAGGATGTGTTGATGGAGCATGGCGGCGAAGGGCTGTATGAGCCGCTGGATCTGAATATTTCCCGGTGTCGGCTGATGACCGCCGGCAAGAAAGACACCCTGGCTCCGGAAGGTCGCCTGCGTGTAGCTACCAAGTTTGTGAATCTGGCGCGTCGTTACTACTCCGCCCAGGGGCGGCAGGCAGATATCATAAAGTTGTACGGTGCTATGGAGCTTGCGCCGATCCTGGGTCTTGCCGACGAGATTGTCGACATCGTGGATACGGGTAATACCCTGAAGGCGAATGGTCTTGAGGCTCGCGAGTTGATCGAGAACATTAGCTCGCGCCTTGTGGTTAACCGAGCATCAATGAAGATGAAACATGCGGGTATTAATCCCATAATTGAGATGATGGCAGCCGCCGTTGAAAAACGCCGGCAGGCTTCGGAGTAAGAACGGCTCAGGAAGGGCTTTCCAAAACACGCTCCTTCGGCACATCCATGTGACGCTTGGACTCCGCCATCCATGGCTCCGTACAGTTTTGGAAAGCCCTTCCTGACCCGTTCCCGGGCCTTTTCCGTATCCTCCGGCCGAAAACACTTTTCAATCCGCGGAGTAAATTCGCACAGCAGGAAAGATGAAATGACTGATATCAGCATCAGACGATTAAACGCTTCCCAAAATGACTTTGACAGCGAGCTGGCCAAGCTGCTGGCCTGGGACGACAGTGTTGATCATCAGGTGAATGAGTCGGTTCGTCATATCCTGCATCAGGTGAAAACCCGTGGCGATGCCGCGGTTCTGGAGTTTACCGAGAAGTTTGACCGGTTGAAGGTTGGCTCTGTGGCCGAGCTGGAGATGGGCCAAGACCGTTTGCAGAAGGCTTTGAACGCTATTCCCCAGGATCAGCGGGTTGCCCTGGAGAAAGCTGCCGAGAGAGTGCGTGACTACCACGAACGCCAGAACCAGAAATCCTGGCAGTACGAGGACGACGACGGCACGGTTCTGGGGCAGAAGGTGACGCCGGTGGACCGGGCGGGTTTGTATGTGCCGGGTGGCAAGGCTGCTTATCCGTCTTCCGTGCTGATGAACGCCATTCCGGCAAAAGTGGCCGGGGTGGGTGAGGTGATTATGGTGGTCCCCACGCCGGATGGTGTGGTGAACGATATGGTTCTGGCTGCTGCCGCGATTGCGGGAGTGGACAGGGTGTTTTGCGTGGGTGGCGCTCAGGCCGTCGGGGCATTGGCGTATGGGACTGAAACCATTCCTTCGGTTGATAAAATCGTGGGCCCGGGCAATATTTTCGTCGCCACTGCCAAGCGCGAGGTTTTCGGTACCGTCGGCATCGATATGATCGCCGGCCCCTCAGAAATTCTGGTGATCTGCGACGGCAAGACCGATCCGGACTGGATTGCCATGGACCTGTTCTCCCAGGCCGAACACGATGAACAGGCCCAGTCGATTCTGATCAGCCCGGATGCAGATTTCCTCGACGCGGTGGAGGCCAGCATCAACAAGCTGCTGCCAACCATGGAGCGGGCGGAGATTATTGCCACCTCAATGACCGACCGTGCTGCACTGATTCACGTGGCTGATCTTTCCGAGGCGGCGAAGGTTTCCAATCGCATTGCGCCCGAGCACCTTGAGCTTTCGGTGGAAGATCCGGAAAGCCTGGTCGAAGAAATCCGCCATGCCGGTGCCATTTTTATGGGCCGCTTTACGGCCGAGGCGCTGGGTGACTACTGTGCTGGGCCTAACCACGTGCTGCCGACGTCCGGCACCGCACGGTTCTCCTCTCCGCTGGGGGTTTATGATTTCCAGAAGCGGTCCTCTCTGATCGGGTTTTCTGCCGATGGCGCGGACCGGATGGGGCGGGTTGCTTCGGTTCTGGCCCGCGGTGAGGGACTGACGGCTCATGCTCGATCGGCAGAGTACAGGATCAAAGAGTAGGTACGGATTAAGCAAAGCGCAATCCGACAGCATAGTAGCGACGTGCACCCTGGCGTCGGATTACGCCTTTGGCTAATCCGACCTACGTTGGGTGAGAGTCAGCACGAAAGTTTGTCAGGGCGGCGGGGCTACCCTCCCGGGAATGTAATTGGCCATGGATGGCCAATTCCAAGCGCACATGGATGTGCTCGTAGCGTTTCCCGGGAGGGTAGTCCCGCCGCCCGTCTCCACGGAGTAAGAATCACGATGA
>JBHEPI010000133.1:0-3766 GCA_046260345.1 Marinobacter sp. | reverse complement strand
GTCACGGGCACCGTCTACAAAACTGCTGGTCAGCTTTTTTTCACCCAGCCGGGCGATGATGCCGATCACGATGGCGGAACCAAAGAACAGGGCCCCCATCCTGGCCATCCACCAGCCCTGGGAGGAAACACCCCAGATCATTACGACAAACGTCAGTGTAAAAATAATCAGGGCGATTTTCTGGGTGCCGGTGAGTTCGAAATCTTCCAGCTCATCATGGCCCTGCAGAAAAAGCTTGCGGTGCGCATCTCTCTGCTTGGCGACCACCGAGCGGGACGGATCTGCCTTGACCCGTTGGGCATAACGCATAACGTATGCGGCACAAATGACGAGGCCACCCAAAAGCAACACAAACCGCAACACGATGCCGTCAGTAAAGGGGATATCGGCAGCGTTGGAGGCAATGACCGTTGCAAAGGGATTGATAGTTGACCCCAGTACACCAATACCGGCACCCACCAGAATGATGGCAACCCCGGTGACGGCGTCATACCCCGCCGAGATAATGACCGGAATCAGAATGGCATAGAAAGCCAGGGTCTCCTCTGCCATGCCATAAGTGGTGCCACCCATCGCAAACAGCGTCATGAGTATGGGTATCATCCATATCTCTCGCCCTTCCAGCCGGTGCATGGCACTGCGGATGCCGGTATCGATGGCGCCGGTGGCATTCATCACGCCCAGAAAGCCCCCGAGAAACAGCACAAACAGGGCCACATCAATGGCATTAGCCGCGTAGCTGTCCGGGTCGTAAAAGCCCGCTGTGGGTGCCAGCATCACATCAACAAAGCCCTGGGGATCGGGGTCGACGGTTTCATAGGTGCCGGGCACCGCAACTTCGCGCCCGACGTCTTCGTTCATGGAGCGTTCATACTGCCCTGCCGGAATAATCCAGGTCAGCGCTGCCACCAGAATGATAAGCAGGAACAGAATGGTATAAGCCGTCGGAAATCGTGTTGCCAGATCTTCTTCAGGGTTCGGGGAAGGGGTCTTTTCATCAGTCACGTGGCGTCTCCTTTGCACGGTGGCTTGCTGATAGAATAGTCCATCTTTCCGAGTATGGACTTCACGGCCTGTACAAAACCTGACAAAGATCAAAGGAACAGCCATGTTTCTCCCCGTTCTGGCCATTCTGCTGGGCCTGGCCCTTTTGGTCTGGAGTGCCGGCAAGTTTGTTGAAGGTTCCGCCGCAGTGGCCGGACATTTCGGCATGCCGCCGCTGTTGATCGGCATGGTGGTGGTAGGTTTTGGCACCTCGGCACCGGAAATGGTGGTGTCAGCGCTGGCAGCCACTCAGGGCAACCCGGGGCTGGCGCTGGGCAACGCCTACGGTTCCAACATTACCAATATTGCGCTGATTCTCGGCATTACGGCACTGATCAGCCCGATTGCGGTTCACTCTCAGGTGATGCGAAAGGAGTTGCCGATTCTTACAGCTGTCACTGCACTTGCAGCATGGCAGTTATGGGACGGTGAACTGACCTTGGTGGATGCCATTGTACTGCTGGGAGTGTTTGCCCTCCTGATGGCCTGGTCCATTCGTCAGGGCATGACTCAGAACGCCGATGCTCTGGGCACAGAGATTGCCGAAGAGATGAGCCACCGCTCCATGCCCCTTCGCAACGCGGTGCTGTGGCTGCTTGCCGGCCTGGTGCTACTGATCATAAGTTCGCGAATGCTTGTGTGGGGTGCGGTTGATGTTGCCCATGGCTTTGGCGTGAGCGATCTTATTATCGGCCTGACCATTGTGGCCGTGGGCACTTCCCTCCCGGAGCTGGCATCCTCCGTTATCGCCGCCCGCAAAGGTGAGCATGACATTGCCCTCGGCAACATCCTCGGTTCGAACCTGTTCAACACTCTGGCCGTTGTGGGTATCGCCGGGACGATCAGCCCGATGGCAGTGGCGCCGGAGGTGTTCTACCGCGACATTGCGGTAATGTCCGCTCTCACCCTGTCGCTGTTTATTCTCGGCTACGGCTTCCGCAAACCGGGGCGGATCAACCGTATTGAAGGCGGCCTGTTGCTGGCCTGTTTCCTGGCCTATACCGCCTACCTGATTTCGACGACGTTCACATCATAAGGCAGCCAACCCGCACCAGGCAGCTCAGCCAAGCATGCATTCCCGCGACAGCTTCTGGCTGACTTGCCGGCGCTGACGGCGCAGGCGATTGCCCTGGTCATTGGAGTAGCCGGCCCGCAACTGTTGCTGGATATTTTCCAGCCGTTCGCGGTAACCGTTACAGCGGGCTTTTTTGCGTTTGAGTTCCCGTGCTTTCTGTTGCCCGGCGGCTTTTCGTTCTGCATCGCCATTGGCATCGAGGCTTCGATTGATCTGCCGGTTGATGGTGCTGACCCGCTCGCCCCGAGGGATGTTTTCCCGCATGGGAATCAAAGACGGGCGACGGAGCTCGACCGGCTCATGCTCCCGGTCTTCCGGTTTGATGTCTGTGAAATGGGCCATTCCCTGGTCATCAATCCAGGTATACACCTCTGCGGCGGAAACGGCGGGGATAAATACACAAACAAAAACTGCAATCTGCCTCCATGGCATTGATGTCCACTCCCTGTGGTTTGTCTGATAACGCGGGCATTATAAACAAAACCACAGGCGAGTGAGCGAGTGCCAGGGCACAGTTCAGGTATCCAGCAACTCAATCCAGTGCTGAACCGGCACCTGCGCTTTGGTTTCCAGATGCATCTGGCAGCCGATATTGGCGGTTACGATGCGGTCCGGGTTGTCCACGGTCAGGGCCTTGAGCTTGTTGTTCAGCAGCCGCTGGCTGAGTTCCGGCTGGAGAATAGAGTAAGTGCCGGCGGAACCGCAGCAGAGGTGCTTGTCTTTGGTATTTGCCAGTTCGATTCCGGCCTTGCGCAGCACCTGATCCACAACTCCGCTCTGTTGCATGGCATGCTGAAGCGTACACGGGCAATGGAAAGCGACCTTGCCGGCACCCCTGGGAGTCTCGAGCTTCTCCAGGTCCTGCTGGAGCAGGAAGGCGCCCAGGTCGATGGTCATGTCGCTGACCTTCTGCGCTTTTGCGGCATACACCGGATCGTCCCGCAACAGGTGGCCATAATCCTGCACCATGGCACCGCAACCGGAAGCCGTCATGATGATGGCCTCGGCACCGGCATCGATGGCAGGCCACCAGGCGTCGATGTTGCGGCGCATGGCGTCCAGGGCCTTGTCATGTTCCGAAAGATGGTGGTTCACGGCGCCACAACAGCCGGCTTCCGGCGCTTCCACCATGGTGATGCCGAGTTTGTCGAGCACACGGGCTGCGGCGGCGTTGGTGTTCGGGGTGGCGGAGGGCTGAACGCAACCGGCCAGGGCCAGCACGATGCGTTCGTGGCTTGCTGCCGGCCAGGGTTTCGCCTGCTTTGTCGGTGGTACTTTGGTACGCAGCTTTTGCGGCAACACGGGGCGGAATATCTGGCCCATGCGCAGCAGCAATCCGAACAGTCGGCGATTGGGGATCACCCGGGCCAGTGACCAGCGAATCCAGCGCTCTTTCGGCGGCCGGGGCATTTCCTGTTCCATGAGGCCACGGCTGATGTCGACCAGGCGGCCGTACTTTACGCCGGAGGGGCAGGTGGTTTCGCAGCTGCGGCAGGTGAGACAGCGGTCCAGGTGTTCGCGGGATTTTTCGGTGACTTCTTCGCCTTCCAGGAACATTTTCATCAGGTATATGCGGCCGCGGGGGCCATCGCGTTCGTCGTTCAGTTCCTGGTACGTCGGGCAGGTGGCGGTGCAGAAGCCGCAGTG
>JBHEPI010000086.1:0-2916 GCA_046260345.1 Marinobacter sp. | reverse complement strand
TCCGATCGCGTCATCCAGACAATGCTCGATATGATCCTGAACCAGAACCCGCTTGGCCTGCTGAATGGCCTTTTCAACGGCGTGAAGCTGCTGGGCCAGCTCCAGGCAGGGTTTTCCGCTTTCTATCATCGCGATCACGCTCTCAAGATGACCGTTGGCCCGCTTCAGGCGTTTGATAATGTTCGGATGCGATTGGTGCGTGTGATCGTTTACCATATTTAATTCCTATCCCCCTGGGGGGGATGTTATCGTTTGCCTCTGTTGAAATCCAATGAACGAATTGACGAACTGAAACCGATGACTCTGGCTCTTGAACGCAGAAAACTGCTTCCGACGCTCGTCATGCTTTTCGCAGTGGCGGGACTGTCGCTATCGGTGATTGGCGAGTCGTTCTCTCACGGTGTGGCTGAGTTGACGGGCGACTGGGAATCACAGCTTAGCGGCCATTCAGGCAGTCACCATGGACATGGTCACAGCCACGACTTTGATAAAGAACCAGGGGCGGCATCACTGCACCATGATGCTGGAAATCATACACACGAGACCGTGGACCAGCTCAGAGTTCCGTCAGTTTCCCAGAGTCTTACCGTTCTCCGGCAGCCAGTGCCCTTTGCCGGTGGTTCTCCCCGCAGTTTGCGCTATCGGCTCGAACGCCCTCCAAAAGCCTTCCCTCTAGCTTGATCCTTGCCGCCTAGGCGGCCCGAGAAAACAAATTCGATTGGAGTCTTTATGTTGCCAAGCTTGCTTGACGGTTGCCGTAGCACGCCCTCCACGGGCGCAGGCAGTCGTCTCTTCTGGATATTTCTGGCGCTGGGGTTGCTGGGCCTGAGTACCGATGTGCTGGCCCACGCTATCGCCCAGGGCGACAAGGGGTATATTCAGGAAATTACCGGTGTAAACCTCATGGCGTTCATCTACCTCGGGGCGAAACACATGGTTACCGGGTACGACCACCTGCTGTTCCTGCTCGGTGTAATCTTCTTCCTCTACCGCATGCAGCACATCGCGATCTATGTAAGCCTGTTTGCGCTGGGGCATTCCACCACCATGCTGCTGGGCGTTTACTTCAACGTCGGCATCAACAGCTACCTTATTGATGCAATTATCGGTCTGTCCATCGTGTATAAGGCACTCGACAATATCGGTGCCTATCAGCGCTGGTTTGGTTTTCAACCCAACACAAAGTCGGCGACGCTGATTTTTGGGTTCTTCCACGGATTCGGATTGTCCACAAAAATCATTGAATACGACATTTCGCCGGACGGGCTGATTCCGAACCTCCTGGCCTTCAACGTAGGCGTGGAAATCGGACAGCTCATTGCTCTGGCCATGATCCTGATTGTCATCAGTTTCTGGCGCAAAACCGATGGCTTTTTTCGCCATGCCTACACCGCCAACGTAGCCATGATGAGCGCAGGCTTCCTGCTCTTTGGCTATCAGCTCACCGGTTATTTTGTCGCCTGATTCTGGAGATTCCCTATGTACAACACCGATATCCCCAACCGTGAAGAATTACCCAGCACGGCAAAACTGATTCGATCCACCATCGTTGCCGCCATTGTGGCGCTGGTGCTGCTGGTTACCGTGGTAATGCCTGCCGAGTATGCACTGGACCCCACTGGCGCAGGTCGACTACTGGGCTTGACCGAAATGGGCGAGATCAAGGAACAGCTCGCCAAAGAAGCAGCGGCTGACGCGGCTGCCCAGATGGTGGCCGTTCAGTCCTCTATCGAACAGCAGCCTCTGGATGCCGCAAAACCAGTCGAGGCAGTAGCCGAGCCGACTCAGGACGACGCCCCGGCCCCAGAGCCTGAGGTCGTCGCGGCAGCAGAGGAACAACTGACGCCCGAACCGGCGGCCGCAGAACCGCAGTGGCAGGATAAAATACGCGTGACTCTATCGCCGGGAGAAGGCACTGAGTTCAAACTCACCATGGAAGAAGGCGCAGTTGCCCGTTTTTCCTGGGTATCCGAGGGTGGGCCCATTAACTTCGATACCCATGGCGATGGGGGTGGCCAGTCTATTTCCTATGAAAAAGGCCGGGGCGTTCCGGAAGACGAGGGTGAGCTTGAGGCTGCCTTCACCGGCAACCATGGCTGGTTTTTCCGCAATCGGAATGACAACGATATAAACCTGGTGCTTCGCACTGGCGGGGATTATGGGCAATTGAAGAAGATGCTCTAACTCAGTTTTTAAAAGTTTGTTGTTACCCCCTTTAGGCCGATCAAGTTGATCGGCCTAAAGATAGGTATAAGTTCATGTGCAAATGAAGGCAAACCAGTCATTCTAATCCCCTTCGGGACTCCGCCAGGCCGCGTTTACAGTGCGGTTGCGCCTACAAAAAGGTCCGCTTTCCAATGATTTCGACGCCATGACCACAAAGCAGACCTTTTCCGGGACCGCGCGACCCCGTTACCTCCTCCTCTGATTCACTGGAAGATCTGATTCCATGGGAATATTTGGCGGAACACCAACGGGCGGAGAACTTTTACCACCAGTGCAACTAAAACAGGGATGGTTACACAGGTCTTTTTTTGCTTCGTCCGATGGCTCTGCGCCGTGCTTTTATCCCGCAGCTTCAGTTCCAACGGCATCTACCAAACCAATGATGCCGGCTGATTCGACGGAGCAAGAGCAAGCCGAGTCCGAGCGCGATCAGGCCAAGGACAGGCCAATCCTTCCAGCGCACGTACGGGGTCGCGCCAGCTCGCGGTGTCACTTCGGCGCTGAGGGTAGCCACCTTGAATTGAGGGACGCGCTTGAGGACCCTTCCCTTATAACTGATAGCTGCAGTGATGCCGGTGTTCGTGGCTCTCAGCAGGTCTCGGCCGGTTTCGATGGCGCGCATGCGTACCATCTGGAAATGCTGAAGAGGGCCTAGCGAGCTACCGAACCAGGCATCGTTACTGACATTCA
>JBHEPI010000071.1:0-19285 GCA_046260345.1 Marinobacter sp. | reverse complement strand
GCAGGCGCGCGGCGAATCCTCATCAGGGCCAGAGGCGGCAGAGCCGCCTCGTCAACAGGCCGGATATATGGCAGCAACCTGTCCCTCATCAACGTCTGGAGCCATTGCAAACGGGGAGGAGACCATATATGGATTTCGTGGCGAATAGTCGCTGTCCTCTCTTTTTTCCGAGTCTTTCGTGGCAAATCCTTACCTGGCCCGAAGAAGGTTGGACAGCTTCGGGTTGGGTTTCTTCGCCCGGCGCATGATCACGGCGATCTTGCCGATGGTCTGTACCAGTTCGGCGCCTGAGGCTTCGCATAAGGCGGCAACTGCTTCCCGGCGAGCTTCCCGGTCCTGGCTCGCCACCTTGATCTTGATCAGCTCGTGGTCGTTCAGGGCGCGCTCCAGTTCTTCCTGGAGCCCTTCTGTCAGGCCCTTGTCGCCGACAATGATGACTGGCTTCAGGTTGTGGGCGATACCCCGGTACTCCCGGCGCTGTTCTGGCGAAAGACTCATTATGTGATCTCTTTATGAAGGCAATTAACAAAACGTCAGCGGCGAAACGGCGGACGATCACGTATAATCGGCGGATTGTAACAGATCACCGGGCCGGAGAAATGGCAGTTACCACGTATTCTTGCCCCGTAACATAACGTTTTTGGGGTGGGTTCTGGACCGTTCGAAAACCGGTGAGTGCTGGCTGAAGGAACATTTGGACGGTATCCAGGTCAGTAATGTGTAGGGTGATCGTCGGACTGATGTTGTAATTTCAGATATGACACCCACTATATTTGTTATGGCATCCGTTGATATTTCCGGAGCCAGCGGTCGTTACGGATGGGCCGATTCTGGTGGACGGGCGTATAACTGGTGTAAGGTGTCAGAAAAGGCTTTCTCCTGACGGGGCAAACCTTCAATTCACAGGTGACGATCCTTGAACGATATGGCAAAAAATCTGGTTCTCTGGCTAATTATAGCCGCCGTACTGCTGATGGTGTTTCAGAATTTCACTCCCACCACCAGCGGCCAACAGGTAAATTATTCGCAGTTCGTGGAAATGGTGCAGGACGGGCAGGTCCGTCAGGTCACCATTGACGGTCTGGAGGTTCAGGGTACCCGTGGTGACGGCTCCCAGTTCCAGACAATCAGGCCCCAGCTATCCGACGATAAGCTGATGGACGATCTGCTGGCAAACCAAGTGGAAGTCATTGGTAAGGAGCCTGAGCGTCAAAGTCTCTGGACCCAGCTACTGGTGGCGGCCTTCCCGATCCTGATTATCATCGCGCTGTTCGTGTTCTTCATGCGGCAGATGCAGGGAGGTGGCGGCGGCAAGGGCCCCATGTCCTTTGGCAAGAGCAAAGCCAAGTTGATGAGTGAGGATCAGATCAAGACCACCTTCGCCGACGTTGCCGGTGTGGATGAAGCCAAGGAAGATGTGAAAGAGCTGGTTGAATTCCTTCAGGATCCCAGCAAGTTCCAGCGCCTGGGCGGTAGCATCCCCAAAGGGATTCTGATGGTGGGTCAGCCGGGTACCGGTAAGACATTGCTCGCCAAGGCGATTGCCGGCGAAGCGAAGGTGCCCTTCTTTTCCATTTCCGGTTCCGACTTTGTCGAGATGTTCGTGGGCGTGGGCGCTTCCCGGGTTCGCGATATGTTCGAGCAGGCCAAGAAGCAGAGCCCCTGCATCATCTTCATAGACGAGATTGACGCTGTCGGCGCCCGTCGTGGTAACGGTATGGGCGGCGGTCATGATGAGCGTGAGCAGACTCTGAACGCACTGCTGGTGGAAATGGACGGCTTTGAAGGCAACGAGGGTGTTATCGTTATCGCTGCCACCAACCGGCCGGATGTTCTTGACCCAGCGCTGTTGCGCCCTGGTCGTTTTGACCGCCAGGTGGTTGTAGGCTTGCCCGACATCATTGGTCGCGAACAGATTCTGAAAGTGCACATGAAAAAGGTGCCGTTGGCTGACGGCGTCGAACCAAAGCTGATTGCCCGTGGTACGCCAGGATTTTCCGGTGCGGATCTGGCTAATCTGGTCAACGAGTCTGCCCTGTTTGCGGCGCGTCGGAATCAGCGCCTGGTCTCCATGGAAGAGTTCGAACTCGCTAAAGACAAGATCATGATGGGCGCCGAGCGCAAATCCATGGTCATGAGCGAAAAAGAGAAGCGCAACACCGCTTATCACGAGTCCGGCCACGCGATCGTGGGCCGTCTGGTTCCAGAACATGATCCTGTCTACAAGGTCAGCATCATTCCCCGGGGTCGTGCGCTAGGTGTAACTATGTTCCTCCCTGAGGAGGACAAGTACAGTCATAGCAAACGTTTCCTGATCAGCTCGATCTGCAGTCTGTTCGGTGGCCGTATCGCTGAAGAACTGACCCTTGGCGTTGACGGCGTGACCACCGGTGCCTCCAACGACATCGAAAGGGCCACCAGCCTGGCCCGTAACATGGTGACCAAGTGGGGCCTGTCTGAAAAGCTGGGACCGTTACAGTACGACAACGAAGATCAGGGTGGGTATTTTGGTGCTCCTCCAGCGCCGACTCATTCACCGGGAACAGCCCAGCGGATTGATGAGGAAGTTCGCAATATTATCGACAGCTGCTACGAGAGAGCCCGTCAGTTGCTGATTGATAACCGCGAAAAGCTCGACCTGATGGCCGACGCCCTGATGAAGTATGAAACCATTGATCGCCATATGATTGATGACATCATGGAAGGCCGTGAGCCGCGCCCGCCAAAAGGCTGGAGTGATAGCGGTCCGTCTGGTGGCGTGCCGGCAGACGAGCCGGAGCAGACGCCTGCCCCGAAAGATTCCGATGATGGCCGCAGGCCTGATGTTGGGCGCCCTGCCGGTGAACACTGACGCAGGCTGATTCGCGCCAGAGATCATCAATCCAGTTACGCCGCCCCGCCCGGGGCGGCGTTTGTTTTTGCAGGTTGCACGGAAGGTCGCTTATGCAAATGAACTTCGCTGGCAGAAAGCTGGATATGTCTGGCTGCCACATCATGGGGATTCTCAATGTAACCCCGGATTCTTTCTCGGACGGCGGCCGGTTTGATCAGGTCGATGCTGCCCTGGCCCGGGCGCGCCAAATGGCGGCTGACGGAGCAATCTTTATCGATGTCGGTGGTGAGTCCACGCGGCCGGGTGCAACCCCGGTGCCCCTGGAAGAGGAGTTGGGGCGGGTTTGTCCCGTTGTTGAGGCTATTGCCGGTGAGCTGGATGTTATTGTGTCGGTCGACACCAGTTCGCCGCAGGTAATGGACGAAGTGGCCAAGCTGGGTGCCGGCATGATCAACGACGTCAGGGCACTGCAGCGAGAAGGCGCGCCCGAGGTAGTCGCGAGGGCTGGTGTTCCGGTATGTGTAATGCATATTCAGGGTGAGCCGGATACCATGCAGGATGATCCACGCTACCGTAATGTGCGGCGGGAGGTCAGTTCGTTCCTGACTGAAAGAATGCGGGTCATAGAAAAGGCCGGCGTGCGGCCTGACAATGTCATCCTGGATCCGGGTTTCGGATTCGGGAAGTCTCCCCGCCACAATCTGCAGTTGCTGGCTTCGCTGGAGCAGTTGCAACTGCTCGGGCACCCGGTACTGGTGGGGTTGTCCCGCAAGAGTATGCTGGGCCATATCACTGGTCGGGAGGTCAGCGAACGCTTGCCCGCAAGCCTCGCTGCCGCGACAATATCCGCCATGAAGGGCGCATCGATCATTCGCGTTCATGATGTCAGGGAAACGGTTGATGCCGTTAAAGTAGTAATGGCAATGGAGGAAGCTGGGCGATGAGTGACAGAAAATATTTCGGCACGGATGGTATCCGGGGGCGGGTTGGCGAATACCCGATTACCCCGGATTTTATGCTGCACCTGGGTTGGGCTGCAGGGCAGGCATTCAAGCGCGATGGTCAGCGCAACAGTGTGCTTATCGGCAAAGACACGCGACTGTCGGGTTACATGTTCGAATCTGCCCTGGAGTCCGGCTTGTCCGCGGCCGGAGTGGATGTGAAGTTGCTTGGCCCCATGCCGACACCGGCCATTGCCTATCTTACCCGGACTTTTCGGGCGTCTGCAGGTATTGTGATCAGCGCGTCCCATAATCCCCATGAGGACAACGGCATCAAGTTCTTCTCTCCGGCCGGAACCAAGCTTGATGATGCACTTGAGGCTGAGATAGAGCGCTGGCTGGACAGACCTATTGAAGTTTGTAGCCCCAAGGAGTTGGGCAAGGCATTCCGTGTAGATGATGCCCCGGGCCGTTACGTGGAGTTCTGTAAGAGTACTGTGCCTAATGAATTTTCCCTGGACGAGCTCCATATTGTTCTGGACTGTGCCCATGGTGCTACCTATCACGTTGCTCCGAAGGTTTTCCGGGAGCTGGGGGCAAAAGTTTCAGTCGTCGGCGGCGATCCCAGCGGCCTGAACATCAACCTGAATGTGGGGTCCACCCACCTTGGCACCCTGAAAAAAACAGTTCTCGAACAGGGGGCCGATCTGGGAATTGCCTTTGACGGTGATGGTGACCGGGTTTTGATGGTGGATCGTGACGGAACGGAAGTGGATGGGGATGAGCTGCTGTTCGTGATTGCCACTCAGCGACACGCTGCAGGTACTCTGAACGGTGGCGTCGTCGGAACGCTGATGACCAATCTGGGTGTGGAGCTTGCACTGAAGGAGCAGGGCATCGATTTCGAGCGTGCCAAAGTAGGTGACCGCTATGTTATGGAGCGGCTGATTGAGAGAGGCTGGCTGCTCGGTGGCGAAGGTTCCGGCCATATGGTGATTCGTGACTGTACCAGCACCGGTGACGGTATTGTGTCGGCGCTGCAGGTATTGTTGGCCGTCAGTCGTGCCGGAAGCTCGCTGGCGGATATTCGTCAGCGCATGAGCAAGTTGCCACAGAAAATGATCAATGTGCGGGTGGATAAGCGGTTTGATCCCCTCGGGCGAGAAGATATTGTCAGCGCTGTGGCAGCGGCGGAAGCCAGGCTCGGAGGCAGTGGCAGGGTGTTGTTGCGAGCCTCTGGTACCGAGCCTCTGATCCGCGTGATGACGGAAGGTCAGGACGAGTCGGAAATTGTAAAGATTGCTGAAGAACTTGCTGTTGTGGTGGGGAATTCCCGGGCCTGATTTTGTGCCCGGAGGCAGTTGTCTGCTTTAAAAGACTGCTGTATAGTTCGCCCTCCCTTGAATCAGGGGTTATTTATGCGCCGTAAGATCGTTGCCGGAAACTGGAAAATGAACGGGTCGAAAGACCTTGTGAATAGCCTGGTTGGCCAAGTCCGGTCAGAGGTGGCATCGCTTGATAATGGTGTGGAGGCTGTTATTATTCCTCCCGCCCTGTTTGTCAGCGATGTAGTCAGGCTGGCCGGTGGTGAGATTGCCGTTGGCATACAGAATATTGCCTGCTGGGATTCCGGCGCCTACACGGGGGAAGTTTCCGCGGGAATGGCCAGAGACTCGGGGTGTGCCTATGCCCTTGTCGGGCACTCTGAGCGCAGGCAGTTGTTCGGTGAAACCGACGAGCAGGTAGCGGCCAAGGTTGGCAGTGTACTGGCTTCAGGGCTTTGCGCGGTGATATGCGTTGGAGAGACCCTGGAGGAGCGTGAAGCAGGCAGGGCCGAAGAAGTGGTGTCGGCACAGGTTCGTCATTCGGTTTCGGAAGTTGGCAGCGGGCAGTGGCGACAGGTTGTGATTGCTTATGAGCCGGTATGGGCCATTGGAACCGGAAAAACCGCAACGGCTGAAGATGCCCAGGCCATGCACGCCGCGATCCGCGCCGTATTGAAGTCCCTCGGGGCGCCGGCAGATGAGATATCGCTGCTTTACGGCGGCAGTGTAAAAGCGGATAATGCTGCCGCTCTTTTTGCTCAGCCGGACATTGATGGCGGGCTGATTGGCGGGGCATCATTGAGTGCAAAAGATTTTGTGAGCATTTGCCGGGCCATGCCGGGCAAATCCTGAAAGCTACAGGTTCGCGAAAGCCATTAGCAAAAGTTATTAGAGAGTCATTATGGATTGGATCGAAACACTGGTTGTCGTTCTGCACGTGGTCATCGCGGTGGCACTGGTGGCTCTGGTGCTGATCCAGCATGGTAAGGGCGCAAATGCCGGTGCCGCGTTTGGTGGAGGTGCCTCCCAGACAGTATTTGGTAGCGAGGGCAGTAGCAGTTTCCTCGTTCGTGCAACGACTTTGCTGGCCATTATCTTTTTTGTAACAAGTTTTTCGCTGGCTGTATTCGCCAAGCAACGCGCTGAAGTGGCAGGGGAAGCCGGTATTCCTGTAGTTGAGGAATCCCGCTCCGATGCCGGGCAGGCTGAGAGTGAAGCGGCAGATGAAGGCGAAGCCGGGCGCGGGGACGAAGATGAACTCCCCGAGCTCGAGTAAGAGAGTTGCCCAGGTGGTGGAACTGGTAGACACGCTATCTTGAGGGGGTAGTGGCGAAAGCCGTGCCGGTTCGAGTCCGGCCCTGGGCACCATATAAGAAGAAAAACGGCTTGGAATTACCAGGCCGTTTTTTTGGTCAGTCCTTGACCAGTAAGGCCGGCGTCTCTATACTCCGGCGGATATTGGAGCGGGCTCCGGACACAGGTTGTCCAGCCCCTTCCAGGCAGGCCAGGTGTCTGTCAGCAGGGGATGTTTTTGGTTTGTGTTTATCCCCTGTGAGTTCTTGCAACAAAGGGCCCCACTTTTTCGGGGCTTTTTGATTAAGGGGCCTGGCGAATCAGGCCCTGGTGCATAAAAAGGGCTGATCAACAGCCCTTTTTTTGTTTTTGGGGTCGAAAAACGAGTAACGGAGACGCAATAGCTTTGTCAGCCAAGTTAAAGCAGCTGGAAGAAATACTCAGGCCCATCGTGGAAGGCCTGGGCTACGAGTTTTGGGGCATTGAATTCCGCTCCCAGGGTCACCATTCCCTGTTGAGGATTTTTATTGACGATGCCGAGAACGGTATCGGCATTGAAGACTGTGAGAAAGTCAGCCGCCAGGCAAGCGGTGTAATGGATGTGGAAGATCCCATCCAGACAGAATACACCCTGGAGGTTTCTTCTCCGGGGATGGATCGGCCGTTGTTCCGACTGGAACAATATGAGGCATTCGCCGGCCATCAGGTCCAGATCAAATTACGGATGGCATTCGAGGGGCGTCGCAAGTTTCAGGGCCTGATCAAGGGTGTTGAGGGCGATGACGTTGTCGTGGTTGTTGATGATCACGAGTATCTGCTGCCATTCGATAGCATCGAGAAAGCCAACATCGTTCCGGTATTTGAATAAGTCAGTGGACGCAAAGTTTATTTTAAGGGCAGGGCAATCCAATGAGTAAAGAGATCTTGCTGGTGGTTGAATCCGTCTCGAACGAGAAAGGTGTCGAGAAGGATGTGATCTTTGAAGCAATCGAGCTGGCACTCGCCACCGCTGCCAAGAAACGTTACGACGACGAGGAAGCGGACATCCGCGTTTCCATCGATCGCCGTACCGGCGAATATGATACTTTCCGCCGCTGGCTGGTGGTTGATAACGACGCCGTTCCTGCACTTGGCACCGAGCTGACCATGCAGGAAGCCGAGGAGATCGACAGGGATCTCCGCCCCGGCGATATCTACGAAGAAAAAGTCGAGTCTGTTGCTTTCGGGCGTATCGGGGCCCAGGCAGCCAAGCAGATTATTTTCCAGAAAGTGCGGGAAGCCGAACGTACCAAAATTGTCGACAGCTATCGTGACCGCGTCGGTGAGCTGGTTTCCGGTACCGTAAAGAAAGTGACACGGGACAACGTCATCGTGGATCTGGGTGCCAATGCTGAGGCCCTGCTGCCGCGTGAACATCTGATCCCTCGCGAGACGTTTCGCATGGGTGACCGTGTTCGCTCCCTGTTACAGGAAATCCGCACGGATCATCGCGGCCCGCAGCTGATCCTGAGTCGCACCGATCCCCAGATGCTGATCGAGCTGTTCCGCATCGAAGTTCCGGAAATTGCCGAGGAGCTGATCGAGATCCGTGGTGCTGCCCGGGATCCCGGTTCCCGCGCCAAAATTGCAGTAAAGACTAACGATCGCCGTATTGATCCGGTCGGTGCCTGTGTTGGTATGCGTGGCTCGCGGGTTCAGGCTGTTTCCAATGAACTGGGTGGCGAGCGTGTTGATATCGTTCTGTGGGACGACAACCCCGCGCAGCTTGTTATCAACGCCATGGCACCGGCGGAAGTGGCGTCGATCGTGATGGATGAAGACCGTAACACCATGGAAGTGGCTGTTGCTGAGGATAATCTGGCCCAGGCCATCGGCCGTAACGGGCAGAACGTACGCCTGGCGACCGAGCTGACAGGCTGGACACTGAACGTGATGACTGAGGAAGAAGCCGGTCAGCGCCAGGAGCAGGAATACAACACCTTGCTGGAGCACTTTACCGGCAACCTGGATGTGGACGAGGAGTTTGCCGGTGTTCTCATCGAGGAAGGATTTACTTCCATTGAGGAAGTGGCGTACATCCCCATGGAGGAGATGCTCGCTATTGAAGGTTTTGACGAAGAGACCGTCACGGAATTGCGTCGCCGCGCCAAGGACGCCCTGTTGAATCAGGCCCTGGCCAGTGAAGAGGCGCTTGAGGGCGCGGAGCCCGCTGAAGATCTTCTGGCAATGGACGGTATGGACCGCGGCCTGGCATTCAAGCTGGCCGGCATGGGTATCCGTACAATGGAAGATCTTGCCGAGCAGTCTGTTGATGATCTGCTCGACATCGAAGGTATGGAAGAAGAGCGTGCCGGCCAGTTGATTATGGCTGCACGCGCCCCCTGGTTTGAAGACCAGGCTTAATCGGGAGGAGGACCAGTATGGCTGATGTAACGGTAAAACAACTGGCCGCAGATGTAGGCGCTCCCGTGGATCGTTTGCTGCGACAGATCGTGGAGGCTGGCCTGAAAGCCCGCTCCGAAGAAGACTCTGTCACCAGCGATGAGAAGCAACAGTTGCTGACCTATCTGAGAAAGAATCACGGTGAGAGTGAAGCGGAACCGAAGAAAATCACTCTCAAGCGCAAGACAACAACCACGCTGAAAGCGGGCCGTGCGAAGACGGTCAATGTTGAGGTCCGCAAGCGCCGTACGTATATCAAGCGTGCCGAACTGGAACCGGAAGCTGCGAAGCCGGAAGAGGCTGCCCCAGAGCAGGCTGCAGCAGCACCGGAAGAGACACCGGCGGTAACGGCTGAACAGGCACAACCGGCGGAAGCACCAAAGCCGGAAGCGCAGGTTTCCGAGGCGCCGGCCGAAGCGCCGGCTGTGGAAGAAAAGCCGGCAGAGAAAGAAAAACCGGACGTGGCCGCAGAGCCGGAACCATCCCCGGTTCCCGCGCCGGAAGATATGCCGATCCCGCCGCCTGAGGAAGGTGAGGGTAAGGATCGCAAGCCCAAGAAGAAGAAAGAGAAGGCCCGTGAACGTGGTGACGAGCCGGAAGAGGGCAAGCCCAAGAAGAAGTCCGCAGGTCATCGTGGGCCTCGCAACCGTCCGGTGGAAGAACCTCTGGTTATCAACGAAGAGGAAGAAGACACCACGCTGCGCAAGCCACTTCGTGCGAAAAAGAAACCCAAGGAAAAGCGTCACGCTTTCGAGAGGCCGACCAAGCCAATGGTACGAGAAGTTGATATTCCCGAAACGATCACCGTGGGTGATCTTGCCCAGCGGATGGCTGTCAAGTCAGCCGACGTCATCAAGAAACTGATGGGCATGGGGGTAATGGCGACCATCAACCAGGCCCTTGATCAGGAAACAGCCGTGCTGGTGACCGAAGAACTGGGTCACAAGGCCAATACCGTCAGCGAGGATGCGTTCGAGGAAGAAGTTCTGAGCGAATTCACCTTCGAAGGCAGGGAAAAGGCCAAGCGTGCACCGGTCGTGAGCGTGATGGGTCACGTCGACCATGGTAAGACCTCGCTGCTGGATTACATCCGTCGCACCAAGGTGGCTTCCGGCGAATCCGGCGGTATTACTCAGCATATCGGTGCCTACCATGTGGAAACCGAGCACGGCATGGTGTCCTTCCTGGATACCCCGGGTCACGCGGCCTTCACGGCCATGCGTGCTCGAGGCGCCCAGTGTACCGACATCGTTATCCTGGTTGTGGCCGCCGATGACGGCGTGATGCCGCAGACCAAGGAAGCGGTGGATCATGCCCGTTCCGCCGGTGTGCCGATCGTTGTCGCCATCAACAAGATGGACAAGGAAGGGGCTGACCCGGATCGAATAAAGACCGAACTGGCCGGCATGGAAGTAATCCCGGAAGACTGGGGCGGTGATGTTCAGTTCATTCCGGTGTCTGCTCACACCGGTGACGGCATTGACGATCTGATTGAGGCCCTGTTGCTGCAGGCCGAAATTCTTGAGCTCGAGGCATCTCCGGACGCACCGGCCAAGGGCGTGGTTGTCGAGTCCAGCCTGGAGCGGGGCCGTGGCTCCGTGGCTACCGTGCTGGTACAGAACGGTACGCTGCGTCAGGGCGAGATGGTTGTCGCTGGTTCTTTCTTCGGTAAGGTTCGCGCCATGACCGATGAAGCTGGCAAGCAGGTCAAGGAAGCCGGGCCTTCCATACCGGTGGAAATTCTGGGCCTGAACGGCACGCCGAACGCGGGAGACGAGTTCATTGCCGTAGCCGACGAGAAGAAGGCGAAGGAGCTGGCAGAATTCCGCCAGACCCGCGAGCGGGAGCAGCGCCTGCACAAACAGCAGGCAGCCAAGCTTGAGAACCTGTTCGAGAATATGGGCAAGGACGAGGTCAAGACCCTCAATGTGGTCCTCAAGACCGACGTTCGTGGTTCCCTGGAAGCGATCACCAAATCGCTTAAGGATCTGGGCAACGACGAAGTACAGGTCAAGATTGTGTCCTCTGGCGTCGGCGGTATTGCCGAAACGGACGTCAGTCTGGCCATGGCCACCAATGCGGTTATCTTCGGCTTCAACGTGCGTGCCGATACGGCGTCCAAGCGTCTGGTGGAGCAGGAAGGCATAGATCTGCGTTACTACAGCATCATCTACAACCTGATTGATGATGTGAAAGCGGCGCTGACCGGTATGCTGGCACCGGAATACCGCGAGGATATCGTGGGTATTGCCGATGTGCGTGACGTGTTCCGTTCACCGAAGTTCGGCCAGGTGGCCGGCTGCATGGTGACCGAAGGTAACGTTTATCGTAACAAGCCGATCCGTGTCCTGCGGGATAACGTGGTTATTTTCGAGGGCGAGCTGGAATCCCTGCGCCGCTTCAAGGATGACGTGCCGGAAGTGCGCAACGGTATGGAGTGTGGTATCGGCGTTAAGGGTTACGACGTCAAAGTCGGTGACCAGATCGAAGTATTCGATCGCGTACGGGTCGAGCGTAAGCTCGAGTCTACGGGGGCCTGATGCCAAGAGAGTTCAGCCGGATTGATCGCATTGGCGATCAGATGCAGCGTGAGCTGGCCCAGCTCATCCAGCGGGAGGTTAAAGACCCGCGGGTGGGCATGGTTACGGTCAATGCCGTCAAGGTAAGCCGTGACCTGGGCTACGCGGACATCTACGTATCACTGCTGACCACCGAGGAGTTGACCGAGGAATCGCCACAGGTGCGTGATTCTCTTGCGGTACTGAACAAGGCTTCCGGTTTTCTGCGCGGGCAGATTGGCCGTGCCATGAAACTGCGGGTCACGCCCCAGTTGCGCTTCCACTTTGACACCCTGCTCGGTCACAGTCGCCATATGGACAACCTCATTCGCGAAGCTGTTGGCGACAAGCCGGCAGTTTCCCGCAATGAAGAGGGTGGTGATGAAGCACCTTCCGACAGCCCGGAGCGAGACGCTTGAGTCGACGCCGCAAAGGCCGTGATGTAAACGGTATCCTGGTCATCGACAAGCCTATGGATATTACATCCAATGGCATCCTGCAGCAGGTGAAGCGTCTGTTTGGTGCGGCCAAAGCCGGTCACACCGGCGCTCTCGATCCCCTTGCCACCGGGGTATTGCCCCTGTGCTTTGGCGAGGCTACCAAGTTTTCCCAGATGATGCTGGACAGCGACAAGGCTTATATTGCCACGGCTCGCCTTGGGATCCGGACGGAAACCGGTGACAGCGAGGGCGAGGTGGTTGCCGAAAAACCAGTGCCCCAGGGTCTGGCGGCGGCCACGTTGGAGCCGGTCCTTGACCGTTTTCGCGGTAATATACAGCAGGTTCCTTCCATGTACTCCGCGCTCAAACATCAGGGCCGTCCGTTGTATGAATACGCAAGGGAAGGTATCGAAGTGGAGCGCCCGTCCCGCCCGGTAACGATCTACGAGCTGAAATTGCTGGAAGTTCGGGAATCGGAAATCGATATCGCAGTCAGTTGCACCAAAGGCACCTATATCCGTTCGCTGGTGGAAGATATTGGCGAGGCTCTCGGTTGCGGTGCTCATGTGACAGCACTGCGTCGCACCATGGCCTCGGGTTTCACGCTGGCGGATGCTGTCGAGGTCAATGCCCTGGAATCCATGCGTGAGCAGGGCGAGAGCCTGGATGGCCTGCTGGTGGCCCCGGATGCCGCGTTGTCCATGTTCCCCGAGCAGGAGCTGGAAGGCAGTGCGCTGGTATCGATATTGAACGGACAACCAGTTAGAATGTCAGGCCAGCCAGTTGAAGGGTACGTTCGCCTTTATGGCAACGGGCGCTTTGTCGGGCTGGCTGAAGGATTCCCGGAAGGGGAGGCCACCAAACTGGTGCCTCGTCGTCTGGTGAAGAGTGGCTGACAACCGTTTTGCAATGGTTGTGGCTGATTAGCCGGGCTGTAGAGATGCGTGGTTCGGCTGAATTCGATAGCATCGCAACAATCGAGGTGAGTTATGGCACTTTCTGCCAACGAGAAAGCACAGATCGTTAAGGATTTTCAGCAGGGTGATGGCGATACCGGTTCTCCGGAGGTGCAGATTGCACTGTTAAGCCACAACATCAACAAGCTGCAGGATCACTTCAAGACCAACAAGCAGGATCACCATTCCCGCCGTGGTCTTATCCGGATGGTTAACCAGCGCCGCAAGCTGCTGGATTACCTGAAGCGCAAGAATGCAGATCGCTATCTGGAAATGATCCAGCGTCTGAACCTGCGCCGCTAGTCCGGCAGTACTTAACGGCTGGCGGGGCATTGGCCCCGCCGGTTGTGCTTATTTCCTGCATCGTGTCTGTCAATGAACCCCGAAGAAACTCCCTGTCGTATTGGAAAGTTGAAATTGATAGCAGGTTGTTGAAAAGCCCGGTCTTGAAGAACGTGATTCTTGGCACGGGGTTTTGCAACAGCCTGTTAGCTTTCAGACGGGTTGCTCTTCAGTTCATCCGTTCAGATGTTGGTGCAGTTTTAACGGATAGCCCGCATGGGTGGGTTATCTGAGTCAATTTGAAACGATGAATTCAGGAGTTACCGTGGATCTTAATCCCGTAAAGAAGACATTTGAACTCGGCGGCAAGACCGTCACTATCGAAACAGGCCGTATTGCACGCCAGGCTACCGGTTCCGTTCTGGTAACCATGGACGACATCTCGGTACTCGGTACTGTGGTTGCCGCGAAGGAAGCCAAGCCGGGCCAGCCGTTCTTCCCGCTAACCGTTAACTACTTCGAGAAGACTTACGCCGTGGGCAAAATTCCGGGTGGATTCTTCAAGCGTGAAGGCCGTCCGTCCGAGAAAGAAACCCTGACCTCGCGCCTGATCGACCGTCCGATCCGTCCGCTGTTCCCCAAAGGGTTCATGAACGAAACCCAGGTTATCCTGACAGTGATGTCTTCCGACAAGAATCAGGATCCGGATATCGCCGGTATGCTGGCGGCTTCCGCGGCCCTGGCCATTTCAGGCGTACCGTTTGATGGCCCGATTGGCGCATCCCGGGTTGCGTACACCAATGAGCGTGGCTATTTCCTGAACCCCACATTCGAAGAGTTGGAAACCTCCCTTCTGGACATGGTGGTTGCCGGCACGCAGGACGCGGTTCTGATGGTTGAATCCGAAGCCAAGGGCCTGACCGAAGACCAGATGCTGGGTGCGGTGCTTTATGGCCACCAGGAAATGCAGACAGCTGTTAGCGCCATCAAGGAACTGGCTGCTGAAGTAGGCAAGCCCCGCTGGGACTGGCAGCCAGAGCCGGAGAACACCGAGCTGCTGAACGCTGTTAACGCCGAAGCGGCCGCTGCCATTGAGGAAGCCTACAGCATCCGCGACAAGATGGAGCGTTACGCACGCCTGAGCGAAATCAAGAGCGCGCTGGTTGAGAAGCTGGCGGGCGAAGAGGAAGGCCAGCCTTCCGCGGATGACGTCAAAAAGTATTTCGGCAAGGTCGAGAAGACCATCGTTCGCCAGCAGGTTATCGACGGCAAGCCCCGTATCGACGGACGGGACAATAAAACGGTCCGTCCGATTGAAGTGGAAGTGGGCGTTCTGCCCAGCACACATGGCTCAGCCCTGTTCACCCGTGGTGAAACCCAGGCCATCGTGACGACCACGCTGGGTACTGCTCGCGATATGCAGATCATCGATGCGCTGGAAGGTGAGCGCAAGGACCCGTTCCTGTTCCACTACAACTTCCCTCCGTACTCCGTCGGTGAAGCCGGTCGTGTTGGTACGCCGGGTCGTCGTGAAGTCGGCCATGGCCGTCTGGCAAAGCGTGGTGTGGCTGCGGTTATGCCATCCATGGAAGAATTCCCGTACACCATCCGTGCGGTGTCCGAGATCACCGAATCCAACGGTTCCAGCTCCATGGCGTCTGTCTGTGGTTCCAGCCTGGCGCTGATGGATGCGGGTGTACCCATCAAGGCACCGGTTGCCGGTATTGCCATGGGTCTGGTCAAGGAAGGCGACAAGTTCGCGGTTCTGACCGACATCCTGGGTGACGAAGATCACCTCGGCGACATGGACTTCAAGGTGGCCGGTACCTCTGACGGTATCACGGCGCTGCAGATGGACATCAAGATCCAGGGCATCACCGACGAGATCATGGAAATTGCTCTTGACCAGGCCAATGCTGCACGTATGCACATCCTGGGTGAAATGGCGAAGGTGATTTCTGCGCCGCGTAAAGAGCTTTCCAGCCGCGCGCCGAGCATCACCTCCATCAAGATCAATCCGGAGAAGATCCGCGACGTGATCGGCAAGGGCGGCTCCATGATTCGCTCAATCTGTGACGAGACCGGTGCTTCCATTGATCTGGATGACGACGGCAACGTGAAGATTTACGCCGACAATCTGGATGCCGCCAAGGCTGCGATGAAGAAGGTGATGGAAATCACCGCGGAAATCGAGGTTGGTGCGATCTACAGCGGCCGCGTAGAGCGCATTGTGGACTTCGGTGCCTTCGTCAACATCCTGCCTGGTAAAGATGGTCTGGTACACATCTCCCAGATCTCCGAGCGTCGCATCGAGAACGTCACTGACGAACTCAGCGAAGGCCAGGAAGTTCTGGTCAAGGTGCTGGATGTAGACAACCGCGGACGCGTGAAACTGTCCATGAAAGAAGTAAAGGAAGGCGAGCAGCCCACGGACCTCTCCGCGCTGTAAGCTGAACCTCACGGGCAACACAACCCGTAGGTCGGATTAGCCAAAGGCGTAATCCGACAAAACAACCCGCCGCTCTCTCGAGTCTGGCGGGTTTTTTCGTATTCTGGCCTGATGGTTTGGTGCCAGAGCACGCCGGCCAAGGCTGTTCAAAACACGCCAACAAGTACGTCCCTGTAGGCTCGGGCTCCGCCATCCCTGGCTCCGCACGGTTTTGAACAGCCTTGCCCGGCGCGCTCACCTTCAGTGAGGCGCCTGTTTGCGATAGACGCCCGAACTTTTACTCACCCTCCTCATCCCCATTCGCATCCATAAATCCCAGCAACGCCGCCTGATACCCCGGAATCACAAACGTAGCCCCATGCCCCGTATCCGTTCTTAAAAACCGCTTGGGCTCCTTGGCGGCCTCAAACAACTCCTCACCATGATGAAACGGAATAATCCCGTCCCGTTCGCTGTGAATCACCATCACCGGCACCGGGCTGATGTCGCTGATACGTTCATAAGCCTCGTACTCATCGGTAACGGTCAGGCTCAGGGGAATCTGGAAGGGCCAGGTGAGCCAGAATTCGCCCAGTTTTTCCCGGGCGATGGCGCGGAAACCGTTGAACGTACCGTCGAGGATCACGCCGTCCAGTGGTGGCTGTACGTCCTGCTTTACCCATTCACTGGCGAGTGCGGTTCCCAGTGCACCACCAAGGCTCTGGCCCAATAGAAACAGCGGCTGGTTTTCCACGTCCGGTTGGTTGGTCAGCCAGCGCAAACCCGATTCTGCATCGTGCAGGGTGCCTTCTATGTCGGGTGCACCGGTAGAACGGCCGTATCCCCGGTAGTCGATAATAAAGACGTTGTAGCGTCTGTCAGGCAACCAGGCGACGTTCATGATGTGGCTGCTGATGTTCTGAGCGTTGCCATGGAGGAAGTAGACCGTGCCCTTCGGGTCGGATGCCGCAGGTAGCCACCAGCCGTGAAGAGTCTCGCCGTCCGGGGTCTCAATGTAGACATCTTGGTAGTCCAGATTCAGGCGGTCCGGGGTGACGTAGGTGACCTGATCGGGATAGAAAAACACGCTGCTGCACCCGGTCTGCAGCAGCAGGGAGAGGGCGGCGGCAATGCCGGCCAGCGTTCTCACGGCTCTTAGAAGTAGGCGTGGAGTCCGAGTTGCCATGTGCTGCGGTACCTGTCGTAGTGGTCTTCACGGCTGAACTTCCCGAACAGGCTGAAGTCCCGCCCGAAATGCCAGTTGCCCTCCAGGTAGGCCTGGTCCTGGCGGTGCTGGCTGCTGATGATCCAGGCCTTGGTTTTTACGCCGCCCAGCAGGCTGAACCGGTTGTTCTGGTGGAGGATGCCAAGGTCGGCGCCGGGCGCCGCGTCGTAACCCCGGCGCAGGTCGTCGTCGATTTCCAGGTCGGCGGTGGCGATGGCGAAGGCCTGAGTGCCGCTGGCCAGTTGCCAGCTGCCGCCGGCGCCACCTTCCAGATAAGGCGTGAACACGCGGTTGGTTTCGGTGTCCGTGCGGCGGCCACCGAAGCCGACCTGCCACGACAGTGGCGAGAAGAACTGGTTGCGGGGTGAAAGGGAGCGGATTTCCACGCCGGTTAGCTGTTCAATCTGCAGCTCATCGTTGTCGGTATAAAAGCGGGCATCCAGCCGCAGGAACTGGAGCTGGGCGCCGCCACGGTAGCCGGCGGGAGGGTCCAGTACATCGTGGTAGGCCGGGCGAAGTGTCAGTTCAGTAAAGTTGCGATCCCCAAGTTGCCCGCCGCTGAGACTGGCCCGGAACGTGTCGTGGCCCTGGTCGTCACGGATGGCAGGTTCAGGCGGGTTGCTCCTGGCCGCTACGCCGCGGATCCGGCTGCGTTCGCGCAGCAAATCGTGGGAAAGGGGAGCCGCGTGTTCCCGTGGCCAGCCGTCGGCCTCGCTCTGGTAACGAACATAGTCGTAGGTGGTGTCCAGTACCCGGGCCCGCTCTTTGCCATTTAATTCTCTTACCTCTGGCGCATCCGCATCTACATAGCCGTTGGCGATAGCAGCGGCCAGCGTTTGCTGGTCACCGGGCAGGGAGTCAATGCTATGGCTTACGCTGGTTGCCGCGGACGGGCGGTAAAACACCTCCTCCACCAGGTTTCTGTCCACCACCCAGCGAACGGTATCCGAGGGGATGGCATGGGTGCTGACTTCATCCAGCAGGTCGGTACCCGGGCGGGCCGCGTCAATCAATGCCAGCAGCCGATAGGCGCAATTTTCATCGAAGAAGTAATAATCGAAATTGCGTTCACGGATCTCCCAGGTGTGGGCCAGCATCATGTCCACCTCTGGCTGGGTCAGATTGAGCTGGTATTCCCACAGGTCCCGATGCTCAATATCGGAATACAGGCGGATCTTTTCATAATAGGGCTGGATGGAGGTAATGCCCGGATAGCCACCAAAAATGCCTTTGTAGGCGAACAGAATTTCGCTGTCGTGGGCAGCGGCGTCGGCGGCATAAGAAATTGTGTTAGCGAGGATCAGGTTGGTTTCCTCGTCTTCCCGGGGTGGGTCAAGGCGCAGGAAGGTGTGGCCGAACATTGACGACGGGCTGTTCAGGTACGAGGCTGCAAATACCAGTGTCACGGTTTCGGTATTCAGTTCGTCCGCCCATTCGTCATAGGACGGGCAGTCCACTGTTTTCTGTGGCAGATCCAGTTGTTGCCTCAGCCAGCGATCTCGTGCCGGGAAGCGGCAGCGGGCATGGTCATCGCCACTTCCGGGCTGCGTAATGGCTTGCAGTGTGGCTTCAAGCTCTGCCCTGGGTGAGGTCTTGCCGTTATCACTGAGGAAAAAACTGTCATCGTCTGCCTGGCTTGTGTAACCGTCACCGAAACGGTCGGGCTGGTAGTGAATCAGTGTCAGCCATGCGGGGTGTTGGTGGAGTTCTCCGGTGTCCGGGAGTGGGTTGGCGTATGCATGAAAACCTGTTGCCAGCCAGAGCAGGGCCAGCGCGAACCGAAGCGAAGTGCGCATGGTGAATCAGTCAGTTCCGGTTTGAATGGCGGATGAGTGTTGGTGTAGTGATTACGCCGTCCCTGGCGCGGTAATTCCTGCTTTAATATCGACGGATCAGGCCGCTACGTACTTGCTCAGTGCTTCATTCTCTTCCAGCAGCGATACGATCGCATCCACCGCTTCACCGGACGTGGTGTCTGATGACGGGAAGATGGTCGCAAAGTTGTCCTGGAGGACCTTGCGGAAGGCGTCACGGTCTGCATCATCCACACCCAGCAGTACCGCCACGGTATCCAGGTTCTCGCCGGAACCGCGGGACATGTCACGGGCTACCTTGTCGATGTTGCTGTCCATGTACATAGCCATGGATTGCACGGACTGGTTGGTCTGGCACCCCAGAGTACCGGTGGTCATACCAAACGTCTGGTTGCCAAAGGTAGCGTTAGTAGTTGCGGCCAGAACATGGGGAGCAATACCGGATTGTCCTTTCCAGATCATGGCACCAACGCCACAGCCGGGCTGGGCGAAGGCCAGGGTAGAGGCACCCATCAGCAGTGCACCTGCGATCAGTTTTTTCATTGTCTACTCCTTGATTATTTAGCTGTCGTCGCATACGCACCAAATCCGCCTGAGAGGGTCCCGGGAGTGGCGCGCAAACGGCCCTGACTGATTTCCCGTGGAGACAGGTCGACCGTTGACTGTGAGTATAGTTCATATATCAGGAAGGCAAATTACAAAGCGGCTGAGTGTTTGATTTGGCCCATAAAGTCAAAGTGTGACTATG
>JBHEPI010000017.1:0-8400 GCA_046260345.1 Marinobacter sp. | reverse complement strand
CTGGATCTGGAGCATGTACTCAGCGATCGCCAGGGTGGCTTCGGCCGTGCCGCCGGTAGCCAGGGCCTGCCGACAACGCTCTTCTATAACGCCAGCGGCAAACTGGTGGACAGCCACATGGGTGAACTATCCAGAGCCAGCCTGGCCCGCGGCCTTGAGCGCTTCAACGCCAGCCATCTCGAACCATCACCGTCGAAGGAGGTAACATCCCGATGACCCTGCCCCCACTTAAATGCCTACTGCAAGGCACCCTGCTTACCACCGCCCTTATTGCAGGCGGTGCTCAGGCCGACGATCTCCCGCCGGCGATTCAGAAACTGGAGCAACAGGGTGTTGAGGTGATAGAAAGCTTTGACGCGCCCGGTGGTATGACCGGTTATGTTGGCGACATGCAGGGTCGCTCCCTGGCCTTTTATCTGACGCCCGATGGCGACCACGTTATCGTTGGCACAATGATGGACAAGGACGGCAATAACCTTAGCCAGGCCAGCATTCAGGAACTCGTTGAGGGCCCCAGATTCGAAAATGCCTGGCCGGAACTGGAAGACAGCCAGTGGGTCCGGGACGGTGACAAGAATGCCGACATCATCATTTACACTTTCACCGATCCCAATTGCCCCTACTGCTATCGTTTCCGCCAGCAGGCCGAACCCTGGATTGACGCCGGCAAGGTACAACTGCGTCACATCATGGTAGGTATTCTTAAAGAAGACAGCATGACCAAAGCAGCCACTATTCTCGGTAGTGAAAATCCTGAGCAGGCAATGCAGGAGCATCACACATCTTTCGAGGAGGGGGGCATCGAGGTCGACCGCGAGCGGGTCAGCGCTGCCCATCTTGAGGTGAAAGCCAACAACAGCCTGATGCAGGAGCTGGGCCTACAGGCAACACCCAGCACTCTCTACAAAGGCGAAGACGGAAAGGTCACCATGGTGCAGGGCATGCCCAATCCGCAGGCACTGGAGCGCATGATGGGCCCGCGCCCCTGATCTCACTGGATTCCCGCCGACAAGAAGGCGGGAATCCCCCTTCATCATTCCGTGGCAGCTTTGGCAAAGCCGGCAAGCGCACCCTTCACTTTTTCAATAACCTCATCGCAACCCTCAATATCATGGCGTTTCTTGAGGTACCCAGGGTCGTTATAGCCCAGCCAGACAGCCCCGTCGCTGTCTTCCCAGATCAGTGCTTTCTGCGGCAGATCGATAGCAACACTCTGGGCACATTGCATCAATGGCGTGCCCACCTTGGGGTTGCCAAAAATCACCACTTCAGTGGGCCGCAATTCCAGCCCTGCCTTGTCGGCGCCTCTGGTATGGTTGATGCGGTTCATGACCGTCATACCCTTGTCTTTTAGCACCGACTCCAGCTTGTCCGCTGTTGCCTCTGCACTGTGACTGCTTTTGACCGTTACCATGCCCTCTGCTGCCATCGCGGACAGTGGCAGAGCCAGTATCAACACCGTTAGCAGACCCTTGAATACCGAAAACATTGCTGTCTCCTCATGTTTGAACGAATGTTCACAGGATAGGCCATTATGCAGTGAACTGCCCGTACGTTCCTGGAACTGGGCAAAACCGTCAGTAAACCTTTTCTGCCCCTTCCGGGCGGGTCTTGAAGCGCTTGTGCAGCCACAGGTACTGGTCTGGCTGTTCACTGATGGTTTCTTCGATATAGCGGCTCCAGGTTTCGGTGTCCCTTTGCTTATCGGCACCGAAATTTTCCTGGATGGGGGAAAACGTTACTCTGTAGCTGCCGTCCGGCATGCGCAAATGGCTTACACACAAAACCGAGGCCCCGGACACCCGGGCTATGTAACTGGGGGAACTGATGCAGCCGGCCTCTACACCAAAAAACGGCACAAAAAGCTCGGTCTTCTTACCAAAATCCTGATCGCAGGCAAACCAGACTTCGCCACCTTGCTTCAGGAAAGACACCAGTGGTCGAAGCTCGCGCTTGGTAAAAGGCCGGATTCCGAAATGGCGCCGGCGCCCGTTTTCAATCATACGGTCAATCACCGGATTGTTGTTGGGGCGGTACATGTAACCCGGCTTTTTTAAATGGCAGGCAATCAACGGCAATGCAAAATCGAAAATGCTGTAGTGTCCGCCGATCAGCAGTACCCCCTTACCCCTGGCCTGGGCCTCCCTCAGGTGCTCCAGCCCCTGAACCTCAGCCTCCTCGCAATACCCTGACATATCCCGCCACCAGGCATGAATGCTTTCCAGGAAACCGCGGGTACAGGCAACGAAATTGTCCCGCACCAGCTGTTCACGGGCCGCTTCGTCCAGCTCAGGAAAGCAGGTGGCAATGTTTGTATTGGCCACTTTGGCCCGGGATTTCAGCTTGCCTTCCAGAAAACAGCCCAACCGCCGGCCAAGGCGCTGCTTGGTTGTCATCGGCAATAAGGAAAGCAGATACAGCGCAAATACCAGAAGCCACGAGGGCCAGTACGCGGGGTGCCATAGAGACCTGCTCGTCTTGTTTTTACTGCCGGACATACATCTTTGCCTGTTGAAAAACGAGTATGGAGCCTGCCATAGAATCCAGAAAAAGTGTACATCCAAGTGTGACCGGGGAAGGAGTGGTCCGGCCTCAGGAACCAAACAGGGCAGACTTCAGCGGCCGCAGACAACCGGTCGGCGAAGCGGCTTTTTCTACTGGTCGAACACCATCAAATTCCAGATAACCATCTTCAATCGGATCAAATCTCAGGGTTTTCACATCTGCCACGTAATTCTGCGTAACCCTCCAGGGACCATGGCTACCCTGGCGTGGCAGGCGATCATCCGCGCGGCGAATGTAACCGGAGTCCAGCCCTCCCATCACGGTGCCATCGCCACGGCTATCGCCGGTGTCTCTGGCGACACAGACCCGCTGGCCCCGGGTATCCATGTGGTTCAGCAGCCGGCACAGGTATTCAGCGGCAATATCGACCTTCAAGGTCCAGGAAATATTGGTATAACCGAAAATCATGCCGGCATTGGGTACGCCTTCGACCATCACATTCTTGTAGATAATCTTGGCCCGCAGAACCACGGGCTGGCCATCAACCACCAGGTCCATGCCTCCGAGCATCTGGATATCCAGCCCCGTGGCCGGAATGACGATATCGGCAGCCAGCTCCTCGCCGGATTTCAGGCGGATGCCCTGTTCCGTGAAGCGCTCAATATGATCCGTCACCACCGATGCCCTGCCAGAGCGAATAGCGCCGAACAGATCACCATCCTTGACCACACACAGGCGCTGCTCCCAGGGATTGTAGCTGGGGGTGAAGTGGCTCATATCGGCCTTGCCGTTCAGTTGCCGGCGTACCAGGCGAAGCATCAGCCGGCGCATGATTCCAGGGTTTTTACGGGAGCGGTTATACAGGAAACGGGCAACCGCCACATTCCGCGCGCGGGTCAGGCGATAGGCAGTCTGCGCGGGCAGTATTCTCTGGAAGAACATCGCCAGCTTGTCATCCGACGGCAGCGGCATCAGGTAGGAAGGCGAGCGCTGTAACATGGTTACATGCCCGGCTTCCTCCGCCATGGTAGGCACCAGAGTTATAGCGGTGGCTCCACTACCGATAACCACCACGCGCTTGCCGGCGTAGTCCAGGTGCTCCGGCCAGTGCTGGGGGTGCACAATCTGGCCTTTGAAGCTGTCCTCACCGGGAAAGTCCGGCTTGTAACCGGCGTCATAATTGTAATAACCCGTGCAGCCAATCATGAAGCCGGCGGTGAAGGTGAGTGTTTCACCAGTAGCCTCTTTTACTGCCGTCAATGTCCAGCACTTGTCGGTACCGGACCAATCCGCACGCTTAACCGCCACACCATATTGGATATGCTTTTCGATATCGTTCTCAGCGGCCGTGTCACTCACGTATCGCTTGATGGACGGGCCATCGGCAAGGACCTTGCCACTGGTCCAGGGGCGGAAGCTGTAGCCAAAGGTGTACATATCGGAATCAGAGCGAATGCCGGGATAACGGAAAAGATCCCAGGTTCCGCCGAGGGATTCGCGGCGTTCGAGAATGGTAAAAGACTTGCCAGGGCACTCCCGTTTGAGGTGACAGGCCATACCAATACCGGATACACCGGCTCCGATAATCAGTACGTCTACATGATTATTGTTCATAATGACCCTTTGCCGGCTACCAATAACGGTAATTCTGCTCTTTCATCGAGACATTCACCGGAACCCATTTCAAATTCCCGACAAATCCAGGGGCGATTTTCATAAATCGTACACAGGAACGTATCCCGGTCTATCGCCGAGCACCAGCCGTCCTCCAGCCTCAGCATGGTTTCCGCCCCCCATTCATCAACAGCAATATGCCGCGCGGGAACGCCAGTGTCAGAAATAATCATGACTTCCAGGCGGCAGCAACAGGCCTGACAGTTTGAACAGGAGATCTCAGGGTCAGTTATATTCTTAATGGGAATGGTCATGCTTTATTCGTAGTGACTCCAAAGCCGGAGAACGTTTATCGCTCGCTCGTCTATTGGTTGAGTTGATGGGGCTCAGCCGATTGCCCGTCGTTTGCTGGAATCCATTGCCGAGCTGGAGCAAGACGGTGGTCAAGAAAAGGAACTTCTTGAATGAAACTCATCTTCTCCGCGAACGCCTGGTAAGACTATTTGTACTGGCAGAAAACTGACAAAAAGATCCTGAACCGAATCAACAAGCTGATCAAGGAAACCAGGCGAGAACCGCTCGAAGGTGTCGGTAAACCGGAACCGGTCAAACATAGCCTCGCCGGTTACTGGTCCCGCCGAATTAAAGAAGCGCGCCGGTGACTTTGACGTAGCAACGCGGAGATAAAGGCATCCGAGCGCCGCACCAGGTTAGCTGCTTTCAAGCATGTAAGCGCGAAGCTGCCGCTCCTCTCGCATAACATATAGGATAAGAACACGACTCTCATCATCACGATAAAAAATGCGGCACGGTGGCACCACTACGTCCCGATACACGGAATCGGGCAGTTCCGGAGGAATCCGTCCGGATTGCGGGAAATCTTCCAGGCGGGCAGTTTTATCGAAAACCTCTTCCACCAAGCGGCTTGCAGCACCAGGATTATCCAGAGCAATGTACTCTGCGATAGCGTCTAATTCCTGAAGAGCTGGCTCCGTCCAGATTACTTCAGCCATTTACTCATTTTCTCCCTGGCCTCACTTTGGCTGTACGTTCTTCCTTCCAGTACAGCACGCTCTCCCCTTGAGAGCCCTTCAAGCAGCTCAAGCCGGCGCTGCATAAACTCGTAATCCTGAACATCGACAAGATATGCGGAGGGCTGACCGTGCTCCGTGATCAGAACCGGCTCTTTTGATAGGTGCAGGTCTGCCAAAATTTTCGTGGCCTGGCGTTTAAGGTTTGTAACAAGCTCAACTTTCATGGGTTTACTCTGAATTAAACACAAAGTGTCACTATAGTATCACTTTCTAGGCAGGGCAATGGCAGCTAACGCCCGCAATCACGGGCTTGTCGCGTGGATTGCATTGTTATGCCAGCTGAACCAAAATATACCAATTATTGGTACTAGTGAGGTGGCACCATGCAAAAGAACACCAGCATCACTCTAGGCCAACATTTTGATGCGTTCATTGCAGAACAGCTCAAAAATGGCCGATACAGCTCAACCAGCGAGGTAGTTCGTGCAGCATTACGCCTGCTTGAGGAGTCTGAAACACGCCTGACCACACTTCGCAAACTGCTCAAGGAAGGCGAGGACAGTGGTTTTGAAGACTACTCCTATGACTCGTTTATTCGTGAACTGGACAACGAAGGGCGCTGATGCCAAATTTCAAGCTTTCCAGGAAGGCTAAAGCTGACCTCAGTTCTATTGCCCTATACACCGAGCGTGAATGGGACCGGGATCAACGAAACCACTATGTTCTGCAGTTCGATCAATGTTTCCACCTTCTCGGTGAAAACCCAAACCTGGGGCAAGCTTGCGATGAGATAAGTCCAGGCTACCGACACTACCCTCAGAGGAGTCACATCATATTTTATCGGCTAGCCACCGAGGGTATTGTTGAAATTATCCGCATCCTACACAAACGCATGTTGCCTGAGGTGCATCTGGTTTAAGCCATAACGCCCGCAGCATGCGCGGCTTTGGAATGGAGGCGAAGCCGCAATGGAAAAGACGTCGCCGTGCCTGCGATGGTTATGTGCTGTGGGCGACGTTTGGAAATCTCTCAGGATGCTCGATAATTTCTTCCGTCAGGTCGACATCAAGGTCAGGCCAATAGAAGTGGCCTGGGGATTGTTCCTCGACATTCACAATCGCGCTAACCGGCTGCTCCTTAAACCAGGGGAAACTGTTGTAGGGCATGAAAAACTCACGGTCGTGCGCCAGAAGCCACACCCCGTGCGCAGAAATGTTCGTCACTTTAACTGCCGAAGTGCTGTTTCCAAGCGCTGACAAGCTCATCTCGGTGACCCTCCACCAATGATTCGATTTCTTTCAATTGCTGCCGGTTATATCCGTAATTTTTGGCCAGCTCGAGGTCTGGTTCAAGCCAGAATTTTGCCTCGCCATCACCTGATACTACATGAACATGCATGCGAGACTCCTCTCGCGAGAAGAAAAAGAAACGATATCCTTTTTCTCGGAATACTGTGGGGCTCACCCATACTCCTCACACATAACGCCAGTGGTAATGGGCGCTAACGGAGCGCAGCGTAGTTGGCGTCCTGTTGACCACCTTGTTAACCCCTGAGTTCGAGGTCTTCCCGAATAACCTCTGGATGGCGAAACGCAATCTCGATGAGCGCCTTTGCCGGCCCGGAGGGTTTACGTCGACCTTGCTCCCATTCCTGCAGGGTACGCGGAGAAATATGGAGTACCTCGGCAAACTCTATCTGGGTCAGGCCTGTTTTTCCGCGGGCTTCTGCAACCTCGTTAGGTTCAACACGACTGACTCGTGCAGCTTTGCCAGCTTTCATTTCTTTTACAGATTGGAGCAACTTGTTGCCAAGTTCCTCTGCACTCAGGGTCTCGTTATTCATTTTCCAGTACCTCACGAATCGACTTCAGGATATGCGCGGGTATGTTGTCCTTGACGGCTTTTTTGTAGATCACCAACAACCAGATCTCACCATTTGCCAACCGGGTGAAGTAGATGACTCGCACCCCACCACGCTTCCCTGAACCCGCCACCGACCAACGAACCTTTCTACACCCGCTGCTACCTGGAATGGGGTCGCCAATTTCCGGATTGGCTGCCAGCCAGGCGAAGAACGCACTTCGCTCCTCTTCAGTCCAGATTTTTCTGGCATCTGCCTCGAATGTAGGGGTTTCGATGATGGTAAACATGACAACAAATATACGTCATTGACGGACTTTTGCAAGAAGACTGCTGGAAGGGTTAACGCCAGCCATAAACGGCGCCCTGACAAGGGCGTCCGGTGGAGGCCGTAGGCCGGAACGAATTTGATGGCATTGTTAGTGGTAATCTACCGGATCTGCTGCATCAGTGCGTCGATATGAACAAGAGCACTATCAATCACCCTGTACCCGCAATCACCGTTGCCGAACGCCAAGAATAAATCAGTTCCTGCTAGGAGCACCGCCTGAGCGCCTTGCTCTGAGCAAAGGCCAGAGCCAATTTTAACGAGCGCCTCACTTTCGGCTTTAGTCGCTTCGCCTCGGGTTGCCATATTCATGTAAAGCTCGTTCACTAATTCCAGGTCATCACCCTGAGGTACTACAAGTTCAGCAGCGGACACGCCACCAAACAGGCGGGACTCCATTGTAAACTTATTCCCAAGTATCCCAACTTTTTCAAAACCCTGCTTTGCCAAGTAACGATCCATCTCGCCGATCAGACTTACTAAGGGTAACGGCGAGACCTCAGAAAAGTCTTGTTCGCAAAAGTGGCCAGCCACGGAGGCCAGTGCCACCATCTCCGCGCCGGCGGCTTTTAGCCGATTGGCCAACTCGAGATAAATCTGGGCTTGCGATTCGGCTGAGTCGGCTTTTAAGTTTTCAACCAACTCTGACATCTGCGCGTGTACGATTGTCAGTTCAAGTCGGGCCCCGCCGGCATGACTCGCCTGCTTGACCAAATGCCGGTAATAAAACTCAGTTGCGCCGGGCCCAATTCCGCCAATAATCCCTATATGCATGTAATACTCCTTTTACCACTAACGCGAAGCTTTGCGGCAATTTTGGAGCCGCGCAGCGGCGGAAAAATTGTCCGGCAACAGCGACTGGTTATGCATTATTCGTAGTGGCTCCAGAGCCGGAGGACTTTTACCACTTGCTCATCTTCGAGTACTTGGTATACCAGGCGATGCTGGATGTTGATGCGGCGTGAATAGGCCCCCGCAAGATCACCAATGAGCTTCTCAAACGGAGGCGGCTTGCGATATGGATCTTCTGCTATCAGCGCTAACAATTCCTGGGCTTTT
>JBHEPI010000184.1:0-9102 GCA_046260345.1 Marinobacter sp. | reverse complement strand
TTGTTCTTCACCTGATTGATCGAGAATACGATGATGTGATCGATCAAAAACTCGGTACCCCAACTAAAACCGTGTTGCTCGCCCGCGAATTTCGCAGCCGCCTGACGGCTTTGGTGGCGAACTGGATTCGCGTCGGTTACTGCCAGGGCAACTTCAACAGTGATAATTGTGCCGCTGGCGGATTTACACTGGATTACGGCCCCTTTGGTTTCTGCGAAGAATTTGACCCCTTCTACCAACCATGGACTGGTGGTGGTCAGCACTTTTCTTTCCTGAACCAACCCGTGGCGGCGGAAAAAAACTTTAAAAGCTTTTGTTCGGCTTTGCGTCCATTGCTAGGCGCTCACGAGGAGGAATTGGGTCAACTCGATGAGATTGAAAAAGGTTTCCAGCAAGTGATGCAGGTGGAAATGCAAAGGATGTGGGCGGCCAAACTTGGGCTCGACGAGTTTAACCCTGGATTGTTCAATGAGCTAATAGCGCTGATGAGACAGACACCCGTGGACTACACTCTCTTTTTTCGCGAGCTTTCGGCGGTACCTGAAGATATACGCCCACTCAAAAAAAGTTTTTACAACCCATTGAATGGCGCAGGAGCAGGCGGCTCTGAAAGCCTGAATAAACGCTGGTCAGAATGGTTTGAAAACTGGCAATCGCTCGCTGGTATAACTATTAACAGCGCTTCCCGCTCGCGCGAGGCACTGTCCCGACAGATGAAACAGGTCAATCCCAAATACAGTCTGCGTGAGTGGTTCCTGGTGCCGGCCTATCAGCAAGCGGCCCAGGGCAACTATGCACCACTTCGAGAGCTTCAGGATGTGATGACGCAGCCATACTCTGAGCAATCGGAAGAGGTAGAGGCGCAATACGACAGACTGAAGCCCTCAGAGTTTTTCGATGTAGGTGGGCTTTCTTATTACAGCTGCTCGTCGTGACATGAATGTTGAATATGAGATTACCCGGAGGCACTTATGAGTATCGTCCAGCAACAGGCAATAACCCCGCTTTTCCTGAGCGATAGCGCGGTGTCCAAAGTATCTGAATTGGCTGAACAGGAAGGCAATGAGAACTTGAAACTTCGGGTGTTCGTCACCGGCGGTGGATGCTCTGGCTTTCAGTATGGTTTTTCATTCGATGAAACCCAGGATGACGAGGATGCCGTTATCGCAAAAGACGGCATGAGTTTGCTGGTTGACCCGATGAGTTACCAGTATCTTGTCGGCGCAACCGTTGATTATCAGGAGGGATTGCAAGGGGCTCAGTTTGTGGTTCAGAACCCCAATGCCAGTTCGACCTGTGGTTGCGGAAGTTCTTTTACAATTTGAGTGTATCGGGGTTCTAGCCCTCGTTTGACCCTGACTCCGAATTAGGTGCACCCAGAGTTGTAAAAATCCGGCTCAGTCCTGAGCGTTTGCGCTTACGCTCAGGTGGATTTGAGCATTTCCCGCACCACATAATGCAGGATACCGCCATGCCGGTAGTAAATCGCCTCATTGGCCGTATCGATCCGTGAGTTAAGGTTGCAGCTCTCAGTCGAACCATCCTTATATTTCACCGTCATCGTCAGGGTCTGGCCCGGTTTGATCTCGCCGGACAACCCTTCAATGCTGATGGTTTCCTCACCGGTGAGTTTCAAACTCTTGCGATCGGAGCCTTCCTGGAACTGCAGCGGCATCACGCCCATCCCGATCAGGTTGGAGCGATGGATGCGCTCATAGGATTCCGCCACCACGGCGTTTACACCCAGCAAACGGGTACCCTTGGCCGCCCAGTCGCGGCTTGAGCCGGTACCGTATTCTTTGCCGGCAATGACCACCAACGGAGTGCCTTTCTCCTGATACTCCATGGCGGCATCGTAAATCGCCATCTGTTCGCCCGTGGGCACGAATTTGGTGTAACCGCCTTCCACGCCGTCGAGCATTTCGTTCCTGATACGCACATTGGCAAAGGTGCCGCGTATCATGACTTCGTGGTTACCCCGGCGAGAGCCATAGGAGTTAAAGTCTTTTGGCTCAACACCGTGTTCCTGCAGGTATTTACCGGCAGGGGTGTCCGGCTTGAAGGACCCGGCCGGTGAGATGTGGTCGGTAGTCACCGAATCGCCCAGCAGTGCCAGTATGTTGGCTTCCTTGATATCGTCGATCGCGTCCGGTTCTTCCTTGAGACCCTCAAAGAACGGTGGATGCTGGATGTAGGTGGATTTAGCGGACCACTCGTATACCTTGCTTTCCGGCACCTTGATGGACTTCCAGGTGGCGTCGCCATCGAAGACTTCCGCGTATTCCTTGCGGAACATATCGGTTTTCACTTTTTCCACCGCTTCAGCGATCTCCTGTTGGCTCGGCCAGAGGTCCTTCAGGTACACCGGGTTTCCATCCTTGTCGTTGCCCAGCGGATCTTTTGATAAATCCTGGCGAACGTTGCCCGCCAGCGCATAAGCAACCACCAGCGGCGGCGATGCTAGCCAGTTGGTTTTCACCAGCGGATGCACCCGGCCCTCGAAGTTCCGGTTGCCGGAGAGGACGGAGGCCACGGTCAGGTCGCCATCACTGATGGCTTTCTCTACCGCGTCCGGCAGAGGCCCGGAGTTGCCGATGCAGGTTGTGCAGCCATACCCGACGAGGTTGAATCCGAGCTTGTCAAGATCGTCCTGGAAGCCACCCACTTTCAAATAGTCGGTGACTACTTTGGAGCCCGGCGCCAGCGATGTCTTGACCCAGGGCTTGGTGCTCAGTCCCTTCTGGACTGCTTTTTGGGCGATCAGGCCTGCGGCCATCATTACGCTCGGATTTGAAGTGTTGGTGCAGGAAGTGATCGCCGCAATAACTACCGCACCCGGATCCAGCCGGCTCTTCTCGCCGTTCATCTCAAGCGGCTGGCTGGCATGATGCTCGTAACTGTCATCGACGCCCACTGCGGTCTGCCCGCCCTCGGATTCCAGGTTGGCCTTACGGTTCTCGGCCGGCCCCTCGGCAGTCTCCATCAGGAATTCAAAGGAGGACTTCATGTTTTTCAGGGCAATACGATCCTGCGGGCGTTTGGGGCCGGCAAGGCTGGCCTCAACTTCGCCCATGTCGAGTTCCAGGTTATCTGTATACACCGGCTCATGGCCGGGCTCACGCCACAAGCCCTGGGCTTTGGCGTAGGCCTCCACCAGCTCTAGCTGTTCTTCCTCACGGCCGGTCAGGCGCATGTACTTGATGGTCTGCCTGTCGACCGGGAAGAAACCACAGGTGGCGCCGTATTCCGGGGCCATATTGGCGATGGTGGCCCGGTCTGCCACCGGCATGTCCTTCAGGCCGTCGCCGTAGAACTCCACGAATTTGCCCACCACGCCTTTCTTGCGCAGCATTTCGGTGACGGTAAGCACCAGATCTGTTGCGGTGATGCCTTCCCGAAGCTTGCCGGTGACCTTGAAACCCACCACTTCCGGAATAAGCATGGAGACGGGCTGGCCCAGCATGGCGGCTTCCGCTTCAATGCCGCCAACGCCCCAGCCAAGAATGCCCAGGCCGTTGATCATGGTGGTATGGGAGTCTGTGCCCACGAGAGTGTCTGGGTATGCGATGGTCTTTCCATCCTGGTCCTTCTGCCAAACGGTCTTGCCGAGGTATTCCAGGTTCACCTGGTGACAGATACCCGTGCCCGGCGGCACCACACGGAAATTGTCGAACGCCTGTTGGCCCCAGCGCAGGAACTCATAGCGCTCCTGGTTGCGTTCCATTTCGATGGCTACGTTGTCCTTGAACGAGGACGCGTCGCCGAATTTGTCCACCATTACCGAGTGGTCGATTACCAGGTCCACCGGCGACAGCGGGTTGATCATCGCCGGATCCTTACCGGCTGCCTTGACCGCCTCACGCATGGCAGCCAGGTCGACGACGCCAGGCACACCGGTGAAATCCTGCATCAACACACGGGCAGGCCGGAACTGGATTTCAGTGTCGGAATGACGATCCCACATCCACTGCACCATGGCATCAATGTGGCTTCTGTTCACGGTGATGCCATCCTCATTGCGCAGAAGGTTTTCCAACAGCACTTTGAGCGAAAACGGCAGGCGATTCAGGTCGCCGAGGGTGTCCGCGGCCTTGGGGAGGCTGTAATAATGAAAGGTCTTACCGCCAGCATCGAGGCTGGAGAGGGTATTCAGACTGTCTTTACTGAGACTTTCGTTCGACATGTGGTGCCTCTTTTTTCGTCGTTATGCGTCATTCCGGACGCCCGGTAGGAGAGAAGTCTGTCCGCCGAGGCCGGCAAGCTAACCGTATAGTCAGACAGGGTGACGTTCTGGTTCCGGGTTTTAAAGTAGCCGTCAACGATTGCGTCAAGTGGCCAGAGTTCAACTCAAGGCCGGTGAATTCAGACTTAGATCAGACCCAACTCCAGTCTGGCTTCCTCCTCCAACTTGTCGTAACTCCAGGGCGGATCAAAGACGACATCCACCTTGCTGTCTTTAACGTTCGGAACCTGCAATATCTTGGCCCTGACGTCATCGGCAATAATATCCCCCATACCGCAACCTGGCGACGTCAGGGTCATTTCAATTTTCACAAACTGGGTGTTCTGGTCAATATCCAGTGCGTAAATGAGCCCGAGCCCTACGACATTGACCGGAATTTCCGGATCAAAGACCAGACGCATTGCATCCCAGCATTGCTGATCACTGATGCGTCCATCTTCCGGCGGTTCGAACACGATGGCGTCTGACTGAAACCCCAGATTGCGAGTAACCTCCGGAGACAGCCGGTACAGATTGCCTTGATGGTTAACGGTGAAGCTGCCCCCAAGCGCTTGGGTGACTGACACAGAGGCGCCCTGCGGAAGCGTCACAGATTCGCCGGAGGGCACGCGCAGGGCAGCACAGTCTTTTGGCAGAACGAATGTTTTGGGCGGACTGGCCGGCGTCTTTGCGTTTGGTGCCTTGATCGTCAGGGTCTTTCCAGTGCCCTCTCCTTGAAGACCGATTTGCATGTCCTGGAGGTAAGGCACGCTGGCTTTGTCAAAATAGAGGGTGAGGTCATCAAAGTCTTTTCTGGTGTCCTTGGGAGACTCTTCCCCGGAAGGGCAGAACGCCAGGCAGGTCTCGGCTTTCTGGGTACCGCCTTGATCCACGTAAACGCGTGCCGCCATCCCCGGGGTGCCCTGTTTGGTCAGCAAGGCCATCAGATAATCACGGGCTTCTGGCGTTACTTCGGCATTAATGTCCACGAGCTATGACTCCCCCTGAGTTCTGCGCTTTTCCCGCTTGCGCTTAATTTGGTTGGCTTTGCATTCTTTGCTCATCAGTTCCAGCCACCTCAAATGCTCATCCCAGCTTTCCTGTTTAATGTGTTCCGGTTTGCTGCTCGTCATAATGACCTCCTCAGGCGACGGTGAAGCTTTCCCCGCAACCGCATTCAGCCGTTGCGTTCGGGTTGCGAAACTGGAAGAGGGAGTTGACCCCCTCAGTAACAAAATCAATTTCGATACCGTTCACCAGCGCCAGGTGCTTCTCTTTAACATAAACATCGACTCCGTCGATGTGAAAGACCTTGTCATCTGGAGCAGCGTCTTCAACCCACCGGGTTTCATATTTGAACCCGGAGCAACCGCTTTTGCGAATGGCTAGTCGGATGCCCATGGCTTCGGGACGCTGGTCTAACTGTTTCTGGACATGCCTGACTGCAGTTGGCGTCATGGTCACGGCTGCCGCCGACCTGACTGATTTATCCGTCATTGCATTACCTCCACTGGGCAAAAACACCGGGTTTCTTCTCCCAGATTTTTGATAAAAGTTCAAACGTCCTGAATCATCTGATTGAAAAAGTCATTCAGCCGAATCTGCACGGCTTCTCTAACCGCCTCAACGGGAACCTGTTCAACCAGCTCGTTGATAAACGCCATGGTCAGCAGGGTAGTGGCTTCGTGACGGCCGATGCCGCGGGAAACAAGATAGAACAGCGAGGTTTTATCCAGTTGGCCGATGGTGGCGCCGTGGGCACACTTCACGTCGTCCGCGTAGATTTCCAGTTCGGGCTTGGTGTCGATTTCTGCGCCGGTGGAGAGCAACAGGTTTTTGTTGTTCATGTTGGCGTTGGATTTCTGGGCATCCTGATGAATGTGGATGCGCCCGTTGAAAACCGCGTGGGACTGATTCCCGGCGATGTTGCGATAGGTTTCTTCGCTGTCGCAGTGGGCGGCCACATGTTCGATGGACGTGTGGTTGTCGTAATGCTGCTTGCCCTGAGTGACCACCACGCCGTTAAGTTTGCACTCGGCGCCTTCACCTTCCAAACGTACCTGCAGATCGTGTCGGCGTAACGAACCACCGAAGCCAACGCAATGGCTTTCAAAGCGGGAGCTGGCTGCCTGGCGAACGCCGGTGGCGCCAATATGCTGGACGCTTTCGCCTTCCAGCGTCAGGCGCACGTTGGTGATCTGCGCGCCTTCCGCCAGCACGAATTCCGTCACGGTGTTGACCATCACGGATTCGCCGCCGCTGGAAATGTATTCTTCCACCAGAGTCATCTGGCTGTGCCTGGCCGCGTCAACGTAGATGCGCGGGTAAGTGGAACCTGCGGACGACGCGGCGACCTCGTGCACAATAAACAGCGGTTGATCCAGCACGGCTTCTTTGTCCAGCTGGATAAGCAGGCCGTCCTCGAAGCGGGCGGAGTTCAGGCGGGCCATTTGCACGGCGCGGCTGTCCAGGGTGTTGTCCAGGCGCTCTGCCAGGGCGGTGGCGTCTTCATCGCTCAGGTCGCAGAAGCGCAGGATCCGAACGCCGTTCAGGTTTGGGAAGTCACTGGCTTCCGGCACGATTATGCCGTTGCGAAAGACCACGCGGTAGCCGGGCATGGACAGGCAGCTGCCTTCCTTGCCAGAGGAGGGCAGGGTCGCCCCCAGCTCGTCCGGCAGCTTGAGATAGCGACTGGAATATTTCCAGTTCTCGGTTTTGCGGGTCGGCAATGGCATATCCACCAATGCCGTTCCCCGTTGTTTGCGCAGCGCCAGTAGCGGCTTGGGTAAAGAGTCGCCGGCCGGCTCAAGAAAGGCGCTGGAAAGCGTTGGTGCTAATTTCATTCGGCGTCCTCCTTTAGCTGGCTGCGGCTTCTTCGTCTTTCACGCCGAGCCAGCCGTAACCGCGCTCTTCCAGTTCGTGAGCCAACTCACGGCCGCCGGATTTGACGATTTTGCCACCGGCCAGAACGTGAACGTAGTCCGGCACTATGTGGTTCAGCAGGCGCTGGTAGTGGGTCACCATCAGGATGGCGCGGTCTTTGGCGCGCAGGGCGTTCACGCCATCAGAGACCACGTGCAACGCGTCTATGTCGAGGCCGGAATCGGTTTCATCCAGAATCGCCAGCTTGGGCTGAAGCAGCAGCGCTTGCATAATCTCGTTACGCTTCTTTTCACCGCCGGAGAAGCCTTCGTTGACGCCGCGCTTAAGGAAAGCCGGATCCAGGTCGACCTGTTTGGACACTTCCTTTGCGTGCTTCATGAACTCGGCTGCGTTCATTTCCGACTCGCCACGGTGTAAGCGCATGGCGTTGACGGCGGTGCGCAGGAACTGCAGGTTGCTGACGCCGGGAATCTCTACCGGGTACTGGAATGCCAGAAACACGCCTTCGCGGGCGCGCTCTTCGGTGGCCAGTTCCAGCAGGTTTTCACCGTTGAGGGTGACCTCGCCTTCGGTGACTTCGAAGGTCTCGCTGCCCGCTAGCACCTGTGACAGGGTGCTTTTACCAGAGCCATTGGGGCCCATAATGGCGTGGACTTCCCCGGCTTTGATTTCGAGGTTGACGCCCTTGAGGATTTCTTCTCCCCCAACGGATGCGTGCAGATTCTTGATGCTCAGCATGTAATGGCTTCTCTCTTTCAACTGAAATTCTGTGGTTAACCGACCGATCCTTCGAGACTGACCTCAAGCAACTTGCCAGCCTCAACAGCAAACTCCATCGGTAGCTCTTTGAACACTTCTTTGCAGAAGCCATTCACGATCATGGAAACCGCCTGTTCCGGGTCGATGCCGCGCTGGCGGCAGAGGAACATCTGCTCATCGCTGACCTTGGAGGTGGTGGCTTCGTGCTCGACGATGGCCGATTTATTCTTGCTTTCGATGTACGGGAAGGTGTGCGCCCCACAGCGGTCGCCGATCAGCAGGGAATCGCACTGCGTGTAGTTACGCGCCCCCTCGGCGCCCGGCTGTGATTTCACCAGGCCGCGGTAAACGTTGGAACTTTTGCCGACGGAAATGCCCTTAGAGATGATGGTGCTGGACGTGTTTTTGCCCAGGTGAATCATTTTCGTGCCGGTGTCGGCCTGTTGGTAGTTGTTGGTCAGCGCCACCGAGTAGAACTCGCCAACACTGTTGTCGCCCCGCAACACGCAGCTTGGATACTTCCAGGTCACGGCGGAGCCGGTTTCCACCTGGGTCCAGGAGATTTTGGAGTTCTTGCCAATGGCGGCGCCGCGCTTGGTGACGAAGTTGAAGATGCCGCCTTTGCCGTTTTCGTCGCCCGGATACCAGTTCTGGACCGTGGAATATTTGATCTGGGCGTCGTCCAGAGCGACCAATTCAACCACTGCGGCGTGCAGTTGGTTTTCATCCCGCATGGGCGCGGTGCAGCCTTCAAGATAGCTGACATAGCTGCTGTCTTCAGCAATGATCAGAGTGCGCTCAAACTGTCCGGTGTTGGCCGCGTTGATGCGGAAATAGGTAGACAGTTCCATAGGGCAGCGGACGCCCTTCGGTAAATACACGAAGGTGCCGTCGGAGAAGACCGCAGAGTTCAGGCCGGCGAAGAAGTTGTCACCTGCGGGAACGACAGAGCCAAGATACTTTTTGACCAGTTCCGGATAATCCTGGATGGCCTCGGAGATAGAGCAGAAAATCACGCCGGCTTTTGCCAGTGGCTCTTTGAAGGTGGTTGCCACGGAAACCGAATCAAACACGGCATCCACTGCCACACCAGCCAGTTTTTCCCGCTCGTGCAGAGGGATGCCCAGCTTTTCATAGGTTTTCAGCAGTTCCGGATCTACTTCGTCCAGGCTCTGGGGCATGTCTTCAGGGCGCTTGGGGGCGGAGTAGTAGGAAATCGAGTTGTAGTCGATTTTCGG
>JBHEPI010000173.1:0-3419 GCA_046260345.1 Marinobacter sp. | reverse complement strand
TAACGGGCTTCGATGTTTTCAGGGCGTAGAACTTTGAGACACAATGCAGAGTCGTCCGGGTGCTGATAGCAGTGCCGATTGTAGCCGGAAGCGAAGGGCTCAAGGCCCGACAGATCAATCATTGATGAGACGCCACACATTATGAACGGTTGTATTGCCTATGGTGATTGCAACACCGAAGGGGTAAAAGGTTACCACGAACCGGTCTGGCCTGAGATGGTAGCAGAACATCTGGGCTTGGCTCTCACCAACTGTGGCCACACCATGAGCACAACCCGTGAATTGTTGCGCTACGCAGAGGCTTTCCCGCCATCGTATTGTGGCGGAGACTGTTATCAATGCCTTGCCGGCACACTGGCAAGCAGGTCGCGATAGAAAGCTTCGGTGTTCGCCACCATTGTTTCAAGACTGAACTGTGTTCTGGCTTGATGAAAACTGTTTGCCTGAGCGGCTGCCAGGCTGTCGATGCCGTTCACGCCGGCCCTGATAAGAGCGGCGAGATCATCAATGCTATCGGACTGTGCAATGCTGCTTTTAGGTAAAAATTCTTTTGCTATACCAACAGGTGTCGATAGAACGGGGCAAAACGCCGTCAAGGCTTCTGCGCAAATGTAGGAAAACCCCTCCCGTTCAGAACTTATAATGCATGCCGTTGCTGCACTGAGCCAGCCAGGTATGTTGGGCTCATAGCCTGGCAGCTTTATGGTGTCGCTCGCATTTAACTTTTGAACCAGTTGCTCGAGTGGAGCGCGCTGCGTACCGTTACCCAGTATGACTAATATGCCTCCCGGGTTGGCTTTGTCCCAAGCTCTGATCAGTCTGTCAAATTGTTTGACCGGTTCCAGTCGGCCGGCTGCTACAAAAAGAGGGCGTTCAGTGGGAATGGGGATCCGCGAAACCGGGTTACTCTGGTTATCTGGTACCGTGACTCCGTTATAGACTAGACGGACGCATGGGTGGTTGATGGAGCCCGTAATCTCACGGCTCACTCCAATCACACCATCCAGTTTATCAAAGGCCTTGTGGGAGCTCTTGGTACCGTGGAGTGTACCCACGGTCGCCCGGGCGTGGTGGGCTCCGGCGCTTATCAGGCTGGCGGCCTTGTTCCCCTGGGCATGGAGAATGTCCGGCCGGATGGAGCGGAGTGTCCGTCGTAAACAGTGCCTCAGCCACAGGTTGCGCCGGCCGAGCTGAAAGGGCAGGGGGTGGAACCTCACTGGGTCTGCAAACCGGTCCTGATAGGCGGCATGGGCCAGCACGTGAACCTCATGCCCTTCGGCTGCAAGGGCAACTACGAGATCTGCCGAATGCTTTTCCATGCCACCCCAGCCGGTTCCAGGTGTTGCAATAGCCAGAGCAATGGTCAGTTGGCCCTGCGTACTCATTTTTCCGCCTGTCTCCGAGCCAGCACGGATTCATAGACCCGAAGCGTGGTCTCCGTCTGGGCTTCAAGCCGGAACCGCCAGGGAATCTCGATCTCTGATTCGGGCCTGTCAATCAGGGACAGCGCAGTTTGCGTAAACGCCTCTATGTTGTCCGGCTTTACCAGGCCCTCGGGGAAACAGGCGCGAAGCGTTTCGGCGGCACCGCCGCGGTCGAAGGCGGCCACTGGTGTGCCCGAGGCCAGGGCCTCGGTAACCGTGCGCCCGAAGGGTTCCGGTTTGGTGGACATGTGGCAAACCACATCGGCCAGCAGGTAGAGAGTGGTCATGTCATTGCGCTGGCCCAGGAAGCTCACCTTGTCGGTCAGATTCAGGCGGGCACGTTCCTTTTCCAGTTCTTCCAGAAAGCTCTCCTTGCCCGGCTCCGCGCCGCCTACAATGATGCCGTGGCAATCCGGCCGTACCTGCACCAGTTGCGCCATTATGGCCAGAAAATCCAGCTGGCCTTTCCATCGCGAAATACGCCCGGGCATCATGATGATTTTCTGGTTGGCCAGTTGCGGGTATTGCCGGAACCACCGGTCCAGCCATTGTGTACTGAGCTCCCGTTGCTGGAAGGCGTCCACGTCGACGCCGCGCTGGATCACCGTCAGCTTTTCTTCCGGCACCGGATAGTTGTTCAGAACATAATCCTTCACGCACCCGGATACGGCAATTATGTGGTCAGCCCGGGTCATGATGGCGCTGTAGGGCGTGACGGAATACATGCCATGAAACGTGGAGACTACAGCCGGCCGCTGGTTGGCCGGAATCGTTTTCAGGGCCAGAAAGATGATCCAGGCAGGCATGCGGGAGCGGACATGCACAATATCTGGTTTCAGCTCCAGCAGCAGTTTCCTCATCGGCAGAATCTGCCCGAAAGAGGCCGGATTCTTTCGGTGGATTGGCATGAAAATATGCTTCGAGCCCTGGCCGCGAAGCTGTTCCGCCAGGGGCCCGCCTTTTGATACCACAAAGGACTCGTGCCCGCGTTTGACGAGATCGGCGGCAAATTCCACGGTGCCCCGTTCAACACCACCACTGTACAGCGCCGGTAAAGCCTGCAGGATCCTCAACGCTTGCCTCCCTTCAGAAAGTGTTGGATCAGCCATCGCGCGGCCCGGTCAGCTTCCCACAGGTGGTGGGTTTCCGACAGTTTGCCGGCCATCACCGCAGCATGGTCACTCCAGCGGGCAACGTACCCTTTTTCCACCAGGCTGGCCATGCCGCGGGCGACCCGGCTTTTGGGTCTGGGAGCCAGTTCAAAAACGCCGGTGGGAACACCGGATGTAGACGCCTCGCAAACCATGGAACCGCTGTCCGGTGTGACCCAGACGGCGCGGGATGCGGCCAATTGATGTGGCAGCCAGCTTGAGTGGGTTCGTTCCGGATCCACAACTGTGACTTTTGGGCCTGCCAGTTCCTGCAGTTTTTTCAGCAGTGCGGCCGGTGTTCTGCGGGAGCCGCTGATGGTCCAGCGCCATTCGGGATAGCGCCCCATAAGCTGGGATATCTGCTCCAGGACCATATCGTCATCCCAGTCGTAGTGGGGTGAAGGACCACCAGTAAGGATCAGGCCTTCGGGTTTGTCGGTAATGCGAGCCAGCGGAGTAATGGCGTTGATAACGCCTTCGGTGGTCAGGATGTGTCTGGCGGGCGCTATGGCATCGTGTTCGGGAATGATGGCCGCATCGACCCACCCGATGGGAAAGCCCGGTTTCATAAGTACCACGGTTTTTGCCTGTCTGCGCCGCCGAAGCGATAGTAGCAGACGATGGGTGCCGCTACCCGCGGCAATCATCAGATCGGGTGCGGCCAGGGTGCCATCCATGGCAGGAGCAATCCCCAGAAGCGCTCGCCAAAGGGGGACCGAATATTCCGTGGCATTAACTTCGGAAACGCTGGCGCCGGCCAGCACCCTCAAACGGTTTCCCAGTCCTTTCAACTGATTGCGGTGTCCGGGCTTTTTGTCTGTGAGCAGCCAGACAACCGGTGCTG
>JBHEPI010000140.1:0-3478 GCA_046260345.1 Marinobacter sp. | reverse complement strand
TCAGGCCGCCATTTCTGACTTGCAGGCATCGATGATAATGCGGGCAAAGTCGTCCGGCGAATCTTCCTGCAGGAAATGACCGCCCCTCAGGGTTATGTGGGGTTGCCCATGGGCGCCTGGAATGCGCCGCTGCATGTAACGGTCACCGCCCCGGGTAATGGGATCACCGCTGCTGAAACAGGTTATGAAGGGTTTTTTCCACTGTTCCAGTACGCGCCAGGCAGCCTTGTTGGCATCACTGGCGGGGTTGTCGGAAGATACCGGGACCAGCCTGGGAAATGCCCGCGCCCCAGCCTTGAATTCGGCGCTCGGGAAGGGGGCCTCATAGGCGGCGATCTCGGCCTTGCTCATGGCTCTTTCCGTGCCCAACTGGACGATTCTGCCCACCGGAAACCAGGGGCTGTGGGTGGCAAAGGCCTTCCACAGTGAGAACACGGCGGGCACGGGGGTATCGCCGGTTGGCAGCATGCCGTTGCCAACGATAATCCGGCGGAACAGGTGCGGATGTTCCGCCGCCAGGCGCAGGCCCAGCAGGGAACCCCAGTTCTGGCAAACCAGGGTGATATTCTTCAGATCCAGTGCTTTAACCCACGTGGACAGCCATTTGATGTGGCGCTCGTAGCTGTAGTCGTCCACGCTGGCAGGCTTGTCGGATTTTCCGAAACCCACCAGGTCAGGCGCCAGCACGCGGTGGCCGGCTCCTGCCACCAGTGGAATCATGTGTCGATAAAGATACGACCAGGATGGTTCTCCGTGCAGCATCAGCACAGTCGATGCATCGCAAGGGCCTTCATCCACATAGTGCACTCTCAGGCCTGGCTCGACGTCCAGATAATGAGGAGAAAAAGGGTAGTCCGGAAGACCTGCGAAGCGGGCTTCATCGGTTCTCAGAATGCGCATGCCATCGACTGTCCTGACTGAGTGGTTGCGTGGCTGGTGTTACCGCAGCCTTCTCGGGTCAGGATAAAGCAGATGGAAAATTTGTGTGTTTGGTTTACGTAACAGTGCGTTGGCTGTTTGAATCAGGTTGCCTTTTCAAGCAGTTATGAAGTTTCTCCACGGTCCGCTGGTGATGGTTTCTGCAGTCAATGGTCGGAGTCAGCGATCGGGCGGCGGTTGGAGCGTTTGTCTTCCCAGTCGAGAGATTTGGGGTCGTACCAGCCGATGCGATCGAGCACTTTTTCGCGGGTAGCGAGGGACAGGGTTGGCCACAGTTCCTGCAGCTCCTCGAGCCCTTGCTCTCGCTGGCGCAGCTGCTTGCTCTGGAGTCGCCTGATGATTCGCGGGAGATGCAGAGCTTCTCCCAGTTGTCCGGGCACAAGCACTTCCTGGCCCATCACCTTGCGACGATGAGTTCTGGCGGCCAATACCCGATTAAGGGCAATGGCGGCATCCAGCGCTGTCTCCACATCAAACTCTTCGCTATCCAATGTCGGACCTGTTTAACGAATGACCAATAACCGTCCACTATAACCTGAAAGCCGCTGGACTGGCCACGGCGCCGTGGTAGTCTAGTGTCCCGGACGGCAACCAGAATCAGGATCATTTTATGTACGGAAAACTGGAGACACGGACTTTTCTGGCCATGCTTGTGGGCGTCTCCCTGGCCTTTGTTTTGCTGATGAAGCCCTTTTTTGGCCCCATCTTCTGGGCGGTGGCAATTGCGCTAATTTTTCATCCGGTGCGTGAACGGCTGGCAAGGCGGCTGGGTGATCGTCCCAATGTGATTGCACTGCTGACGCTTCTGATCTGCCTGGTTATCGTGGTCATTCCAGTGCTGGCACTGGTGACCTCCCTGGTTGCAGAGGGGCTTTCTGTTTACCAGCAGATTCAGAATGGCGAGCTTCGCCCTGGTGAGTATATAGACCGGGTAAACCAGTCGTTCCCTGCGATCGAGGCCTTCTTTGCCCAGTTCGGCATGGATTTCGCGGAGGTCAGGGATCGGGTGGTCAACGCCTTCGTCGGTGGTAGCCAGTTTCTGGCGAAGCAGGCCCTCGGGGTCGGCCAGAACACCTTCCAGTTTTTTCTGGGTCTGGCGCTGATGGTGTATCTGGCCTTTTTCCTGCTTCGGGATGGTAGCAAGCTGGTGGATCTGCTTATCCAGGCCCTGCCGTTGGGAGATGCGCGAGAGCGTCTGCTGCTTGCGAAATTTGCAGAGGTTACCCGGGCAACGGTCAAGGGCAACCTGCTGATTGCAATCATTCAGGGTGCCCTTGGCGGCCTGATTTTCTGGTTGCTGGATATACAGGGTGCGCTGTTATGGGGTGTGGTGATGGCGATTGTCTCGCTCATTCCCGCAGTAGGCGCTGCCCTGGTCTGGGTACCGGCGGCCCTGTACCTGGCGGCTACCGAGGAGGTCGTCTCGGCGATTATCCTCACGGCGTACGGCTCGATTGTCATAGGGCTTTCCGACAACATCCTGCGCCCGATCTTTGTTGGTCGGGATACCAAGCTGCCGGATTATATTGTGCTGCTCTCAACGCTGGGCGGGATCGTCATGTTTGGCGTCAATGGTTTCGTGATGGGGCCATTGGTGGCGGCTCTGTTCATGGCCTTCTGGGGTATCTTTATCCGGGAGTTCGGGGAAATGCCGGAAACAGCAGTGCACAACCTGCACGAGAGGGCTACAGAAACGCAACAATCTGAAAAGCCCGGCGCTGACTAGATATGTTAAGCTTTGGTGGTAGTGTCCATCCTGTCGGACTGGCAACACAATAAAAAACAACAGGAAACCGGAGTAGACCCATGACCACGAAAAACGCAATGCGAAGCCGGCTGGCTGCAGCAGTAATGCTCGGAGCGACCACCTTCGCAGCCCCCCACGCACTGGCAAATGAGACCGTGGCTCTTAAGAATGCGCTCTATGGCGCGGGCTATGAGGTCACAAACGTCAGTCCGCAGATGGATGAGGCGACGCGTTCTGAACTTACTGAATTCCAGCGAGACCAGGGGCTGAGCGCCTCAGGTGAACTGGACGACGCCACCAAGGAAGCACTGGGTATGCTGTCCGTACAAGTTGCCTCGTCAGGTTCCGCGGGATCACCATCACAGAATACCTCTGGCTCCTCCAGCGCTGCATCCGAGTCTGAAGAGCCTGCACAGGCCAAGGAGGAAGAGGACGATATCGAGGAAGATGACGACGGTGGCTGGTCCTTCTTCTAGGATCTGACCGTAGCCGCAATTCTGTAAACCTTGGGGCCCGGTGGTATCTTCTACTCCGGGCCCTTTGCGTTCAGTCCAGTTTTTCCAGATCCCTGACCGCGCCCTTGTCGGCGCTGGTTGCCAGCAGGGCGTAGGCCTTCAGTGCAGCTGAGACTTTGCGTGGCCTGGACAGTTCGGGCTTCCAGCCTTTTGCATCTCTCTCGACCCGGCGGCGATCCAGTTCGGTCTGATCTATTTCCACGTTGATGGAACGGTTGGGGATGTCGATGCGGATCAGGTCGCCATTCTCGATCAGGCCAATGGCGCCACCTGCGGC
>JBHEPI010000120.1:0-54713 GCA_046260345.1 Marinobacter sp. | reverse complement strand
GTACATCTCGGTGGTTACCTGGCTCACCATCAGGGCCTGATTTGCCATATCGGAGACAAGGCGCAAGTCCGGGTAACCGGTGTTGCGCACGTCATTGATATTGCTTCGCATCAGGTCTTTGAATTCGTCAAACTCTGCGTTGAGACTCTCAACCTGGTCGGAAGAGAGAACCCCGGCGGTGCTGTCATCAACGGAGTTCATGGCTTCGTTGGCTTCATTGATAGCTGCAACAATTTCGTTCAGGGTTTCGGTATCACCGGTGGCACTGAAGCGATAGTAGGCATCCAGTGCCATGTAATTGCTGATACGGAAGCTGTGCAGGTCGTAAAGAAAACCGTCTCCTCCGCCTTGCTGTGCACGAACGGTGAAAGAAGTAATCAGCAACAGTATCAAAGCGGTTACAAGTGAGCGTACCCGCAGGCGAGCGTCTTTCATCGGATGGGTCTCCGTAAGGCTGTTTTATTATTGTGGACTAAAGTCTTAATCCGAAGGTAAAGTAACTGGGCCGGCCAATCAAGCAGTTTTCCGGAGTGGGGCAGGAGCAAATGTAAACAAATTTGAAATTTACGTGATCATGTTCCCATTCCGCATCAAAAACTCTGACTACGTGCTTGATAAACAACAATTCCATTTGCTTCCAGACGCCGTTCGGCTGCTCATTCGGAGGCTGGTCGTGTTGATTCTTCCAGAAACAAATTGACAAACGAGCTGTTTTTTTTCATCGTGTCACCTCACGATTCAAACGACTGTATGAATTTTGGATCGGTTGATCGGGGTAATGATCAAAAATAGTGACCGAAATCTCGCTGCATCAGCGGCCGCTTTGCGAGCGCTTGTGCGGCTGTTATAGCAGTTCCAAACACAGACTGGAGATCAGTTGATGATTTACGAAGGTAAAGCCATCACGGTTAAAGAGATCGAAGGCGGGATCGCTCAGTTGAACTTTGACTTGCAGGGTGAGTCAGTGAACAAGTTCAACCGTCTGACGATTGAAGAGCTCCGCGCCGCGACTGACAAGCTGGAAGCGAAGAAGGGCCTGAAGGGCCTGGTAGTCACCAGCTCCAAGGACAGTTTTATTGTTGGTGCCGATATTACAGAATTCACCGACCTGTTCGCAGGGCCGGAAGAAGATCTGGTTGCCAACAACCTGAAAGCCAACGACGTATTCAGCGCTATTGAAGACCTGCCTTTTCCCACCGTGACCGCGATCAACGGTATGGCTCTGGGTGGCGGCTTCGAAATGTGCCTGGCCACCGATTACCGGGTAATGGATAACAAGGCTAAAGTGGGCCTTCCGGAAGTGAAGCTGGGCATTTTCCCTGGCTTTGGCGGTACTGTTCGCCTTTCTCGCCTGGTGGGCGTTGACTATGCCGTTGAGTGGATCTGTGGCGGTACCGAGAATCGTGCCGATAAGGCCCTGAAGATTGGCGCCGTCGACGCAGTGCTTGAAGCTGATAAGCTAGTAGAAGCTGCGGTTGGCATCATCAACCAATGCAACGATGGCAAGCTGGACTTCCAGGCCCGTCGCGAAGAGAAGAAGGGCAAGATCAAGCTGAACGCCATGGAAAGCATGATGGCGTTCGAGATCTCCAAAGCTTTCGTTGCCGGCCAGGCTGGCAAGAACTACCCGGCACCGGTCGAGGCCATCAAGGTGATGCAGAAGCACGCCGGCCTGACCCGCGACAAGGCGATCGAGGTTGAAGCCAAGGGCTTCGCCAAGATGGCCAAAACCAACGTTGCCGCGTGCCTGGTTGGCCTGTTCCTGAACGACCAGGAACTGAAGAAAAAGGCCAAGGCCTGGGAAAAAGAAGCCAACGATGTAAACCTGGCCGCCGTACTGGGTGCCGGTATCATGGGTGGCGGTGTTGCTTTCCAGTCTGCGCTTAAAGGCACACCTATCCTGATGAAGGATATCAATCAGGACGGTATCGCTCTTGGCCTGAAAGAAGCCAAGAAGCTGCTGACCAAGCGCATCGACAAGGGCAAGATGAAGCCCGACCAGATGGCGGACGTTCTGAACAACATTACGCCAACCCTGAACTACGGCGATTTCAAGAACGTAGACCTGGTTGTTGAAGCAGTTGTTGAGAATCCCAAGGTGAAGGACGCGGTTCTGCGCGAGACCGAAGACAGTGTCCGTGAAGACACAATCCTCACGTCCAACACTTCGACAATCTCCATCAACAAACTGGCGACAAACCTGAAGCGTCCGGAAAACTTCTGCGGCATGCACTTCTTCAACCCGGTGCATATGATGCCACTGGTTGAGGTCATCCGCGGCGAGAAGACGTCCGATCGTGCAATCGCAACCACTGTTGCCTATGCCAAGGCCATGGGCAAAACCCCGATCGTTGTAAACGACTGCCCGGGCTTCCTGGTTAACCGTGTGTTGTTCCCGTACTTCGGCGGTTTTGTGAATCTTGTGCGTGACGGTGCTGACTTCCAGCATGTCGACAAGGTTATGGAAAAGTTCGGCTGGCCGATGGGCCCTGCCTATCTGCTGGACGTTGTGGGCATGGATACCGGCAAGCATGCCGGTGAAGTGATGGCCGAAGGCTTCCCGGACCGTATGAAGCACGAAGGCACCACAGCCATTGACGTTATGTTCGACAACAACCGTTACGGACAGAAGAACGACAAGGGCTTTTACAAGTACGAGCTGGACCGCAAGGGCAAGCAGAAGAAGGTAGTCGACGAAGAGACCTACAAGCTGCTTGAGCCGGTTGTTCAGGGTAAGAACGACTTCAGCGACGAGGACATCATCGCCCGGATGATGCTGCCCCTGTGTCTGGAAACCGTTCGCTGCCTGGAAGACGGCATTGTTGAAGACCCGGCAGACGCCGATATGGGCCTGATCTTCGGTATCGGCTTCCCGCCGTTCCGCGGTGGCGCCCTGCGTTATATCGACGACATGGGTGTCGACAAGTTCGTCGAGCTGGCAGACAAGTTTGCAGATCTTGGTGCGTTGTATCACCCGACCGAGAAACTGCGCGAAATGGCCAAGACTGGCGAAAAGTTTTTTGGCTAACCCTGAACGAGATTTCCGAACGGAGAAAGATCTATGAGCCTTAATCCGAGAGACGTTGTCGTCGTCGATTGCGTGCGGAGTCCGATGGGTCGCGCCAAGAATGGCTGCTTCCGCAATGTACGTGCGGAAAACCTGTCGGCTTCGCTGATTGAAGCACTGTTTGAGCGCAACCCGAAGCTCGACCCGAAAGAAGTTGAAGATGTGATCTGGGGCTGTGTAAACCAGACCAAGGAACAGGGCTTCAACGTGGCACGTCAGATCTCACTGCTGACACGCATCCCCCACGAATCTGCGGCGCAGACTGTCAATCGCCTGTGTGGATCTGCCATGAGTGCGATTCACACCGCTGCCCAGGCAATCCAGACTGGCAACGGCGATGTGTTCTTTGTGGGTGGTGTCGAGCACATGGGTCACATTCCCATGACTGACGGTTTCGACCACAACCCGGCGGCGTCGAAGTACACTGCCAAAGCCTCCAACATGATGGGCCTGACCGCGGAAATGCTGGCCAAGATGCACGGTATTACCCGCGAACAGCAGGACGAGTTTGGCGCTCGTTCACACCGCCTGGCCCACGAAGCGACCCAGGAAGGCCGTTTCAAGAACGAAATCGTGCCGATCCAGGGTCATGATGAAAACGGTTTCGTGAAGCTGATCGAAGAAGACGAAACGATTCGTCCCGAGACGACGGTCGATTCACTGGGCCAGCTGAAGCCGGCCTTCGACCCGAAGAACGGCACCGTTACGGCCGGTACCTCTTCGCAGCTGACCGACGGCGCTGCTGCCATGGTGCTGATGTCCGCGGAGCGCGCTGAAGCCCTGGGACTGAAGCCAATGGCGAAGATCCGCAGCATGGCGGTTGCCGGCTGTGATCCCGCAATCATGGGCTATGGTCCGGTTCCGGCTACCAAGAAGGCGCTGAAGCGTGCAGGCCTGAAAGTCGAAGATATCGATTTCTGGGAACTGAACGAAGCCTTCGCCGGTCAGTCACTTCCGGTCCTGAAAGACCTGAAGCTACTGGGCGTGATGGAAGAGAAAGTGAACCTGAATGGCGGCGCGATTGCCCTTGGCCATCCGCTGGGCTGCTCTGGTGCACGAATCTCCACAACCCTGCTGAACGTAATGCAGGCCAACGGCGGTAAGCTTGGTGTTTCCACCATGTGTATCGGCCTGGGCCAGGGCATTGCAACTGTGTGGGAGCGGCTCTGATTCGTTAACGCGAATTAGTAGCAGGTTCTCGGGAGGCCCGGCAAACGCCGGGCTTTCCTGTATCTGAGCTTGCAAAAAAGCGGGCCCCAAACAGAAGAATGGGTTGTCTTGCTTTTCTTGACCCTGTAAAACAATGCACCTATACCAATGTGACGGCTATTGAGTGTTTTCTAGCCGACTGATTTTACAGCGAGTTTACGGTTTGATTGTTTTTTAACCGATTATCGCCAAGGACACAGATCTCCGATATGGGTAAAAGTCTCGTTATTGTCGAGTCGCCAGCGAAAGCGAAGACCATCAACAAATACCTGGGCTCAGACTTTATAGTGAAGTCGAGTGTCGGGCATATTCGCGACTTGCCCGTCAGTGGCAGCGGCTCAACCTCGGATCCCAAAGAACGGGCCAGGCAAGCTGCACTGACTCGCAAGTTGAGCCCGGACGAAAAAGCGGCTCACAAAAAGCGAAAATCCCGGGAACAGCTGGTTGCCCGCATGGGTGTTGACCCGGACCACGACTGGAGTGCCCGCTACGAGATTCTGCCCGGCAAGGAAAAGGTCGTCAGTGAACTCAAGCGCCTGGCAAAATCCGCCGACCACATCTACCTGGCAACGGATCTGGACCGTGAAGGGGAGGCTATCGCCTGGCACCTTCAGCAAACCATTGGCGGTGAGCCCGAAAAGTATCGTCGCGTGGTATTCAACGAGATTACCAAGCGTGCCATTCAGGAGGCCTTCAAGGATCCCGGTAATCTGGACACCAACCGGGTTAATGCCCAGCAGGCCCGCCGCTTTCTGGACCGTGTTGTGGGTTACATGGTGTCCCCGTTGTTGTGGGCCAAGATTGCCCGAGGTCTCTCCGCTGGCCGAGTTCAGTCGGTAGCGGTCAGGCTGATCGTCGAGCGGGAGCGGGAAATCCGTAAGTTCGTTCCCGAAGAATTCTGGCAGTTGCATGCGGACCTCGCTTCGAAACAGGCGGAACAGCCGGTTCGCTTTGAAGTCACCCGTTATGATGACAAGGTCTATCGTCCGGTCAACGAGAAGCAAAGCTCCGAGCATGTCGAACGCCTGAAAGCGGGAACCTTCAAGGTCGCCAGGCGGGAAGACAAGCCGACCCGGTCGCGGCCTTCAGCTCCGTTCATCACGTCCACACTGCAGCAGGCCGCCAGTAACCGCATGGGGTTCAGCGTCAAGAAAACAATGATGCTGGCTCAACGCCTCTACGAGGCGGGTTTTATTACCTACATGCGTACGGACTCCACCAACCTGAGCCAGGACGCAGTGGCCAGTTGTCACGAATTTGTTAAGAGTCAATATGGGGCGCGATATCTCCATAGAAAGAGTGACGGCAATTCGAGCGCACAAAATGAAGCTGCTGTTTCGAGAGTCTACGGCAGCAAGGAGGGCGCCCAGGAAGCTCACGAAGCGATTCGGCCAACAGATGTGGCCCGCAGGCCAGCTGATATCAGTGGCCTGGAGAAGGACGCTGAGAAGCTGTATGACCTGATCTGGCGCCAGTTCATTGCCTGTCAGATGGCTGATGCGGAGTTCCTGAGTACTTCCATAGTGGTTGCCAACGGGGATTATGAGCTTCGTACCCGCGGACGCATCATCAAGTTCGAGGGTTTTCTCAAGGTCGCACCGCAGTCCGGTAAGAAAGACGAAGATATCGCGCTTCCGGATATCCAGGTTGATGAAACCCTGGAGCTCAAGAAGCTGGACCCGACCCAGCATTTCACCAAACCGTCGCCGCGGTATACCGAAGCCAGCCTGGTCAAGGAGCTCGAGAAGCAGGGCATTGGCCGACCGTCGACCTACGCCTCGATCATCTCCACTATCCAGGATCGGGGCTATGTTCGTCTGCAGAACCGCCGTTTCTATGCGGAAAAAATGGGCGAGATCGTCACTGAGCGCCTGTCTGAATCGTTCCCGAACCTGATGGACTTCGACTTTACCGCGAGGATGGAAGACGAACTGGATGAGATTGCAGGCGGAGACGTTGAGTGGAAAAAGGTACTGAACGATTTTTATGGCCGGTTCCGTCAGCAACTGGAAACGGCCGAGAGTGGTGAAGACGGTGGCATGAGGGCGAATACGCCCACAGAAACGGACATTCCCTGCCCGAGCTGTGGTCGGCCGATGCAGATACGTGTCGCCAGCACCGGTGTGTTTCTGGGCTGCTCCGGCTACTCGCTGCCACCTAAAGAACGTTGCAAGACCACCATCAACCTCGTGTCGGGTGATGAAGTGGTCAGCGCCGACGAAGATGTGGAAGGTGAGGGCGAAAGCCGCCTGCTGCGCAAGAAGCGCCGCTGCCCGAAGTGCGGTACCGCCATGGACAGCTATCTGGTGGACGAAACCCGAAAGCTCCATGTATGCGGTAACAACCCGGATTGCTCTGGCTATGAGGTGGAGAAAGGCACCTTCCGGATCAAGGGATATGAAGGCCCTACCCTTGAGTGTGACAAGTGCGGCTCCGAAATGCAGCTCAAGACCGGCCGTTTCGGTAAGTACTTCGGTTGCACGAACACGGATTGCAAGAATACCCGCAAACTGCTGAAGAGTGGTGAGCCTGCCCCGCCGAAGATGGACCCCGTGCCCATGCCGGAGTTGCAGTGCCAGAAAGTGGATGACACCTATGTATTGCGTGATGGCGCGTCAGGGCTGTTCCTGGCTGCCAGCAAGTTCCCCAAGAACAGGGAGACCAGGCCACCGCTGGTCATGGAGATCAAGCCCCATCGCAAGGAAATTGATCCGAAATACGATTACCTGATGGATGCGCCCGAAAAGGATCCCGAGGGCAATCCCACGGTCATCCGTTACAGCCGTAAGAGCAAAGAGCAGTACGTCATGTCGGAGAAGGACGGCAAGGCGACAGGCTGGTCAGCCTGGTACGAGAACGGGCGCTGGGTTCCGCAGGACAAAAAGAAATAGTTTTTAGCCACGGAAGGACAGGGAAAGAAAAGCCAAAGACGATATTGCCACGAAAACCACTATAGAACACGAACAAAGATCCGCGATGGAAAGACCACAAGGCTCTATCGTATTTTTCGTGTTCTATATGGATTTCGTGGCCAAAAATCACTTTTTCCGAAGCCGTTGAATCAGCGACGACGTGTCCCAGCGTCTCCCGCCCATCTGCTGAACATCCCCATAAAACTGGTCCACCAGAGCCGCAACCGGTAGCCGGGCACCGTTCTTCCGCGCTTCCTCCAGGCAAATGGCCAGGTCTTTACGCATCCAGTCAACGGCAAACCCATGGTCGAATTCGCCGTCAATCATGGTGCCGGAGCGGTTTTCCATCTGCCATGACTGGGCTGCACCCTTGGAGATAACATCCACGACTTTGCGTACATCGAGCTCCGCCTGCTCTGCAAAGTGAAGCGCCTCGGACAGGCCCTGGACCAGGCCAGCGATGGCAATTTGGTTTACCATCTTGGTTTTTTGGCCGCTGCCAACCGGGCCCATCAGGTTCAGGGCCTTGGCATAATTCTCCATCAGAGGCTTCGCTTGCGAAAAGGGATCATGTTCACCGCCGCACATGATCGTGAGCTTTCCGTTCTCGGCACCTTGCTGGCCACCGGAGACAGGTGCGTCAACAAACTCCAGATTACGTGCCCTGGCAAGTTGCGCCAGCTGTTCGGCGATGCCTGCAGAGGCCGTCGTGTGGTCCACCAGAACGGCGCCGGGCTTGGCGTTGGCGATGATGCCGTCAGGCCCTTCGTAAACTTCGACAAGATCATGGTCGGCACCAACACAAGTAAACACGAAGTCCGCCTCGGAGACGGCGGCGGCAATAGATTCACAGGCATTGCCCGGGTACTCGTCGACCCAGGTTTCTGATTTACCGGCGCTTCTATTCCATACCCGTACGTTGATCCCTGCGTTTGCAAGATGGCCGGCCATGGGGTAACCCATTATGCCAAGCCCAATAAATGCTGCTGTTACGCTCATAAAGACTGTCTCCGGAATCCGGTTGTTGTTGGGGAAATCAGATTTAATCATTACAGAATGAGCAGGCACAAAAAAGGCCGCTGTGCAGCCAAGCCGTTCACCTAAAGTGGATCTGGTTTGACCAGGCTGGGTGACCAAGAGGGCCGGTGGATTTATCCACCGGCCCTTTTTTATGAGCTGGCCTTCGTGTATTTGTCGAGATAGATGATTTTTTCCAAGTCTACAGGGCCTTTTGCTAAACCCAGGCGCATCGCCGGAGTCGTTCCTTCTTCATTTGTTTTGCAGTAGTTGTAATAAACCCGGTAAATGTCTCCAAGTTGGCTGTATCGGTCCGGATTGTATGGTGAGTAACCGTACCAGACCCTCCGACCACTGGTTCCGGAGCCAAATGGTCGTTCAAAACAACTCATGGCTCGCCGGATTTGCATAAAGAAACGATCTACCGCGTGCAGCGATCCCATTTGAAGAAGACTCGCTTGGTGATCCAGCGAGTAACGGTCGATCTGGGTGATGGCTGCGATCATTTTTTCTGACTCTGCCATTGTAGCTTCAGGATGCTGAACCCATTTTTCGGGTGATTTCGGAAAGGACAGCGGTTTTTGCATCCGGTCTATCAACATTTGTTTGATGACTTCCTTTCTTTCCTTCCGTGACATCTTCTGGACAGAGACGCCAGCAAATTCGCTGATCAGATCTTGAGAGTCTCGGATTAATTGTCGCTTGGCATCGACAGTTTTCTCTTTGCTCGCTCTGATTAAAAAACCATCTGATTCTCCGTTCAGTATTTTGTCCCGGAACGCTGAGAGATATGCGCCTCGCATTCCCGAGTCCTGGTCCATATAAAAACGAGTTCGCCCTACAGATCCCAAGAGATGTTTCAACAGAAAGAAATGAGCCGTCATGGTGTATTCGTTATGGATCAAGACTCCCTTTGCCGGAAGGCGAGTTGTGGAGTCAAAATCTTCAGAGGAGCCGCTCACATTCACGGTACTATCAAACGCAGCCTTGCGCTGCACTTCCTCAGCCAAAGACCCTGCCGCCAGTTGCTCTGCGCGGCGTGAGGAGCGCCTGGAGGCATCTGCAAACTCCTGCTTTAGCCACAACCTTGCGTATTCGCGATGATGCTTCGGGCGGTCATAATCACCAATCTCGATAGCGTGCTTTTCTATCTGATCTTGGTCCACGCTCGCATCGAAATTGAAGTTGAAGGCGAACACATAACCGGTCCGGAGACAGGCCGTAGCGATTCCATAAACCTCACAGTTCCGTTTATCTTTCCGCTGCGTCCAGTTGCTGATTTGTACTTGGCGATCTGTCGCCAGGTACAATCGATGAATATCCATTTTCTTCAGCTCAGCTTCCCGGCGACTTGCAAAATCTAGGCACTGTCGGTGCAGGAAGTTTATTTTTCCGTAGAGCGTCTTCGGACGAATAGACTGGATTTCAGCGATACGTCGTAAGGGGGTGCGGTTGACCAGAAGTTTGAAGAATAACTTGTTCGTTTCGGGTTTCCGGTGGGTGCGGTTTCTTTTCTTGGGTGTGAATGTCTTCTGGCATGAGAGGCATTGATACCGCTGAGAACCCGAGGCGGTTTTCCCGCGACGCTTTATTTCCCCGCCATCATAGGTGCATCCGTTGGGGCAATTTAAGTCAGCACCCGACAGATATCGACTGATGCGATTGAGTTCCTGGGAGACTGCTTGGTTACTTTTCAGTACCGAGGTAATGCTGCCAGAAAACTCACCGGATTGTTTTCGGGCTTCACAAGATTTGCAGGTCAAGGTAGCGGAATTTACACCGGTTCCCTGAATTCGGAAAGGCTCCGGCATATCCTGTATTTGACGGTGATGCGTTTCTCTATTAGATTCTTTGGGTATCCTTTCTTCGGGGACAGGCGCGAGACCAAAATTCTCGCAATCTGGTGCCCCGCACCCGTTGACTTGAATTCCCTCAAAACTCTCAGGAACTCGCGGCCAATCCTTCTGGCAAGATTTCTTTCTCATAAAAAAAGGCACCATACTGTCTGGATGTCCAGTAGTATAGCGCCTTTTCGGGCCTGGCCAAGCCGTTCAGATCCACTTTAGGTGAACGGCTTGCTGTGCAGCGGCCTTTTTCAGATAACCCGTTGTTGTTTATTTTTTGGGGTATTTCCGGGCTGCCTCGCCAGTGTAGAGCTGGCGCGGACGGCCGATGCGGTAGTCGCCGCTGACCATCTCGTTCCAGTGGGAGAACCAGCCAATGGTCCGGGAAAGGGCGAAGATAACGGTAAACATGGAGGTAGGAATACCGATTGCCTTGAGAATCAGGCCAGAGTAGAAGTCCACGTTCGGATAAAGCTTGCGATTGACGAAATATTCGTCTTCCAGGGCAATTTTCTCCAGACGTTGAGCAATTTTCAGCAATGGATCGTTCTCCAGGCCCAGCTCGGTCAGCACTTCGTGTGCGGTTTCCGCCATGACTTTGGCGCGCGGGTCGAAATTCTTATAGACGCGATGGCCGAATCCCATCAGACGGAACGGGTCGTCCTTATCCTTGGCCTTGGCGATGAACTTCTCGATATTGGCCTCATCGCCGATCTCCGCCAGCATGTCCAGAACCGCTTCGTTGGCGCCACCATGAGCGGGCCCCCATAGTGCGGCAATGCCGGATGCAATACACGCATAGGGGTTGGCGCCGGTAGAGCCTGCCAGGCGTACGGTAGAGGTTGACGCGTTCTGCTCATGATCTGCGTGCAGGATAAAGATCTTGTCCATGGCTTTTGCCAGGATCGGGTTTGGCTTGTATTCCTCACAAGGAACGCCAAACATCATCTGCAGGAAATTCTCGGAGTAGGATAGGTCATTGCGGGGATACACGAACGGCTGGCCAATACTGTACTTGTAAGACCACGCTGCAATGGTAGGCATCTTTGCAATCAGGCGATGCGCCGTGATTTCCCGTTGGTGCAGGTTGGTAACGTCCATCTGGTCATGGTAGAACGCGGACAGTGCCCCAACCACGCCACACATGATGGCCATCGGATGCGCATCCCGGCGGAAGCCCTGGTAGAAGTTGCGCATCTGGTCGTGCAGCATGGTGTGGCTTTTGATGGTTTCGTGGAACTTTCTGTTTTCTTCCACCGTGGGCAGTTCGCCATTCAGCAGCAGGTAGCACACTTCGAGATAGTCGGAATTTTCCGCTAATTCTTCAATCGGGTAGCCCCGATGCAGGAGAACCCCGTTGGCGCCATCAATATAGGTGATCTGGGATTGGCAGGCCGCGGTGGATACAAATCCGGGATCGTAGGTAAAGACGCCTTCCTGAACCAGGCTTCTCACGTCAATGACGTCAGGGCCAACGGTGCCCGAGTAAACCGGTAGCTCAATGGACTTGTCACCCACCGAAAGCGTTGCTTTCCTGTCGGTCATGGTGCTCTCCTATTTATCAGCATTTAAAAGCGCGGGAAGGCGCGTATTATCGCAAAACTGGCGGCAAAATATAGGGCGTTGGCTTTTTTTGTCAATGGACGGGGCCATAAAACCCGTTATTTGACATTCCCTGTCAATCAGGGGAATCCGGGATACGCCCACCCGGCCTGCACAAATCGAATTTGTCAATTAACTATATAGCAAGTCCCAAGCCCTGATTTTACGGGCTTTCACAAGGTTGCGCGTTTGTAATTGAGAGGGGTACTCCTTATAATCCGTACCCCGGAATAAGGGATACACCCGGCCGCAGCGTCAGACTTCAGAAGAGCGCATGCCGGTTTTTCTCCCTCCTTAGGCAATCGTGTGCCGGATTCGTCCCGCACTATGATCGTTACATACCAACCATCCGCACCCGGTTTTTCCGGCCCGCGGAACCAAGAGAGAGTGTGAGAGCGCTGTGAATAGCAAACGACCAGTAAATCTCGATCTCGGCAAGTTCCATTTTCCGCTGCCAGCCATCACGTCCATACTGCATCGCGTCAGTGGCATCATCATTTTTGTGGGTGTCGCTTTCATGCTTTACGGACTTCAGCTTTCCCTTTCCGGGGAAGAAGGCTTCAGCCGCGTTAGTGGATTGCTGGACAGCTTCCTTGCGAAGCTGATTACCTGGGGCATTCTGTCTGCCTTGCTTTACCACCTGGTTGCGGGTATCAAGCACCTGCTGATGGATATGGGCATCGGCGAAGAGTTGGAAAGTGGCCGGCTTGCGGCGAAAGCCACGGTCGTGGTTTCCGTTATTCTCATCCTTCTTGCAGGAGTCTGGGTATGGTAAACAGCGTAACGAACCTTGGGCGCAGCGGCGTATTCGACTGGCTGATCCAGCGCGTCACCGCCTACGTACTTGCTCTGTATACAATTTTTCTGTTCGGGTTCATGCTGACGTCCGACGTCAACTACGAAACCTGGTCTTCACTGTTTGATCAGACCTGGTTCCGCATCTTTACCCTGCTTGCCCTGCTGTCAATCGGTGCGCATGCCTGGGTGGGGCTCTGGACAGTAACAACGGATTACATCAAGGCGGCTCTGCCCCGGTTCCTGGTTCAGGCACTGTGTGGTTTGACAATGTTTGTGTATGTAGTCTGGGGCATTCAGATTCTTTGGGGGCTTTAATTAATGTCTAACATCAAGACTATGTCTTACGACGCGATCGTTATCGGTGGTGGCGGTGCCGGTATGCGTGCCGCCCTTCAGTTGACCCAGTCCGGCGTCAATACCGCGTGTATCACCAAAGTATTCCCGACCCGCTCTCACACGGTGTCTGCCCAGGGTGGCATTACCTGCGCCATTGCCAGTGCGGATCCCAACGATGACTGGCGCTGGCACATGTATGACACGGTCAAGGGGTCTGACTACATTGCCGATCAGGACGCCGTCGAATACATGTGTTCGGTAGGCCCGCAGGCGGTTTTCGAACTGGAGCACATGGGGCTGCCGTTTTCCCGAACCGAACAGGGTCGTATCTATCAGCGTCCGTTTGGTGGCCAGTCGAAAGGGCCGGACAACCCCACTCAGGCTGCACGTACTTGCGCTGCTGCCGACCGTACAGGTCATGCATTGCTGCACACCCTGTATCAGGCAAACCTGAAAGGCGGCACGACGTTTCTAAACGAGTGGTATGCGGTCGATCTGGTCAAAAACAGTAAAGATGAAGTCGTCGGTGTTGTTGCGATTGAAATCGAAACCGGCGAAGTGGCATATATCAAATCCAAGGCAACGGTTCTGGCCACCGGTGGTGCAGGGCGCATTTATGCCTCAACCACCAATGCCCTGATCAACACCGGCGACGGCATTGGTATGGCTCTGCGTGCGGGCTTCCCGATGCAGGACATGGAAATGTGGCAATTCCACCCCACCGGTATACACGGTGCGGGCACGCTGGTGACCGAAGGCTGCCGGGGTGAGGGTGGCTATCTGATCAACTCCGAGGGCGAGCGTTTTATGGAGCGGTATGCTCCGAACGCGAAGGACCTGGCTGGTCGTGACGTTGTCGCGCGGTCGATGGTTATCGAGATCCTTGAAGGCCGCGGCTGTGGTCCCGAGAAGGACCATGTACTGCTGAAGCTGGATCATCTGGGTGAAGAAACCCTGAATCTGCGTCTGCCGGGTATCTGTGAGTTGTCACGTACCTTTGCACACGTGGACCCGGTAAAAGAGCCGGTTCCGGTTGTTCCGACCTGTCATTACATGATGGGCGGTATTCCAACCAACGTCGGCGGTCAGGCCCTGACCCAGGACGAGAGTGGTAGCGACAAGCCGATCCCGGGTCTGTTCGCCTGTGGCGAGGCGGCCTGTGTATCCGTACACGGTGCCAACCGTCTAGGGGGCAACTCGCTGCTTGATCTTGTGGTGTTTGGCCGTGCCGCAGGCCTGCACATTGAAGAACAGCTTCGTGGCGGCTTCGAGGTTGACGGCGCCAGCGAGCAGGACATCAAGAATGCCATGGCTCGTCTTGACCGTCTTAACAGTGCTTCCGAGGGTGAAAGCGTTGCCGAGGTTCGCAAGGACCTGCAGAGCTGCATGCAGCTGTACTTTGGCGTATTTCGTGACGGCAAGAGCATGGAAGAGGGGCTGAAGAAGCTGGACGCGATCGGTGAGCGTGTTCGTAACACCAGGTTGGCTGATACCAGTAACGCCTTTAATACCGCCCGTATCGAAGCGCTTGAGCTCGATAATCTTTTCGAAGTGGCTCAGGCTACCGCCATTTCCGCGTTTGAACGTAAAGAAAGCCGTGGCGCCCACGCCCGTAACGACTTTACCGAGCGTGACGATGAGAACTGGCTCAAACACTCTATGTATTACCCGGTAGACAAGCGTGTCGGTAAGCGTGCTGTGAATTTTGCGCCGAAAACAGTTGACACGTTTGAGCCGAAGGTCCGGACTTACTGAGGGGGACGTCGAAATGTTAGTGAGCCTTTATCGTTATAACCCGGAAAGCGACAATGCGCCCTATATGCAGGACGTAGAGGTCGAAGTTCCCGAAGGTAAGGATCTGATGGTCCTGGATGTGCTGAATCTCATCAAGGAGCGCGACGCTTCAATGTCTTACCGCCGTTCCTGCCGGGAAGGTGTGTGTGGTTCAGATGGCATGAACATGAACGGCAAGAACGGTCTTGCCTGCATCACCCCGCTGTCTGAGGTTCTCAAGGACAACAAGCTGGTTTTGCGCCCGTTGCCTGGGCTGCCGGTTATCCGGGACCTGGTCGTGGACATGAGCCTCTTCTACAAGCAGTACGAGAAGGTCATGCCATATCTGGTAAACGACAACCCGCCCCCCGCCATTGAGCGCTACCAGTCGCCGGAGGATCGGGAGAAACTGGATGGCCTGTACGAGTGTATCCTCTGTGCCTGTTGCTCTACGGCGTGCCCGTCGTTCTGGTGGAACCCGGACAAGTTCATTGGCCCGGCAGGCCTTCTGCAGGCATACCGCTTCCTGGCTGACAGCCGGGATACGGCCCAGGCTGAGCGCCTTGCCGACCTGGATGATCCATTCAGCGTATTCCGCTGCCGTGGAATCATGAACTGTGTCAGTGTGTGTCCGAAGGGCCTGAACCCCACAAGAGCGATCGGTCATATCCGAAATCTTCTGCTTCAACGGGCAACGTAAGCAGAATTCGGCACAACGTCTATAATGTACTGACAAGGCTAGTACCTGGAAGAGCCCGCAACGACGCGGGCTCTTCAACCAAAGGCTTATAGTCAAAGGTCTTAACAGGGTGCAAACTACGCAAGCCGTGACGGGAACTTAAAAGGTTCCTTCGCGGCATTGCTGAGTATAATAACCACCGGGGAGTGGAAAACATCCTTGTTGGGTGTGGTGGCCACAGTCGATCCCGTAAAAACCCGTATTGACTCAGATTTATCCCTGGCCGACCATAGCCAGCTCCCCGCACCAGCCCAAGGTGAGCTATTCAAAATGCACGAAAGCATAATGGAGCAGTTATGGCAGACTTCCCACCTACAGGGGGGGAATCTTGCCTATGTTGAACAGCTTTTCGAAACCTACCTGACAGACCCCAATGCCGTGCCGGAAGAATGGCGCAGCTATTTCGATAAACTTCCCAGTGTGGATGGCTACAAAGGCCGCGATATAGATCATTCATCTATTCGCCAGCAGTTTGAGCACATTTCCCGCAACCAGCGTTTCATTGCCCGCAGCGGTGTGCCTGCAAGCGCAACCGCGGATGCGGACAAGAAGCAGATCCGGGTGCTCCAGCTGATCAACGCCTTTCGTTTCCGGGGCCACCAGGAAGCGAAACTTGACCCTCTCGGGGTCTGGAATCGTCCTCAGGTGGAAGATCTCGATCCGTCGTTCCATGAGCTTTCGGAAGCAGATTACGACCTTGAGTTTCAGACCGGCTCCCTGAACTTCGGTTCCGAGTCCATGAAGCTGCGGGACATCGTGGGCGGCCTGCGGCAGACCTATTGCGAAAGCATCGGCGCCGAATACATGCATGTGGTTGATACCCGCATCAAGCGATGGTTCCAGCAGCGCATGGAACCGGTGCGCTCGCGTCCCAATTATGAAGCCGCTACCCGTAAGCATCTGCTGGAGCGTCTGACAGCGGCGGAAGGGCTGGAGAAGTATCTGGGCTCCCGCTATCCCGGCGTAAAGCGTTTTGGCCTTGAGGGTGGTGAAACCCTGATTCCCTGCCTGGATGAGCTTATCCAGAGGGCGGGCAGTTACGGCGCCAAGGAAATCGTGTTGGGCATGGCTCACCGTGGCCGCCTGAACGTCCTGGTCAACACACTCGGCAAAAACCCTAAAGAACTGTTTGACGAGTTCGAGGGCAAGAAGCTCGCGGATTCCGGTTCTGGTGACGTTAAATATCACCAGGGCTTCTCATCCAACGTGATGACTGAGGGCGGTGAAATTCACCTGGCCCTGGCATTTAACCCGTCCCACCTGGAGATTGTCTCGCCAGTGGTTGTGGGCTCAGTTCGCGCCCGCCAGACCCGCCGCGAAGACCCTAACGGTACTCAGTGTGTTCCCATTATCATGCACGGTGATGCAGCCTTTGCAGGGCAGGGCGTGGTCATGGAAACCTTCCAGATGTCCCAGACCCGGGGCTATGGTGTTGGCGGTACGATCCATATCGTCATTAACAACCAGGTCGGTTTTACCACTAGCAAACAGGAGGACGCCCGCTCCACGGAATACTGCACGGATGTAGCCAAGATGATTCAGGCGCCGATTCTGCATGTGAACGCGGACGATCCCGAAGCGGTCATGTTTGTGACCCAGATGGCCATGGATTATCGCCACGAGTTCAAGAATGACGTGGTGATTGATCTGGTGTGCTATCGCCGTCGCGGCCACAACGAGGCGGATGAACCGGCTGCCACCCAGCCGGTTATGTACGAAAAAATTCGCAAGCTGACAACGACTCGCAACCTTTACGCCGAAAAGCTGGTGACGGACGGGGTTATCACCGAGGAAGAGGCGAAGCAGATTGAACTGGACTACCGTGACGAGCTGGACAAGGGCGACCATGTTGTCAAGGCGCTGGTTAAGGAGCCCAATAAGGAGCTCTATGTAGACTGGACTCCGTATCTGGGTCATGAGTGGACAGCGAAGTGTAAGTCCAGCGTTGCTCTGAAGACGATCCAGAAGCTTGGTAAAAAACTGACCCATATACCGGAAGGTTTCGGTGTGCAGCGCCAGGTGTCCAAGATCATCAGTGATCGCGAAAAAATGACAGCTGGTGCCCTGCCCATTAACTGGGGCTATGGCGAGATCATGGCCTATGCCACGCTGCTAGATGAAGGGCACCCGATCCGTATTACCGGTCAGGACGTCGGTCGCGGTACATTCTCGCATCGCCATGCTGTGCTGCACAGCCAGAAAGACGGCGCGACCCATACCGCCCTGGAACATATTGCCGACGATCAGCCGAAGTTCGAGATCTATGATTCATTGCTGTCCGAAGAGGCGGTGATGGCATTCGAGTACGGCTACTCAACGACGGCTCCGAGTGGACTCGTGGTCTGGGAAGCTCAGTTTGGCGACTTTGCCAACGGCGCTCAGGTTGTTATTGATCAGTTCCTGACCAGTGGTGAGCATAAGTGGGGTCGCTTGTGTGGCCTGACCTTGCTGCTGCCTCACGGTTACGAAGGCCAGGGGCCAGAGCACAGTTCAGCCCGCCTTGAACGCTTCCTACAGCTTTCAGCAGAGCACAACATTCAGGTGTGTGTGCCAACAACCCCGTCGCAGGTATTCCATATGCTGCGCCGTCAGGTAAAACGTCCGCTGCGCAAGCCATTGGTGGCGATAACGCCAAAAAGCCTGTTGCGACATAAAGAGGCAACCTCGGATCTTGACGATCTTACGTCAGGCACCTTCAAAACAGTGCTGCCCGAGAAAGAGCCGTCAGATCCGAAGAAGGTCGATCGCCTGATTCTGTGTAGTGGCAAGGTCTATTTCGACCTGTTGGAGCGCAAGAAATCAGATGAACGGGACGATGTTGCAATTGTTCGTATAGAGCAGCTGTATCCGTTCCCGGGGGATGATCTGGACGAGCTTCTGGCCCTGTACCCCAAGCTCAAGCATGTAGTCTGGTGTCAGGAAGAGCCCATGAATCAGGGTGCCTGGTATTGCAGTCAACACCACATGCGCAATGCACTACACCGCAAGAATCCGAAATTGTATCTTCAATATGCTGGTCGTGATGCATCCGCTGCCCCGGCTTGTGGGCATATGTCCGCCCACATTGAAGAACAGAAAAAACTGGTTAACGACGCGTTTGAAATCTGACGAGCTACCGAACTAAGGACCCGAGATGTCAACTGAAATAAAAGCCCCCGTATTCCCAGAGTCGGTCGCAGAGGGAACAGTCGCGACCTGGCACAAACAGCCGGGTGAAGCCTGCTCCCGTGACGAGCTGATTGTCGATATTGAAACCGACAAGGTCGTGCTCGAGGTGGTTGCTCCTGCTGATGGCGTAATTGAGGAAATACTGAAGGGCGAAGGCGACACCGTGGAAAGCGGTGAAGTGGTCGGCAAATTCAAGGAAGGCGCCGCTGGCGAATCGAAGCCTGCAGCCAAGGATGAGGGCAAAAAAGAGGAAGGTAAAAAGGAAGAAGCGGCTGATCAGCCGGCTGAAGCGTCTGCCAAATCTTCCGGTGATGCCATCCTGAGCCCGGCTGCCCGCAAGCTGGCCGAAGAAAACAGTATTGATCCGGACTCGGTTAAGGGTACCGGAAAAGATGGTCGAGTGACTAAAGAAGACGTTCAGAATCATATAGATAATGGAAAGTCTTCAGGTTCTACATCAGCCCCTGCATCGAAGCCGTCTGGTGATATGCCTCAGGTTGATGTGAGCGCAGGAGAGCGGCCGGAGAAGCGGGTACCGATGACCCGTTTGCGTGCCAGCATTGCCAAGCGCCTGGTTAATGCCCAACAGACCGCGGCCATGCTCACCACGTTCAACGAAGTGAACATGGGCCCTGTGATGGAGCTGCGCAAGCAGTACAAGGAAAGCTTCGAGAAGCGCCACGGTGTCAAGCTCGGCTTTATGTCGTTTTTCACCAAGGCGGCTACAGAAGCTCTGAAGCGCTTCCCGGCTGTGAATGCCTCCATTGATGGTAATGACATGGTTTACCATGGCTATCAGGATATTGGCATCGCAGTCTCAAGCGATCGTGGTCTGGTCGTTCCTGTTTTACGTGATACCGATGCCCTTGGCCTGGCCGGCATCGAGAAGAAGATTGTGGAATATGGAACCAAGGCCAAAGAGGGAAAGCTGGGGATTGAGGAGATGACCGGTGGCACCTTTACCATCACTAATGGCGGTATCTTTGGCTCACTGATTTCGACACCGATCCTCAACCCGCCGCAAACGGCCATCCTGGGCATGCACAAGATTCAGGAGCGCCCCATGGCGGTTAACGGCAAGGTCGAGATTCAGCCGATGATGTATCTGGCGCTTTCGTATGACCACCGCATGATCGATGGCAAGGAAGCAGTGCAGTTCCTGGTGGCTATCAAGGAAATGCTTGAAGACCCGGCGCGTATTCTGCTGGACGTTTAAGCTGACACTTAACGAATTGAAAAACGGGATAAAACATGTCTGACAAGTACGATGTAATCGTCATTGGCGCTGGTCCTGGCGGCTATGTTGCCGCCATCAAGGCAGCACAACTGGGCCTGAAAACCGCGTGTATCGAATCCTGGACGGACAAGGAAGGTAAAAACCGGCTTGGCGGGACCTGCCTGAATGTGGGCTGCATTCCCTCAAAGGCATTGCTGGAAATTTCCCACAAGTACGAAGAAGCGAATCACGGATTTGCCGATCAGGGCATCATGGCAAAAGATGTCAAGATGGACATCGGCAAGATGATGGAGCGCAAGGAAGGCATCGTGAACCAGCTCACCGGTGGCATCGGCGGGTTGTTCAAGGCCAATGGTGTGACACCGATCTGGGGGCACGGAAAGTTGCTGGCAAACCGTAACGTTGAAGTGACGGATCAGGATGGCAAGACCAAAACTTACGAGGCTGAAAACGTCATCATTGCCACCGGTTCCAAGCCTATTCAGATCCCCCCCGCGCCTTTCGATGGCGAGCACATCGTTGATTCCGAGGGCGCGCTGGAATTCACCGAAGTCCCGAAGCGTCTTGGTGTCATAGGTGCGGGCGTCATCGGCCTGGAACTGGGCAGTGTCTGGGCCCGTCTTGGCGCTGAAGTAACGGTGATTGAAGCTCTGGATACGTTCCTTCCTGCTATCGATCAACAGGTCGCCAAGGACGCTCTGAAGCAATTCCAGAAGCAGGGACTCAACATCGTTATGGGTGCCCGAATGACGGGTGCAGAGGTCAAGCGCAAACTGGTGAATGTCAGCTATGAGGATTCAAAGGGCAAGCAGGAAGCCAAGTTCGACAAGCTGATCGTCGCTGTTGGTCGTCGGCCATACACTGATAACCTGCTATCCGAGGATTCCGGTGTCCAGATGGACGAACGCGGTTTCATTTTCGTCGATGATACCTGCAAAACCGAAGCGCCGGGTGTCTGGGCCGTTGGTGATGTGGTTCGTGGTCCCATGCTGGCTCACAAGGCATCCGAAGAGGGTGTGATGGTTGCCGAGAGAATTGCAGGGCACAAGCCGCAGGTAAATTATGATTGCATTCCCAACGTAATCTATACCTTCCCGGAAGTTGCCTGGGTTGGAAAGACCGAAGAACAGCTCAAGGCTGACGGTGTGGAATACAATGTCGGTACCTTCCCGTTTGCTGCCAATGGCCGTGCCATGGCTGCCAACTCGGCATCCGGCATGGTGAAGATCATCGCTGATGCGAAAACTGACCGAATTCTCGGCTTCCATGTGGTAGGGCCACAGGCTTCTGAAATAGTTGCCCAGGGTGTGATCGCCATGGAGTTCGGTTCCAGTGCCGAAGATCTCGCCCTTACCTGCTTTGCACATCCGACTCTGTCCGAGTCTGTGCACGAGGCAGCTTTGGGCGTTGCTGGCGGGGCGATTCACATCGCCAACCGTCGCAAAAAGAAGTAACGCAAATCAGGAAACAGGGAGGGCGCCAACGAAGGCGCCCTCCCGCTATCCTTCATAAAATAGCGGGACATTAACTATGAATTTGCATGAATATCAGGGCAAGCAGCTGTTCGCTGAATATGGCCTGCCAGTATCCAAGGGCATAGCTTGCGATACTCCCAAGGAAGCGGTTGATGCGGCCGGTGAAATCGGCGGTGACGCTTGGGTGGTGAAAGCTCAGGTGCACGCGGGTGGTCGCGGCAAGGCCGGCGGCGTAAAGCTGGTCAAGAGCAAAGAAGAGATCCGGGAGTTCGCTGAGAAGTGGCTGGGCCAGAACCTGGTAACCTACCAGACTGACGAAAACGGACAGCCGGTCAGCAAAATTCTGGTTGAATCCCTGACCGATATCGACCAGGAGCTGTATCTGGGCGCCGTTGTAGACCGTGGCACCCGTCGTATCGTGTTCATGGCGTCCACCGAAGGTGGTGTCGAGATCGAGAAAGTTGCAGAAGAAACGCCTGAGAAAATCCTCAAGGCCGAAGTTGATCCGTTGGTTGGCGCACAGCCCTACCAGGGCCGTGAACTGGCGTTCAAGCTGGGCCTGGAAGGCAAGCAGATCGGTCAGTTCACCAAGATTTTCGTTGGTCTAGCCAAGTTGTTCGAAGAGTGCGATCTTGCGCTGGTTGAAATTAACCCGCTGGTTATCACTCCGGCCGGCGACCTTCACTGCCTGGACGCCAAAGTTGGTGTAGACGGCAACGCATTGTATCGCCAGAAAAAAATCCATGAAATGCACGATCCTTCCCAGGAAGATTCCCGTGAAGCGGAAGCAGCCAAGTGGGAACTGAACTACGTAGCACTGGAAGGCAATATCGGCTGCATGGTTAACGGTGCCGGTCTGGCCATGGGTACCATGGACATCATCAAGCTGTCCGGCGGCCAGCCTGCCAACTTCCTGGACGTAGGCGGCGGTGCGACCAAAGAGCGTGTTTCCGAAGCCTTCAAGATTATCCTGTCCGATGACAACGTGAACGCGGTTCTGGTGAACATCTTCGGTGGTATCGTTCGCTGCGACATGATTGCCGAGGGCATTATCGGCGCCGTTAAAGACGTTGGCGTAAAAGTGCCAGTGGTTGTGCGCCTGGAAGGAAACAACGCTGAGAAGGGTACAAAAGTACTCGCTGACAGTGGCCTGAACATCATCGCTGCCACCAGTCTGTCGAATGCGGCAGAGCAAGTTGTTAAAGCCGCGGGGGGCAAATAATGAGCATTCTGATCAACAAAGACACCAAGGTTATCTGCCAGGGCTTTACCGGCGCACAGGGCACCTTCCACTCCGAGCAGGCTATCGAATACGGCACCCGGATGGTTGGTGGCGTCAGTCCCGGAAAGGGTGGCACCGAGCACCTGGGCCTGCCGGTTTTCAATACTGTGCGTGAGGCGGTCGAGAAAACCGGGGCCGAAGCCACAGTTATCTACGTACCGGCACCGTTCTGCAAAGATGCAATCATCGAAGCTGCAGACGCCGGTATTCAACTGATCGTGTGCATCACCGAAGGTATTCCGACCATCGACATGCTTTATGCGAAAGAGTATGTGGATCGCGAGGGCGTGCGCATGATCGGGCCTAACTGTCCGGGTGTGATCACACCGGGCGAGAGCAAGATCGGTATCATGCCTGGCCACATTCACAAGCCCGGCAAAGTGGGCATCGTGTCCCGTTCAGGCACCCTGACGTACGAAGCGGTCAAGCAGACCACGGACTTCGGTTATGGCCAGTCCACCTGTGTGGGTATCGGTGGTGATCCCATTCCGGGCTCCAACTTCATTGATATCCTGCAACTGCTGCAGGACGACCCGCAGACCGAAGCCATCGTAATGATTGGTGAGATCGGCGGTACCGCTGAGGAAGAAGCGGCAGCGTTCATCAAAGAGAACGTCAGCAAGCCGGTGGTTTCTTACATCGCCGGCGTGACTGCGCCTCCGGGTAAACGCATGGGCCACGCCGGTGCGATCATTTCCGGTGGCAAGGGTACAGCCGACGAGAAGTTTGCAGCCCTGAACGACGCAGGTGTCAAAACCGTGCGTAGCCTCGCTGAAATCGGCAAGGCACTGAAGGAAGTGACTGGCTGGTAAAAAGCCGCCGGTAAAAGAAAGCCCCCGGGTCTGCCTTGCGGACTGCCGGGGGCTTTTTGTTTTCAGACACCTTTGGCAGGTTTTTCAAAGGTTCCTTAACGCCGGGTGCACATAAGTCTATAATGCCCGGTCAGCCTCGAATAAGATGGCTGTTTCCTATAAACAGAAGGAGTTCATGCTTTGAGTTCTGTCGATTCCCAGCAACGGATTTTGTCCGGCATGCGTCCCACCGGCAAGTTGCATCTTGGCCACTATCACGGTGTTCTGAAGAACTGGGTAAAACTCCAGCATGAATTCGAGTGCTTCTTCTTCGTCGCGGACTGGCACGCGTTGACTACCAACTACGATGACCCCGCCGGCATCCAGGACAGCGTTTGGGACATGGTCATAGACTGGCTGGCAGCCGGGGTCAACCCCGGCTCATCGACAATGTTTATCCAGTCCAAGGTGCCAGAGCATGCTGAACTGCACCTGCTGCTATCGATGATTACGCCACTTGGGTGGCTGGAGCGCATCCCCACCTACAAGGATCAACAGGAGAAGCTGCGCGAGAAGGATCTGGCAACTTACGGCTTTCTGGGGTATCCGTTACTGCAGAGCGCCGATATTCTGATGTATCGGGCGGGGCGGGTTCCTGTGGGCGCGGACCAGGTGTCCCACGTGGAGATTACGCGGGAAATTGCCCGTCGCTTCAACCATCTGTATGGCCGCGAACCAGGATTTGAGGAACAGGCGGAGGGCGCCATCGTCAAGATGGGGAAAAAGAACGCAAAACTCTACCGAACCCTGAAAAAACGCTACCAGGAAGAGGGCGATATGGAAGCCCTGGAAACCGCCAGGGCTCTGCTCAAAGAGCAGCAGAATATCTCCCTGGGGGATCGTGAGCGGCTTTACGGTTATATCGAAGGTGGTGGCAAGATAATCCTGCCGGAGCCCCAGCCATTGCTGACGCCGGATTCAAAAATGCCGGGGCTGGACGGCCAGAAAATGTCCAAGTCTTATAACAACTATATTGGCTTGCGCGAGGATCCGGATAGCGTGGCCCAGAAGGTTCGCACCATGCAGACCGATCCACAGCGAGTGCGGCGTACGGATCCCGGCGAACCGGAAAAGTGCCCGGTATGGGGGCTTCACAAGGTCTATTCCGACCCCGATACTCAGGAATGGGTGCAAACCGGGTGCCGCAGTGCGGGCATTGGCTGCCTGGAGTGCAAGAAACCACTGATTGATTCGATTATCGAGGGACAGCGCCCATTGCATGAACGTGCCCGCGAGTATGAGAACAACCCGGACCTGGTTCATGCCATCATTGAAGAAGGCTGCGAGCGCGCCCGGGACGCAGCCCGGGATACACTGGAGGAAGTCCGTGCGGCGATGGGGCTGAGCTACCGCTGAATAGCGGTAATGATTCTGGAGATACCATGACAGACGATACCGCAGGCAACGCAGCGGCAGAGGAGGGTGCAGAGGCGTCCGTCCCTGATGCTGAACAGGCGCCGCTGGCAAGGGTCTCCGGGAAACCGGTGGTTGATCTTCCCCGTGATCTTTACATACCGCCTGACGCTCTGGCGGTTTTTCTTGAAGCGTTTGAAGGACCTCTGGACCTGCTGCTGTATCTGATCCGGCGCCAGAACATGGATATTCTGGATATCGATGTCAGCGAGATCACCAAGCAGTACATGGACTACATTGGCGCCGTCGAAGCCATGCGTTTTGAACTGGCAGCGGAATATCTGGTGATGGCCGCCACTCTGGCGGAGATCAAATCCCGGATGTTGCTGCCGCGCCAGGAAAGTGAGGATGAAGAGGGCATCGATCCCCGCGCGGAACTGATTCGCCGGCTGCAGCAGTACGAGCGCTTCAAGCAGGCGGCTGAGGACATTGACCAGATGCCACGGCTGGAACGGGATAATTTTGTTGGCTCGGCGGCATTACCGAAACTGCCTTCTAGCCAGCCGCACCCGGATGTGGATCTGCGGGAAATTCTGCTGGCACTCCAGGGCGTGCTGCAGCGTGCGGATCTGTTTACCAGTCACCACGTTGAACGGGAGCGGCTGTCTACCCGTGAGCGGATGTCTGCAATACTGTCGGTGTTGCGAGACGACCAGTTCGTGACATTTGAAAGCCTGTTCACTCCCGAAGAGGGGAGACTGGGTGTTGTGGTCAGTTTTCTGGCGACTCTGGAGCTGATCAAGGAGCAGTTGATCGAGGTGGTGCAGGCAGAGGTTCTGGGCCCGATTCATGTCAGGGCCAGAGCATCCTGCTGATGGTCCGGCATCGCGCAATTCGATAGCTGGTATTGGAACCATGAACGAAGAGAACCTCAAAAAGATTCAGGCAATCACCGAAGCCGCGCTGCTGGTGGCAGGCAAGCCATTGTCTGTTGAGCAGCTGCGGGAACTGTTTGCAGAAGACGAACGCCCGGCGCGCCAGATCATGGAACACGTGCTGGTGTTACTGGAGCAGTCCTGTCGGGGGCGGGGGGTTGAACTGAAGAAAGTTGCCAGTGGATTCCGGCTGCAGGTCAGGGACGAATACGCTCCCTGGGTCGGGCGGTTATTCGAGGAGAAGCCCCAGCGTTATTCACGGGCACTGCTAGAAACCCTGGCCCTGGTTGCCTATCGCCAGCCTATTACCCGGGGCGAAATCGAGGATATCCGCGGTGTTACCGTCAGCAGCAATATCGTTCGTACGTTGCTCGAGCGCGAATGGGTGCGGGTTGTAGGGCATCGGGATGTACCCGGCAGGCCCGCGATGTACGCCACCACAAAGCAGTTCCTGGATTACTTCAATCTGGAGGGGCTGGACCAGCTGCCTCCACTTTCCGAAATCCGGGATCTGGAAGAGATCGGTCGGGAAATTGAAAAGAATATGCAGGCCGAGATCGAGTTCGAATCTCCGGCCAGAGATGCTGGTGAAGATTATGGGGAATCTGCCCCGGAGTCCTCGCCAGGGCAGACACTTCACTGATGCCGCCGGCATCAGCCACTTGTTAAGGACAGATTCATGGCGGCAGATCGCCCCCGTAAGGCTGAAAAGACAAAGCCGGAAGAAGGCACGCCTTCCGGCCCGGAACGCATTCAGAAATTGCTGGCCAGGGCCGGTGTGGGGTCACGCCGGGAGGTTGAAGGCTGGATAGAGGCCGGGCGTCTGGTGATCAATGGCCAGCCTGTGGAGCCCGGGCAAAAAGCATCGGTCAATGATCGTATCGAGCTCGATGGCAGGAAACTGGATATTACGGCCGGCGCTGAAGTGCTCCGTCGTGTGCTGATCTATAACAAACCGGAAGGGGAGGTGACCACCCGTAATGACCCGGAAGGGCGACCGACCGTTTTCGACAGCCTGCCAAGGCTCAAAGACCATCGCTGGATCGCTATCGGCCGGCTTGATATCAACACAACCGGGCTTGTGCTGTTTACCACGGATGGGGAACTCGCTAACCGGCTGATGCATCCATCCCGTCAGATCGATCGTGAATACGCGGTGAGGGTATTTGGCGAGGTGGACGAAGCGATGATCAAGCGGTTGTCAGAGGGTGTGCTGCTGGATGACGGTATGGCGAAATTTTCCGACATTACCGAAGCGGGCGGCAAAGGGATCAACCAGTGGTTTCATGTCACGCTGCTGGAAGGGCGTAACCGGGAAGTCCGACGCCTGTGGGAGTCCCAGGGTGTTCGGGTCAGCCGCCTGAAGCGGGTGAGATACGGGCCGGTTTTCCTTCCCAGCCGGCTGACCGTTGGCAAGTGGGAAGAGCTGGATCAGAAGGCGGTAGACTCACTCAGCAAGGTGGTGGATCTGCAGCCCGTAGAGATACCGGCGAAAACGCCGTCCGAGCAGAAGGTTCATGACCGTCAGCGCCGGAAACAGCCAGCCTCGGCATCCCGGAGATCCGGTAGCCCCCGGTGGCAGGTCGACAGTAGCCGGCCTGACCAGAAACCGGCCCGCAAGCCCGCACGCAAACCGCCAAAGCGGTAATCAGTTTCCGATAGCGGCAAAAACCCTGGTGCAGTTACGGCCATGATCTTTCGCCCGATACAGCGCTTCGTCCGCCCGGGCCAGCCACTGATCAGGGTTTTCGTCAGGAAGCCGCTGGGCCACGCCGCAGCTGGTGGTGACTGATACATCCGTGTCACCACAGTTCACGGAAATGGTGCCGATGTACTCGCGAATGCGGTCGGCGACGGCCCGCGCGTGGTTTTCGTCAGTATGGGGCAGCAGAATGGCGAATTCTTCACCCCCAAAGCGGTAAACACTGTCCGAATTCCGTATCGCCTTCCCCAGCTCGGCTGCAGCCAGTTTCAGAATGTGGTCTCCCACCACGTGTCCGTGCTGATCATTCACGGCCTTGAAGTGGTCCAGGTCACACAGAATCAGTGAATAGTTCTCGCCATGGCGATCCCCCAGGCAGCACGCCCGCGCCAGAACTTCGTCCATAGCCCGCTTGTTCGGCACGCCGGTCAGAGAGTCGGTCAGGGCGGCCTGTTCAATGGCGATGAACTGGCAGGCATTACGGATCGGGCAGATAGCTGCGGCCAGCATCAGTTCAATGCCTTCCAGTTCCTGCTCGGCAAACCTCTGGCGCCGGCTGAATGACAGAGAACCGTAGAAGCTGCCTTCCAGATTGAGGCGGTAATCGCAACGATGAGGCCCGCCCTTGCCGGTCGCGTACACGAATTCCCGGGCTGCAATCTGATGGCGGTAATTCATGTAGTCAAAGGGCACCACCGAGTTGATTTCTTCCGCCAGTATGGCCAACTGGGCCTCCAGGTTGAGGGTAGTGGAGAGCCGGCGGGTAAGACGGGTGAGAACGTCCGGAGAGTTACTCCATTCCCGGTGAGCCTGTCTCAGAGCTGCCAGCTTCTGGGGTTGAGGTCCGGACTTGTTGATCGTTGGGATATTTTTCACTCTGCATGGCCTGCTAAAGGTATTTTTGGCAATACTAAGCAAAGTTTCGGCCATTTATTAAATAAACAAACAAAACAGTATGATACGTGGTATTAGTTAAGTGGTTTCTAGATAGAGGGTCATGGAATCTGAACGGGTCGTCAATAAACCGGCAGTGCATTGCCGTAGCAAACGGATCGTTAAAATGTCCGACAAGGGGATTGGGGTTGTCGGTGCCTGTGGTAAACTTCCGCGCTTATTCATTGCTGCCAGTAGCGAGTGAGCGACGTACTTTATGAGGTTTCAGGCCCCCGAAAGTCTTTCCGAGCAGATAGCCCAATATATCGGGCAGCGCATCGTCACCGGCGACCTCAAGCCGGGCGAGCGAATCCAGGAGCTCAAGGTCGCCGGTGAACTCAACGTCAGCCGCGGCTCTGTGCGGGAAGCCCTGTTGATCCTCCAGCGTCGCCATCTGGCGGAAATCTTTCCGCGTCGGGGCGCTGTAGTCTCCCGTCTGACGCCGGAACTGGTGAACAGCCTCTACGATATCTATATTGACCTGTTGTGCATGCTGGGCCGTAAAGTACTTGAGCGCTGGTCCGGCGAGCAGCTGTCCGGAGTCATGGGGCAGGTTCGTGAACTGCAGGCTGTGATTGATGCACTCAACTCTTCCGGTGGCGATGCCGCGGAGCAGGTGATTGACGCCGGTTTCGGGGTCATGCGTTACGCCTACGGCCTGGTTGAGAATCCGTTTCTGGAAGAGACCCTGGAGAATTTCCGTCCCGCTATCAGCCGAACCTATTTCGTGGCGCTGGAAAATTTCCGCGACGAGCTGGAGGAAACCGGCCGTTTTTTCCGGCTATTGGCCGATGCCGCCATCCGCGGTGACTCGCCGGGGCTTGAGCAGGCAATCTGCGAATTTGGTGAACATCAGCGCCAACAGGTGTTAAGTATTCTCAGGGCAGAGGTAAACGCCTGATATGCGCCTGAAATCCATCAAACTGTCCGGTTTCAAATCATTTGTAGACCCCACCACTGTGCCGTTTCCGTCCAACATGACCGCGGTTGTGGGGCCCAATGGTTGCGGCAAGTCCAATATCATCGATGCCGTGCGCTGGGTCATGGGTGAGAGCTCCGCCAAGTATCTCCGTGGCGAGTCCATGTCGGATGTCATTTTCAACGGTTCTACTGCCCGCAAGCCTGTTGGCCAGGCGTCCATCGAGCTGGTATTCGATAACAGCGACGGTTCCGCCCCCGGCGAGTTCGTGAGTTTCAACGAGATTTCCGTCCGGCGCCGGGTTTCCCGCGAGGGTCAGTCCGAGTATTTCCTGAACGGCTCCAAATGCCGGCGGCGGGATATAACTGACCTGTTTCTGGGTACCGGTCTGGGCCCCCGTAGCTATGCCATTATCGAGCAGGGCATGATTTCCAGGCTGATTGAAGCCAAGCCGGAAGAGCTGCGGGTGTACATCGAGGAGGCTGCCGGCATTTCCAAGTACAAGGAGCGCCGCAAGGAAACCGAAAGCCGCATACGCCGGACCCAGGAAAACCTGGAGCGACTGACGGATCTGCGGGAAGAGCTCGGGCGGCAATTGCAGCACCTGGAACGCCAGGCCCAGGCTGCTGAAAAGTACAAAGCCTACAAGCAGGAAGAGCGCCAGAAGAAAGCGGAACTGACGGTCCTGCGCTGGCAATCCCTGGACAAAGATCTGCAAACCTGGCGCTCCCGCATCCGCGATACCGAGCTGGAACTGGAAAAACAGCTTTCCGAGCGAGTTGGCCTTGAAACCTCCCTGGAATCCCTGCGGGACAGCCACCAGGACCGTAACGACCATTTCAATCGGGCCCAGGCCCGGTATTACGAGGCCGGTGCCGATATCGCCCGCATCGAACAGAGTCTCGAACATCAGCGGGAGCGCAGCCGCCAGACCGCTGCCGAACTGGACCAGGCCATGGCCAACCAGCGTGAACTGGCCAGAGAGCTGGAGCAGGACCAGGACAAGCTGTCCGGTATTCAGGAAGAACTGGATATGCTGGAGCCGGAACAGGAGGCACTGGCCCTGAAATCCGAAGAGTCCGGGGAAAAACTTCACAGTGCTGAAGAGGCCATGAACGAATGGCAGCAAAGCTGGGAGGATTTCAGTGCCCGCTCTGCGGATGCCCGGCGACAGGCCGAACTGGCGCAATCCCGGATACGGTCCCTTGAAGATGCTATTGAACAGCTCCGCACACGTCAGCAAAGGCTGCAGGACGAGCAGGAATTGCTTGACGGCCAACTTGATCGTGCGGAACTGGACGGCCTTCTGGAGCAGCAGGAAACCCTGGAGCTGCAACGGGAAGAATCGTCAGAGCGAATCAACGTGGTTCAGGACGAGCTTCAGGAAGCGCGCCATCAGCAACGTGATGCCGAACAGACAGCCACGGATGCCCGTCAGCAGGTCCAGAGCCTGAAGGCGTCACTGGAATCCCAGCAGGCTTTGCTGGACGAACAGATGGGCGGCCAGGACGATACCCTGCAGGCCTGGCTTAATGATCAGGGCCTGAGCAACAGCCCGAGACTGGCCAGCCAACTCCGCATCGAGGATGGCTGGGAATTTGCCGTCGAGCAGGTAATGGGACGCTTCACCCAGGGCCTCAGTGTGCCGGGGCTGGGCTCGGTATCATCGGTGATGTCCGGTGCGCCCCGCGGACTGGCACTGGTGAGCGGGGATTCCGGCGCCGCCGTTCAGTCAGAGGGGCTTGCCAGCAAAGTGACTGGTGCCGGGGGGATGGCTTCCGTGCTCGCTCAGGTGGAAACAGCCGAATCCATAGAGGAGGCTCTTGGCAGGCAAGGCGCGCTGGAACCGGGTAAAAGCATTATTACGCGCGAAGGCGCCTGGTTGTCTGCAGACTGGATACTGATGCCGGATTCAGACGCCGCTCAGGTTGGTGTCATCGAGCGTCAGAAGAAAGTTACCGCACTGGCAGGAGAGCTGGAGCAGGCAGAAGCCGCACTGGAAGCCGCCACGGATAACCTCGATCGTCTGCTAGAGCAGTCCGAACGGGCCGAAGCTGCAAGAGACGAAGCCCAGGCCCGGTTGGCGGACGCTGATCGGCAACTGGCAACCCTGACATCAAAGATCAGTGGGCTGAAAGCCCGTGCGGAACAGATTGATGCCCGGCTGCAACGTATTCGCGATGATCTTGCGGACGTAGCCATGAACCTGGAAGAGCAGCAGGCACAATTGCAGGAAACCCGCGAGGAATGGCAACAGGCCCTTGCGTCCACGGAAGACAGTGACGAAGAAAAAGAGCGACTGCTTGAGCGCCGGGACGTGCTGCGCGAGAACCTGGATCGCCTTCGACAGGAAGCCCGGCACGATCGCGACCATGCCCACCAACTGCAGCTGCAGTTGCAGTCCCTGAACAGTCAGCGGGACGGGCTGCGCCAGACCATCGACCGTATGCAATTACAGAAAGAGCGAATCGATGAGCGGCTCGACATTCTGCGCGAAAGCAGGGAGAGCGCGGAAGAGCCTATCGAGGACCTGCAGATGCAGCTGGAAGTTTTGCTGGACCGTCGGCTCGCCGAGGAAGAAAAGCTGGGCGCGGCCCGGGATGCCCTCGAAGAAATCGATCAGGACGTGCGCCAGAAAGAACAGAACCGCAGTCGCATAGAGCATACCATCCAGGACGTGAGGGCCAGTCTTGAAAAGCTGAAGATGGAATCCCAGGCTCTGGAAATCCGGGCCGGCAACCACCTGGAGCAACTTGAAGAGCTGGACATCCGCCTGCAGCAAGTGTTGTCGACCTTGCCGGAAGATGCCAGTGAAACGGTTTGGGCAGAGGAGCTTGAGAAGCTCGGTTCACGTATTCAGCGGCTGGGGGCGATCAACCTGGCAGCCATCGAGGAATACCAGGTACAGAGTGAGCGTAAGACTTACCTGGACAGCCAGCATGAAGACCTGATGGAGGCGCTGGAGACCCTCGACACCGCTATCCGCAAGATCGACAGGGAAACCCGCCAGCGCTTCAAGGAAACTTTCGACCAGGTTAACGGCGGCCTGCAGGCCCTGTTCCCGAAAGTATTCGGGGGTGGCAATGCCTACCTGGAACTGACGGGTGAAGATCTTCTGGAAACCGGTGTCGCGATCATGGCCAGGCCTCCGGGCAAGAAGAACAGCACGATCCATCTGCTGTCGGGCGGTGAGAAGGCGCTGACAGCCATTGCACTGGTGTTTTCGATCTTTCAGCTCAATCCGGCCCCGTTCTGTATGCTGGATGAAGTGGATGCGCCGCTGGATGACGCCAACGTGGGCCGTTACGCTAATCTGGTGAAGGAAATGTCGAAACAGGTACAGTTCATCTACATAACCCACAACAAAATTTCCATGGAAATGGCGGATCAGTTGATGGGCGTTACCATGCACGAGCCGGGTTGTTCCCGGCTGGTTTCGGTCGATGTGGATGAGGCAGCGGCACTGGCAGAAGCATGATGCCATTCACGTCGATCAATGTTCGTGCAAAAATGACAAATACGCCATCTGGCCTGTGTTTGCGTTGTATTCATTACAGGCTTTTCTTAGAGTAGCAACGATATCCGATCTGCAAACAGGACAGCACCACTATGTCTCTTAGGGAATGGTTAATTGCCATCGGTAGCCTGGTTATTCTGGGCATTGTTATTGATGGTTTGCGTCGCATGAGGCGCGCCCGCAAGGAATCCAGTGCAATTTCCTCCGGTATGGGGGCGGATGACCTTGATGATTCCCCGCTGGACAAGGACTTCAACCCCGAACTCCCCAATGGCGGGGCCCGAACGATTTCCCGCGATACACTGGAAGAACGTGGCTACGTAAAGCCGGAAAAAAGCCGCTTTGCGAAGCCTGACCCCAAGCCCACCCGTCCGGTGGTCGATAGCTCCAGAACCGGGAAACCACAGCAGCCAGAACCGGCAGAAGAGGCGTCCGAGGATTTTGCAGCCAGTGACGCAGACCATGGTTTTCATGATGCTGATACAGGCTGGGGTGCGGTAGATGATGACCCCGAGATGCCTGCTGAAGATGATGGCATTGCCGGAGAACCCGGGGCGATTGGTAGCGGTACACCGGCTGAGTCCCGACCCCGGAGTGAAGAGTCAGATGAAGCGGTGCCTCCGACAGTGACCACCGAAGTAGAAGAAGACACCGCCCGGCGGGATCAGGCCGCGCGAAAATCCGGTCAGCCCCTGGCAGGTGCCAACCGGCCGGAAGCAAGGGAGGTGGTGGTCATCAATGTGCTGGCAAAAACCGATGAGAATTTCACCGGTCCCCGGTTGAAAGCCCTGTTTGAGGCCTGCGGCCTCGAACACGGTGATATGGACATCTATCACCGCCACGAGCAGGCGGATACCGCCAGCCCTGTCCAGTTCAGCGTGGCCAGTGCCGTTGAGCCGGGCACCTTCAAACCTGAAGACATACCGGCGCTTTCCACCCCGGGCATCAGCTTTTTCATGAGTATGCCGGGGCCGACCAATGCCATGCAGGCGTTCGAATTCATGCTTGAGACGGCCCAGTGCGTGGTGCGGAATCTCGGTGGCGAGCTGAAGGACGAGCGCCGTAGCGTTATGACGCCACAAACGATCGAACACTGTCGCCAGCGTATTCGCGAATTTGAACGCAAGCAACGATCCCCCAGAAAATGACTAGAGCCACTCCCGATGTAATCAGCCGGGCCGGTGAACTCCGGGAGATCCTTACAGAGCATAATTATCAGTACTATGTTCTGGACGAGCCCCGGATACCGGACGCGGAATATGATCGCCTGTTCCGGGAACTTCAGGACCTGGAGGGGAAATACCCGGAAATTGTTACTCCGGATTCTCCCACACGCCGGGTTGGCGCACAGGGCGAGACCACCTTTGAAGAGGTGGTGCACCGCATTCCAATGCTTTCTCTCGACAATGCCTTCAGCGAAGAGGAATTGAGGGAATTTGACCGCAGGGTCAAGGATCGTCTGAAAACCACTGACGATATCGAATACGTCTGCGAGCCGAAGCTGGACGGCCTGGCGGTCAGCCTGCATTACGAAGCCGGCATCCTCACCCGGGCGGCCACCCGGGGCGACGGTTACACCGGTGAAGACATTACCGCCAATATCCGCACCATACCATCTGTCCCCCTGAGGCTGCGTGGCGCCTCAGTGCCGGAGCTTGTGGAGGTGCGGGGAGAGGTTTACATGCCTCTTGAAGGATTTGGATCACTGAACAGGCGGTTGGCTGACCGGGGCGAGAAAACCTTTGTAAACCCCCGCAATGCAGCGGCAGGCAGCCTGCGCCAGAAAAAACCCTCAGTGACGGCGCGCCGACCGCTGGAGCTGTGTGCCTACAGCGTGGCGCTGGAAGATGAGAGCCAGTTGCCGGCCACACACTGGGACGGACTGCAGCAGGTCAGGGACTGGGGGTTCCGGATCAACCCGGAAATGCGCAAGGCCATCGGGGTGCAAGCCTGCCTGAAGGCCTATGAAGATTTGATGGAAAAACGGGCAAGCCTGCCCTACGAAATTGACGGCATCGTGTTCAAGGTCAACAGTCTGGCGCTGCAGCAGCAACTGGGCTTTGTGTCACGAGCTCCCCGGTGGGCCATTGCCCACAAGTTTCCAGCCCAGGAGGAGCTCACCGTAATCGAGGATGTCGAGTTCCAGGTGGGGCGCACCGGTGCGGTAACACCGGTCGCCCGCCTAAAACCGGTGTTTGTGGGCGGTGTCACGGTCAGCAATGCCACACTCCATAACATGGATGAGATTCGCCGTCTGGATGCGCGCATCGGCGACACCGTTTTTGTTCGCAGGGCCGGTGATGTGATTCCGCAGGTGGTGAAGGTGGTCACTGAGCGGCGGCCCGACAATGCAAGGGTAGTCAAGTTGCCGGAAACCTGTCCGGTATGCCAGTCGGACATCGTGCAGATTGAAGGCGAAGCTGTGGCGCGATGTTCCGGGGGGCTTTTCTGCCCGGCCCAGCGTAAAGAAGCAATCCGTCACTACGCCTCCCGCAAGGCACTGGATATTGAAGGCCTGGGCGACAAATGGATCGATATTCTGGTGGATCGGGAACTGGTGAACACGGTTGCTGACCTCTATCGGCTGAAAAAAGCTGACCTGACCGGCCTGGACCGGATGGGCGAGAAGTCTGCCGAAAACCTGATCAATGCCGTTGACCGTTCCCGTCACCCGGTGCTTTGGAAGTTTGTTTATGCACTGGGAATTCGAGAGGTCGGCGAAGCCACTGCCAAGGCCCTGGCCAGTCATTTCGGAACCCTGGAAGCTATCAGTGAGGCCGATGAAGAGACTTTGCAGTCGGTTCCGGACGTAGGCCCCATCGTCGCCGGCCATATCCGCAGTTTCTTCGACCAACCCCATAACCAGGAAACCATCCAGGCGCTCCGGGATGCCGGGGTAAAGTGGCAGAGCGAGGAAATCACCGCAGACGAGAAGCCCCTGAAAGGGGAAACCTGGGTGCTGACAGGGAGCTTGTCCGGCATGACCCGGGATGAGGCCAGGGCCAGTCTTGAGGCTCTCGGCGCCAAAGTGGCAGGCAGTGTTTCCGGCAAGACGTCCTGTGTGGTCGCCGGCGAGGCGGCGGGCTCCAAACTTACCAAGGCGGAGAAACTCGGTGTGCCGGTGATGGACGAGGATGCCTTCACCGGGTTCCTGGCATCCCATAACACCAAAAGCTGAAGCCACGGTAACGGCCTTCATCAGGCCGTGGTCAGAATCTGAGAACTCGCGCAGATCCCGCCTCCGGGAAATTGATTACCATGACATTGTTCTGTAACGGTGTGTAAAGCACCCATAAAAACAATGTTCTGAAACGGACCTTTTCATGCGCGCCGATTCGTCACCCCGCTTTCTCCACCGGGCCGGATGCTTAGCCCTGTTGTCCCTTTTTATTGTCGCTGCTGGCGGCTGTAAAACCGAACGGGATGCGGAAGATCCCGTCATTCTGGGTGTGCCACCGACGGATGCGTACCTGGGAGTTGAATACGCTTATAATTTTGGTGCCTTCGACAGCGATGACATTCTCGACTATTCCCTGACCAACGCACCGTCCTGGCTGGCCCTGGAAGATATCAGCAACAAGGCCCGGCAGGGCGTTATCATGCGGGGTGTGCCCGGCCTGACAGGTGGCAGCCGCGGGCGTGATGATCTTGGCACCACAGAGAGCATCAACCTGGTTGCCAATGACGGCCGAGCGTCGGGAGCCCAGCCGTTCAAAATAGAAGTACAGGAGAATGTTCTCAGCCTGGCAATGGATGATTTTACCGAGGGCGAGGCCGCGGAAGCGCCTGAAGAAAGGGATAACCGCTGTGAGGCGCCGGAACTGGAAGAAACCGGCCGTCATACCTATGAGGCAAATGTCTACGCGGATGATGGGTTTGTCAGTAAAACCGAAGAGCGCACCAGGGATACCTATCCGGTTCTGGTTCAGGTTTTTCTGGACCAGCCCTCGGTGACCCGGGTGGCGGTGGCATTCGAGCTTGATTCAAGTTTTAACCCCGAACGTTGTGACGAGGACTTCGATCCGCCGCACCAGCGCTGTGACAACAGCGCTTCCAATGATAACGAAGCCATTATCGGCCAGGATATTGTTGGCCTGGGCTCCGGTAGTGAAGAGCATCTGCCCGTGCCTTCCTATCTCGATTACCAGTCGGACGACGACGGTTTTCTCTCGCGGGGTGTGATCACCCTGGAGCCGGGAATTACCGAGTGTTACATAAGGCTGGAAGTGATCGAGGATACCGAGGCCGAGCCGCTGGAATCTCTTAACATGAGACTCACCGAGGTACGGTCCGGGCTGGCGGGGCTGGGAAGTTCGAATTCCGGGGTCAGGGAATTGTTACGGATCGAGGACAATGAACCCTCGGTGCGCCTTGAAACTCTGGCTGGCGGCACCCGCGATGCCCTTAATGTCGGGGACACCCGGGAATACGTGGCTCTGATCAGCGGTGAACGAGACGACGCCTATCAGGTCAAGCTGGGAGAGGACGATGATTCCCAGGCCACTCTGGGGGAGGATTTCTTTGTTGAGGTCCGTAACACTGACGGTGACTGGGAAGACAGCGACATTCTGACATTTGACGATGGTACTGATGAGGTGCAGTTCCGCGTACGTATACCGGACAGTTACAGCAACAGCATGGAGGATGACCGGTTTATTCTGCTCGGCCTCGATGAACGTTACCAGTCGGGTCGTGAGAACTTTGCTGCATCTGCCGACGCTGACAAACTTCGCATCAATATCAACGAACTGACATCGCCTCTTGATGCCGGCGCGGACAATGCTTTTATCCCCACTGATACAGCGCTTGGCCACAATGGTCGGCTTTTCGTGGCCGGTTACCGGGCCGATGATAACGATCGACCCTGGGTTCGGATATACAGCCAGAATGGCGATCTGGTAGAGCAGTCGCTTTCCGACGCTTCTGTGAGCCTGGAGGCACCTCCGGTCATCGGTTTTGCAGAACGCGAGGTGGAAGAAGGCGGTGATGATGTCACCCGCTACGAATTTGTGGTGTCGTTCGGCAGCGATCAGACTGCAACCGGCAACTCCGGTGGTAACGGGGTTGATGTTCATACCTTACTGTATTCCTTTGATGCAGCGCTGGCCCCGGACAGTTATGTGCAGGTATGGGAAACGGTTGTCGGTACTTCCGGCGACGATGTCCCGAAGTGGACCGGTATCGACTCCGACAGTGGCTTCGTTGTGAACGCGGGCGAGACCAGTGGCCAGTGGCCGAACGAGTCTGCAGCCGGTGGCGTCGACAGTTTCCTTCAGCGTATCGATACCGTGGTGGATGGCGATTCCGTGACGCCGAAGGTGGCCTGGACCCGTCAGGTTGGCTCGGCTGGCGATAGTGAATCTGTGGTCGGGGGCAGTACTGATGCCAGCAGCCCCTTGCTGATCGGCAGTTCCGCCGGACAGGTCAGGGGCGAGTCCAATAACGGTGGCGCGGATGCTTTCTTCTTTGTTGCCCGCAGTTCCGATAGCAATATCAATGTCAATCAGCGTGGTACTGACGGCGATGAGACCTTGTCGGACGGTATCTACGGTAATAATAACGTGTGGCTGCTTGGCAACAGTGACGGCGAATATGGAGTGGACTCAGACGACGGTGACCGCTCACTGGAGCGCAGTCAACTGAACAGCCAGGCGGGGTTCGTACTTTCCTATACGGCTGTCGGGGACGTAACCCGCGGATTTACCTTCAACGACAAAGACGACAACTCAACCGAAGTGCTGAACGCGGTCACCGACTACGACGGGGACATGCTGGTGGCGGGAAGGACAGACGGCAACTTTGTCGCCAGTGAAGGTAACTCCCGGGTTCAGCCAATTCTTGCCCGCATTTTCCTCCGCGAGAGTGCCGAGGAAGATGATGACAACGAGACAGACGACAGCCGGGAATGGCGAAAGCAATTGTCTCTCGGTAACGACGATGCTGAGATTATCCGCCTTGAGAACTACCGGGATGATGAGATTGTTGCCCTGGTGAAGATATCCGGCACCACCTCAGACCGTTGGGAAGTTCGGTTGTTTACGGGCGAGGGGCGGCCCCTGCACTGAGGGGCAGGGCTGTGGTCTTACACGCTCCCTTCATGACTTCCGGCACTGGCATAGAGGCGCAGGTAGTCTGTGCTGGTTACAATTCCCGTGGCTTGGCCGGTGTCGTCGATTACCAGCGCAGCATTGAGCTGATGGGCCAGCATAAGCCTGGCAAGTTGATGCGCATCGGTCTCCGGAGAAGCGGTCAGAAACGCCGGCAACTCGATATTCACAAAACTGGACTCCGGGGTATTGGAGCCGGTTTCGTGAAGCCAGGCCAGTAACCATCGCAGGTCTACGAGCCCTGCAACATTACCCTCCGCAGAAATGACAATGTGATGAATGCTATTGTCTTCCATGGCATCCAGCGCATCGGCGACGGTAGCATCGGCGGGCAACGAAAACAGTGCGGGTGTGCAGATCTGCGATACAGGAAGGTACGCTCTCCGCTCTTTGGGCTCTCCTGCGGCCGCTGCACCGTATTCCTCAAGCGCACGATGCCGGCCGGACCGGGCGGCTTGCTGGAATTCGGCGTCAGTGGATTCGCTATGGCTGACATCGATTCGATGAGATTCCGTGAGTTCTGTAACATCGCCCACGCGGCGGCCCCGAAATACCTCCGGAAGGCGTGTACCGACCGGGCGGCCGGGTTCACTGACATGAATGGACATAATGCTTTGCTCCGGTAATAACAGGGCCTTCTCAGGTTATCGGCCGGAGATTGGATATCTTCAGGCGCCAATAGTTTCCGATCGCGAGGTTTCCTGTCTGTGGCAGCGCCGGGTTGCAACCCGGCGCGCCAGAGAAGCCGGCAGACACTGTGGCTGGCCGGTAATGCGATCCGCCAGATATTCCGCCAGCAACGGCGCGTAGCTCAATCCTTTGCTTCCCAGCCCGGTAAACAGATCAATACCTTCCAGTGCAAAACCGGCAGGGTCCGTCAGTGGGCCGGCAACCGGCTGGTAATCGTGGGTTGTACAGCGAAATCCGACTTTGCCTTCCAGTCGATCCGGATCAATCCCGCCCGCAGCGCTGTTGAGTGCTGCCGGGGCCATGGAGGCCAGCATCGAGAGATTTTCCTGATGGCTTCGGGCAGAAAGCGCCGGTGACTGATCGTGCAGGTCAAACGTTGCGCCGGTCAGCGCTATGCCCTGGTGAGCAGGGTTGATGTATCCGGGCCCGCAGAGCACGACAGACGGGTTGCTGAGTGAGGGTTCCGGCAAATGGGAAACCTGGCCGCGAATGGTGCGGAAGCGGAACTCACTGCGCAATGGTACCAGTCCCGGGGTCAGATGGCCGGCACAGATAACCACGCGGTCGGCGATCACATCCTGTTCACCATTTCCTGCGATATGCCATTTGCCATTACAGGGCGTCAGACGGTGCACATCAAACCCGAAGCAGCGCTGTATTCGCGGGTGGTCGACCTGGGTTCGGCACAGCATGCCCGGTTCCAGCCAGCCGCTGCCGGGAAACCAGAGGCCACCACTTTGCAGCGGAATGCCGGCCAGCCGGGAGGCTTCCGTGGCATCGACAGCACGGAGTATGGATTCCGGATAGTCATTGCGAGTGGCAAACCGGGCCTGGCGGTCTGCTTCTGCTTCATTGCAGGCCAGCTGGATCAGTCCGGTAGGGTGCCAGTAAGGGCCGCCGGATTGAGCGTAATAGCGCTGGCTGAAAAGCAATGAACTCAGGCCAAGTTTCGCCTGGTCATTGAATTCCACGCCCAGCTTCACGTACAGGGCACCCTGATAGTTACCTGACGCGGCGGTTCCGGCCTCCGGTGCCTTGTCGATCAGCGTGACTTCCAGTCCGCGCTCGGCCAGGTTATGTGCCAACAGGCTGCCTGCGATGCCGGCACCTATGATGGCGATGGAACGGGAGGGTTCCGGGGTATCGCTGCCGACCAGATCCGGCATCACGGGCAGTTCACCGGTCAGCATCTCCAGTTTGCGCCCGAAACCGGCGGTTTTGCGCATGGTAAATCCGGCTGTCGCCAGCAATCTGCGGACATCACCCGCAGCGGTAAACGTTGCCATGGTGGTGCCTGGCCCACTATGGTGTCTGAGTGCCGTGATGGCGGCTTCCTCCCACATAGAGGGGTTCCTGGCAGGTGAAAAACCATCCAGAAACCAGGCGTCGGCCCGGAAGTCCAGTTCGCGCCAGGCTTCCAGCACATCGCCGAAGTACAGTGTCAGCCGCACCCGCCCCCCGGCCAGAACCAGGCGGTGTGCACCCTGTACCGGTGGTGGGTAGTGTTCAAGCAATCGGGCTGCGTAATGGCCAAGTTCGGGCCATAAGGAAAGAGCCTGGTGGAGATCTGTGGGGCTAAGGGGATAACGCTCGGCGGACACGAAATGCAGGCACGCATTGTCACCGGGGTTCGACGCTTCCCAGGTTTGCCAGGCGGCAAGAAAATTCAGCCCGGTCCCGAAACCCGTTTCAGCGATGACGAAGTTACCGCCGGTGGGGACCCTGGAAAATCGCTCAGCCAGATTGTTGTGGTTAATAAACACATGTCGGGATTCTTCCAGGCCATCATCACGGCCGAAATAGACATCGTCAAAACGGATGGAGCAGGGAACACCGTCACGCCACTCAATAACGGCCGTTTCAATGGAGGGTGGTCTGATGATGTCCGTTGTCACTGTGTGGTGTCACTCTGTTGCTACTGTGTATCGGTGTCAGCCTTTCTGAGGGAAACGCTGCGAATGACAATGGGCTCTTGTGGTACATCCGCCATTCCGCGGGCCCGGCCGGTTTTCTTGCCGGCGATGGCGTCAACGACTCCCATGCCGCCGCTGACCTTGCCGAAAACCGTATAGCCCGGCCCTCGAACACCGGCATCCAGGAAGCCATTGTCGGACAGGTTGATGAAGAACTGGGAAGTGGCGGAGTCGGGTGCACTGGTGCGGGCCATGGCAATGGTGCCCCGCAGGTTCTTGGCGGTCGGCTTTGCTTCGTTACGGACAGGATCCCGGGTCTGTTTCTGGTTAAGGGCGTCATCGAATCCGCCGCCCTGGATCATGAACCCGGGAATAACGCGGTGGAAGATGGTGTCCTCGTAGAATCCTTTTTCGGCGTAGGTGAGGAAGTTATCCACGGTTTCCGGGGCAACGTCCGGGCGCAGTGTAACCTCTATCACTCCTTCGCTGGTTTCGATGATCACCTGTGGCAGCTCATTCCCGCGCTCCTCGGCTACCAGAGAAGGGGTGACGCCGAGCATCAGGGTTACACAGAGAACGAACTGCATCACATATCGAAACGGTTTAACGGGATTTGTCATTCTATACTGGCTCACGTTGATAGCTCCGGAGTTGTTTGCTGCCATACTCTGATGACGTCGGCCTGAGGGCGGATATTATCAGATATTGGCAGGCAGGTCGGCCGGATTCGATGAGCAGTTTATGAGTATCAACGAAACTTTTAACACATCAGCCGGGCTGATGTGTTCAGACCGGGCCAGGTTGTACGGCAATCACAGTGATAACAGTGGAGGTATACCGTGAAAATCCGTCAGGGTTTCGAAGAAAAATCCCGCCTTGGCCGGTTGCTGATCAACCGGGGGCACCTTTCCGAGAGCCAGCTTGAAGAGGGCCTGCGCTTACAGCATGAGACCGGGCATCGCCTGGGTGAAGTGTTAATCCAGTGCGGGTGGATCAGCGAGCGCGAGCTTAACCGGGTACTTCGGCATCAGTCAAGGTATCGCAACGCTGCTGCACTGGTCACTATGGCGGTTTTGCCATTTCAGCCGATGGTAAGTTTCGCAGCCGGAAACAGTGCCGGCGAATCCCGGGATCCTTCCGAAGCGGGCCAGCTTTATGAGAGTTCGGGTTTCGCACCCATGAATGACGAAGAACTTGCCGGCGTTTCGGGGCAGGGGGATCAGAACTTGCTGGACCGTATTGCCCATGTGTCAGCCATGGTCGGGGAAGCTGAGTCGGACGTGATCGAGGGTCTCAAGCTGACCGCCAATATTTTTGTGCCGGTGCTGAATTTTCTGGATTCGGATCTGACCATCGCCGGCGTACATTATGCAGACAATGAGCCACGTTACGAAGTGCTGGCAGATGGTGGGCTCAGGCTGGCGTTTCCCGAGCGGATCGAGCAGATCCGCATGGACAATATCAGGGTCAGCGGAAGCCAGGGGCCGTCCATGGGTAACATCGCTATCGACAACATCCGCTTCCATCCAGATTCACAGATGACGATCTACACCCGTTGATATCGCAGGTGCGGATCGTCAGTCAGTATCAGGCACTGGCAAGAATGGTGCTGTGGGACACTGCCTTCTGTTCCCCCTGAGCGCCGTAGAGTTTCTGGTGCCCGGCAACGCCACGGAAAATATCAGTTAGGCGGGAAAGACGTTTCTGGAGATGGCTGATGACTCTTCCATTGGTCTGGTTCATTTCCTGGCAGTGCCGCAGGCGCTGGTCGGCGTCTTCCCAAAGTGCGAGCAGATCAGGCAAGCCGGCATTGCGTATAAATCGGGAAGGTTCGCCGCTGTCAGGGCGAAAGCCCATGGCAACCAATAGCCGGATTTTCCGTTTCGCACTCTCTCGAATCTGTTCCAGCAGCCTGTTTTTTTCGCCGGTCAGGGCTTCGAGCTTGTGGACGTCAGAGCTGGAAAGGCAGGTTTTTTCCTGGTTTAGAATATCCGCCAGTGTGTCCAGTTGACGGATATCCTCAGCAAGAAGATCTTTCAATTCATCAATTGCGGCCATGATTCACTCACCCGAAAATGCTTTCATCCATTTCAAGCATTTTCTGGGCCAGTTTCTCGGCGTCGATTTTGTAGGAGCCTTCTTCCAGGGCAGTACGGATCTGCTCAATGCGATCATCGTCCATTTCCGGGAAGTTACCCAGTTTCTGTTCGAGCTGCTTCAGGTCTTTTGCCTGGCTGCTCAGATTAACATTTTCACCACGGGCACCCTGTGCCTGGGTTTTCGCCTGCTCCCCGGCGGAAGGCTGCGTATTCTGTGTACCGGAAGACTTGTCGGCCGTGGTTTTCTGGGTGTTGACCTGGCCTGGGCCTATTCCATTAAAGTCAACTGACATAACGTTACCTGCTTGGCTGATCGGCCGCATTGGGCGGCTCCACGAGTTTCATACCTGTTTATCGGCATGGCTTTACATTTCTTTAGCAAATTTTTACATGGTGGAGAATAAAAGTCAGTCATCTGTTGTGATAGCGGCAATGGCTTGCCGGCAAGCGGCCATATAATGCCCGGTAGCGAACATTACATCGGAATCTCGACATGGCCGGGTGCGGTTACCCGTGCGCGCAAAGTGCGGGACGAAGACAGGTTCTCCACCAGAACCTGTTCGCCGATGCCGCCGCTGGCGAGGGCCTTGCCACGGGAGTTTACCGAGAAGTTGCCGCTGCGGGCGCTGATAATAACATGATCTCCGCGCTCTATTGCGGCGGGGGTCAGCAGCAGATCAGGGGTGAATACGGTGCCTGCGTTAACGCTCCGCCGCATTTCCATGCCGATGAGCTGGTCCTCACTGGTTACAGCGCCGCGCCTGGTGGAGTTGACCACCACCGAATCAGTACGCATCGCACTTTCAGTCAGTCTTTCGCCCCTGCTCAGGGTACGGGCGGCCACCATGGCATCACCGGTAATGGTGACAGACACCGGCAGGAACATCCGCCAGGGCCGGGCACCCTCACAGGAAACCAGTAGTGACGGTTGGGTAGTTTTCCAGGGGTCGCCACTGAAGGATACGTTGGGCGGGTTGTCACACGTGGCCAGGGACAGGCGTGCGTCCAGTTTTCCGGTGTCATGGATTACCGTAAAACCCTCACCAGCCTGTTCCTCGGCGAAGGATTGCAGAAACTCTTCAGCGGCCGTATATATCTGATCCGCTGTGGTGTTGGCGGCCACGGCGGTACCTGCGATGGTAGACATTAGCAGTGCGATAACGAAATTGATAATGCGCATACGCTGCAGTTTGTCCTATGCTGTCAATAAGCCGGGCAAGGCCTCGTTATTCGGGAAATTCCTAAGGATTTCCGAATCCGGCCGTTAAGCCCATCCAGAGAGTCAATATACCGGCATAATTAACGTGCCGGGTCGCGCCTGACAATAACGCAGCAAGATGCGTGCCGGCAGCAGGTTGTTCCGAGCGGGAGAGAATAAGATGGCAGGGGTATTAGACAGTGTAAATCAGCGCACGCAGCTGGTAGGGCAGAACCGTCTGGAGCTCTTGCTGTTCCGGCTTCGTGGGCAGCAGGTTTATGGCATCAACGTGTTCAAGGTCAAGGAAGTGCTTCAGTGTCCGAAGCTGTCCTCTATACCAAACAGCCGTTCCATGGTTTGCGGTGTGGCGCACATTCGGGGAGAGACTATCCCGATCATTGATCTTGCCATGTCGATACGGCTTCCGGGTATCCCCCGGGAAGAAATGGCAAACTGTTTCGTGATCATTACCGAATACAACCGCAAAACCCAGGGCTTCCTGGTCGGCGGTGTCGACCGTATCGTGAATATGAACTGGGAAGACATACTGCCGCCGCCGAAAGGCGCTGGGAAAGACGTTTACCTGACCGCTGTCACCCGTATTGATGACCGGATTGTTGAAATCATTGATGTGGAGAAAATCCTCTCCGAAGTTTCGCCGCTGGAACAGGACGTGGGGGAGGAGGTGCGCACCAGAAGCGCAGAGCGCACACCGGGCCACCTGCCGGTGCTGGTGGTGGATGATTCTACAGTTGCAAGGCGCCAGATTGAACGTTGCCTGATCGCTATCGGTATGGAAGTGGTTACCAAAAACGATGGCAAACAGGCCTACGATTACCTCAGGGAAATCACTGCTGACGGCTCCCGTGCCGCTGATCATCTGTCACTGATCATCTCCGATGTCGAAATGCCGAAAATGGATGGGTACACTCTGGTCACCCGATGCAAGAATGATCCCGCTATCCGGGACGTGTATATCATGCTGCATACTTCTCTCAGTGGCGTTTTCAACAAGGCCATGGTGCAGAAAGTAGGCGCAGATGACTTCATGGCCAAATTCAGTCCGGATGAGCTGGCGGAAAGGGTCATGGAGATAATCGACCGCGAGCAGTAACGTTGCTGCTGCTTCCGACTGACCCGAAATCGAGATCTGATGAAAGCTGAAATAACGCCACAGGAATACGAAGCCTTCAAAACGTTCCTGCAGGATGCTTGTGGCATTTTGCTTGGGGACAACAAGCAATACCTGGTCAAAAGCCGCCTGCGCCGGATCATGGAAGAAAACAAGCTGAGCACGCTGGACGACCTGCTGAAGCGCGTAAAGCATACCGGCCGCAGCAGCCTGAAAGAAGTGGTGATCGACGCGATGACCACCAATGAGACGCTGTGGTTCCGGGATAACCACCCGTTCCGTATTCTTCAGGAGAAACTGTTGCCTGAATTCGGCGACAGGAAGAACACCCAGTCCTTGCGTATCTGGTCTGCGGCCTGCTCGACCGGCCAGGAACCCTATTCAGTGGCGATGATCATTGAAGAGTTCCGGCGCCAGCGGCCGGGCAAACTGCGGGATGTAAAGATCACGGCCACAGACATTTCCAAAAGTGTGCTGGAAGTTGCCCGCCGCGGCGAGTACGAGATGATTGCCATTGGTCGCGGCCTGTCTCCGGAACGGCAGAAGCAATTTTTTACGCCGGCCGTGAATGGCAGCTGGCAGATCAGGCCGCAGATAAAGAGCATGGTGGAGTTCCGGGAGCTGAACCTGCTTGAGCGGTACATGCTTGGAAAGTTTGATATCGTGTTGTGCCGTAACGTGCTTATCTATTTTTCGGCAGAACTTAAAAAGGACATTCTGACCCGCATCCATGCCAACCTCAATCCCGGCGGCTACCTGATACTGGGCGCGTCCGAATCGCTGAACGGGCTGCCACACCTCTATGAAATGGTGCAGTGCCACCCCGGGATCATCTACAGGAAGAAATAGGTCCGCCCAATGCCCCTCAATGTCTGGATACTGGTTGCCGCCCAGGCGCTTGCCATGTGTACGGCGCCTTTTATCGTTTTCATTGGCAGTATTCACGGGCGCCTGCTGGCGCCTTCGCCGGAACTGGCCACTCTGCCGGTGGGACTCGTGGTCGTGGGCACAGTACTGGCTATCAAGCCCGCCACCTGGCTGATGGAGCGCATGGGGCGCAAGCCGGTCATGCTGCTGGGGACCCTTGCCGGATCGCTGGCGGGTATGCTCGGGGCACTGGCAGCCTGGACCGCCAGTTTTCCGTTATTGTGCGCCGCTGCCGTTGTCGGCGGAACCGGGCTGGCGGTCGTGCATCAGTATCGTTTTGCGGCCATGGAGTCGGTGTCTCCCGACATGGCCGGATCCGCCGCTGCCAGAGTGCTCCTGGGTGGGCTGGTGGCGGCGTGGCTCGGGCCTGAAATAGCACTGGCGGGTGGTGGCTCGGAGGCAGCCTATCCCTTTTTGGGCGGATGGCTCGCCCTGAGTGTGGTCCAGCTCCTTGCCATGGCCGTTCTTACGGTTGGGTACCGCGCCAGTGGCGAACGTGTGCGGGAAGCGGTTGCCGGTGGTGGGCGCCCCTTGCTCAGCATCCTGCGCCAGCCGGTGATCTGGGTCGCCATCAGTGCCGCGGCCATTGGTTACGCAATCATGAGCTTTATCATGACGGCAACGCCCCTGAGCATGACGGAAGTGGCCAGTCATCCCCTGGAAGACGCCAAGTGGGTTATCCAGATCCACATCATGGCCATGTACCTGCCATCGCTGGTCAGTGGCTGGCTGATTCGGGTTGTGGGTATTCCGCGGATGATGGGTCTGGGTTTGCTCGCCTATCTTGGTTGCGTGGCACTGGCATTCAGTGGCATCTCGTTCCACCACTACCTGTTTGCGCTGATCCTGCTGGGTATTGGCTGGAATTTCCTGTTCGTAGGCGGCACCACGTTGTTGCCACAGGGTTACCGGGATGAAGAACGTTTCCGGGTACAGGGCCTGAATGATCTGATGGTGTTCGGCTCACAGGCAACTGCTGCACTGAGTGCCGGTGCGGTGCTGGCGGCGTTCAACTGGAGTGGGTTGTTGCTGATTGCGGTTCCCTTTCTGATCCTGCATGGGGTATTGATGGCTATCTGGCTGATGAGTCGTGCGGCGTCGACCAGGTTGGCAGACTAACAGGGAAGGGCGCAGGCACTCTTCCGGAGTGCCTGCGAGTGTTGCGGATCAAACCAGATTGTAGACAAACACGATTGCCACGGCGACTGGCGTGAAATAACGCAGCACACGATACCAGGCAGTGAAGACCGCAGGCGACATTGAAAGCTCCTCCTCCAGTGCCTTGCGGGACAGGAACCAGCCCACAAAGACTGCCACCAGAAGCCCACCAAGCGGTAGCAGGATATTGGCAGTCAGGAAGTCCAGAAGGTCGAAGATGGTTTTACCTTCAAACATCGTGAACATGCCCAGCGGTGCCACTTCTGCCCACAGATTCAGAGACAGTATCGAAGCAATACCCAGCAGCCAGCAGGCGATGCCGGCCCCGAGGGTGCTCAGGGTGCGGTTCATGCCTTTCTGCTCTTCCAGCCATTCCACCAAAGGCTCCAGCAGCGAAATGCCGGACGTCCAGGCGGCAAAGATCAGCAACACGAAGAACAGCGTGCCGAACAGGCTACCCATGGGCATCTGACCGAAAGCCAGCGGCAGGGTCTGGAAAATAAGCCCCGGCCCTGCGCCCGGTTCAAGACCGTTGGCAAACACAATCGGAAATATTGCCAGGCCGGCGAGCAAGGCCACCACGGTATCCATCAGTGAAACGGCGACGGACGTTTTGGCAATGGAGATGTTTTTCGGCAGGTAAGAGCCGTAGGCCATCATGATGCCCATGCCCAGGCTGAGTGTGAAAAACGCATGGCCCAGGGCCACCAGTACGCCGGAGGTGGTGAGTTTCGAGAAGTCAGGCTGGAACAGGAAGCTGACTGCCTGCCCGAAATGTCCGGTGGTCATGGCATAGCCCACGACGATCAACAGCAGGACAAACAGGGCCGGCATCAGGATACTCACAGCCCGCTCAAGTCCCGAACGAACGCCCCGCGCAACCACAATCATCACCAGGGCCATGAACAGGGTGTGCCAGAGCAGCAGTTTCATCGGGTCACCCAGCAGCCCGGAGAAGATCGCGCCGATAGACTCGGCACTCTGGCCTGCCAGCTGCCCGGTGGCGGCCGTGCCCACGTAGGAAATGGCCCAGCCACCGATCACCGAATAGAACGACAGGATCAGGAAGCCGGCCAACACGCTGATTGCGGCTACCCAGCGCCATGCCGGTTTCAGGCCCTCCTGGGAGGTAATGGCGCGCATGCTGTTGACGGGGCTGTGACCACCACGGCGGCCAATCAGGACCTCGGCCATCATGATGGGAAGGCCTACGGCAGCAATACACACCAGATACACCAGTACAAAGGCACCACCACCGTTCTCACCGGTGATGTACGGAAACTTCCAGATATTGCCCAGCCCTACGGCAGAACCGGTGGCCGCCAGGATAAAAGCGAGGCGCGAGGACCATAGTCCGCGTGCAGCCGCTGCCTTGTCCATGGCACCGCCTTCAGCGGATGAATAAGCATTACTCATTGTATTCTCCTGTTTACTGTTTTTGTTTTCGGGGTAATGAGTGATGGCAGCGGCGCTGCCATCAACGGGGTATGTGCCGGAATCTTTCCTCTGCCAGTTGGTCGGCAATCTGCCCGGTGGGCAGGTCATCACGGTCTGAGCGCTGGAATATTTCCTCCAGTGTCTCGCCAATGGTGTCCACATGCCGGCGCACGGCATCCGGATCCGGGCCAGTGCGCTCGTAGTACACATCAATGATGCCACCGGCGTTGATCACGAAATCCGGTGCGTAGAGTACGCCGTGCTTCCGTAGCAGCTCGTCGTGGGCCGGGCTGGCAAGCTGGTTGTTGGCCGCCCCGGCAACGATTGGCGCCCGGAGTTTGGTAATGGACTGGTCATTCAGCACCGCGCCCAAGGCGCAGGGGGCGACCACATCCACTGGCAGATAGAGAATTTGCTCCGCAGTGGCGGGTGTGGCGCCAAGCTCTGCCACGGCGCGGTCCATCTGGTCCTGGTGGATGTCATACACCCAGAGTTTTGCGCCGGCATCCCTGAGGTGTCGGGCAAGTCTGTAGCCGACGTTGCCGATGCCCTGGACTGCCACCGTCAACCCTTCAAGGTCCGTGCGGCCCAGTTGGTGCTTCACAGCAGCTTTGAGGCCCACGAAGGTTCCCCAGGCAGTCGCGGGGGAAGGGTCACCGTTACTGGGTTTGCCATCAAAGCCGGGGCGATCCCGGATACCCGCCACGCTGGTGGTCTGGCGTCCCATGATCTTTAGGTCGGCAACGCTGGTGCCAGAGTCTTCGGCGGCAGTGTAGAGCCCGCCCAATTGTTCGAGAAAGCGCCCCATGGATTCCAGCAGTGCCTCGGTTTTATGCTCCCGGGGGTCGCCGATGATCACGGACTTGCCACCACCTAGGTCAAGGTTGGCCAGGGCGGACTTGTAGGTCATGCCCCGGGACAGCCGAAGCACGTCCCGCAGCGCTTCTTCGTCGCTGGCGTAGGGAAACATCCGGCAGCCACCAAGAGCCGGGCCACGGGAGGTATTATGAACAGCGATAATGGCCCGCAGTCCGGTTTCCGGGTCGCAGCAGAACGTCAGGCGTTCATGATGGTCGAATTCGGGATGTGTAAATACAGTCATGGTTCGGGTTCCTGTTAACGCGCTTGTATAGGGATCTGCCCTTATTCCGGTAGCCTGGGCTATGTGAGGGGCAAAGCCGGAATCGAAGGTTTAACGGGCGACAAATGGATCAGATACCGGGCAGCGGCGATCGCTCCGGGGCGGAACGTCGTAAAACATCTGGCCGGGGTGATGGCGACACAGGAACGGACTGTTTCAGGGAGAGCGTTAACGGGCGTTGCAGAGTATGGGCGCAGGAGCCCATTATCAGGGACTGATATGGCAGTGACATACTGAAATCCTCTTCCACCAGGCCGGATCACGGCTTTCGTGGTCGTTTTGTTGTTGTGCTGCGGCGGGTTGGCCGGCTAGCGTGATTTCATTGTGTGAGGCCCTTTTGGGGCCCGACGGAAAAAAGACTAGATAGCTTTTACACCATCGTCAATGGTCCGGAATCACTCATTTTTTTACCGAATCTGAAAAACTGAATGCATACAAACAGATAGATCTACTTTACGTAAACGTAAATTTATTCGTCAGGACTCCATCTATGGCTATTGCAAAAACTCTGATCATTTCCGTTGTCATCCTGATGGCAGGTTGCACCGGTGTGCCCGAAGGTATTGATCCTGTGAGCGACCTGAATGTAGAGCGTTACCAGGGCACCTGGTACGAAATCGCCCGCCTGGATCATTCCTTCGAAGAGGGCCTCTCCAACGTCACTGCCGAGTACACGGTGCAGGATGACGGCAGTATCCGGGTGATAAACCGGGGTTATTCGGAAGAAGACGGGCAATGGGAAGAAGCCGAGGGGCGTGCGGTTTTTGTCGACGACGAACCCGACGGCCACCTGAAAGTGTCCTTTTTCGGGCCTTTCTACGCCTCTTATGTGGTTTTCGAACTTGATGAGGACTACCGGTACGTCTACATCACCGGTTACGACCGGGATTACCTGTGGTTCCTTTCCAGATCACCCACGGTGGACGACGATGCCCTTGCTGAGTTCAAGGAAGTGGCCGAAGAGAAGGGCTTCGACCTTGATGAGCTGATTGTTGTTGATCAGAGCCGTAACCGGTAAAGCGCGAGGCCACGCCTTCCTCAGAAGGGCAGGTGGCCTGTTTTGACCCAGATGATGGTTTCCTCATCCACAAATGGATGGTGCTGGCTCATATGGGGGCTGCGCATCCAGGTGCCGGTGGGATAGCGCCCGTTTTCATCGCAGAACTCGCCGGAGAGTACCAGTATTTCCTCGCCGCCGAAGTGCCGGTGGGGCTGGAACTTCTCTTTTTCAGGCCACTTCACCAATGCCACATGCTCGTGTTCGAACTCATGGAGTGGCATCACCTCCAGGCCGCCAATACCCGGCAACCACTCGGCGGTGTTGGTATCGATGCGGACGGTGGCGGTGTCGCGTTCATCAAACTGGTGGAGCTTCACAAACAGCACGCAGCCTTCTTTGCTGAACGGAGCATGGCCGCTACCGGGCGGATTGCGCAGGTAGGTGCCTTTGCCGTAATCACCGGTCTCATCCGAGAACACGCCTTCCAGAACCAGAATCTCTTCGCCAAAGGGGTGCTCGTGCCGGCTGAAACTGGCGCCGGGCTCGTAGCGGACAATGCTGGTGGCGTGGCCACGTTCGGCTTCTTCCCGCGCCAGAGGCTTGCGCAGAACACCACCGGAAGGGCTGGAAACCCATTCCTGGTCAGGGGTATGGATGACGACCTTCTGGCTGAAGTCCATGTTGAGCATGACGATCTCCGGTTAAGTAATGCGGCGGATATTTACGACGACCCTCCTGTGTTGGATGGGTCTGGTGCCACGGCCCTCTACCTGATCAGTTTTTGGACCTCCCGGAATACGGGGTGTTCGCAATGCTGCATCCACTCGAAGGCCACCATTTCCACGGTAACAATCGTCGCCCCGGCCTGTTGCAGGCGCTCAAGGGCTGCGTCCCGGTCATTATCGTGGCGGGAACCGGTGGCGTTTTCCACCACCCAGACACCGAAGCCCGCGGCCAGAAGCGACAGTGCAGTCTGCAACATGCAAACGTGGGCCTCGCAGCCGCCAATGATGACCTGTTTACGATCATTGGGAATGGCATCCACCAGGCCGCCGCCACAGGCATCAAAGTGAATCTTGGTCACCGTGTGGTCAACCAGTGCGGCCACATCGTCATCGTTGTGCCCCAGTTTTTCCGGGATCTGTTCGGTGGCAATCACAGGTACGTTCAGCAACTTCGCAATCCGCGCAAGCCGCACGCTTTCAGCCAGCACTGAATCACCATGATTAATCGCTGGCATCAGTTTCTTCTGCAGGTCTACCAATACCAGTGTTGATTGCTCGGCGTTCATCAGCATAACGGTCTTCTCCTTATGGCTGCCGGTGCAGGACGTATCTCCAGTATTGCATAAACCTGTAACCGGTTTCTGCTGCTTGTTGGCTACCAGGTGTCAAAAATGGGGCGGCCGCCGCTGCGCAGGGATTCCGGATCGACGGAGGTCAGGCCCCGGATGATCCAGTCCCGGGTTTCAGCAGGATCAATGACCGCGTCAATCTCCAGGTAACTTGCCATGCTTACCCCCTTGCCCCGCTCGTAAAGCTGATCCGCCAGTTTGTTGAACAGGGCATTGCGCTCGCCCTGGTTTTCCACGGCAGCAAGCTCCTTTGCGAAGCCAAGACGAACGGCTCCTTCAAGCCCCATGGCCCCGAATTCACTGCTGGGCCAGCCGATGGTGAACATGGGTGCATGGAAACTGCCGGCGGCCATGGCCTGGGCACCAAGGCCATAGCCTTTTCGCAGCACCACCGTAAAGAAGGGCACCGTGATGCTGGCGGTGGCATTTTCGGTGGCAATGATCACATCGCAGCAGCCCAGAAGGGCAGCGTTGCCGGCAAAGCAGCGCCCGGAGGCAATGCCTACCAGGGGTACATTGCCGCTGAGCCGGGCCATACGCATGAACGTGGTGCAATCCAGCCCCGCCACACCAACCCAGTCCACGTCGCCCGGCCGGCCACCGCCAGTGCGCCGTATTCCCTGAAGCTGCCTTCGTCGAGCAGGTCCGCCAGGTTTTCACGGGCGGTTCGCTGCCCGGTTTTACGGCGTTTTGCCATCGTATCGGGCCGACTGTCGTCGTCGAACTGTTGGTGAAGATCCAGCACCTGTTGGAGATCGGCACGAATATGTTCAATATCGACGCTCTCTTCGGTGTCAGGAAGCCGTAACCCGGATGAATGGCGTCACAACCGTATTCCTTCGCAATACGGATCAGTTGCTCCCCGTCCAGGTAAGCGGCGGCTCCGGGCTTGTCCAGCGCCGCTGCGGCATCTGCCTTGCGCACATGAAGCGACTGGTTGTCATCCCGGGCGTGGACTGCCGCGGTGGGAATGTCGAGCTCCGCTGCAGCACGGGCAACACGGATAGCAATCACGCCACGATTGGCAATCAGCAGGCGTTGGAAGGGCATGGATCGGGGCATCCTTATCGGGAATATTGTTCTTGGTACTGATATTCTTGACCAACACAATAGCCTAGACCGCCGTAGGCGGGGGTTGAAGCGATCTTTACTTATCCCCGAATATCAATGGAATTGATTGCTCAACCGGTTCATTAGCATCGTGACCGCTAAAATGGGTTGGCAAACGATTTGAAAATTGGAGTTGCCAAGCCGGGATAAAACCATTAGAGTTTGCGCCCTCAAATGAGCGACAACGTTGCTGATTTGGAACAGTTTATTGGAGAGGTGGCCGAGTGGCTGAAGGCGCACGCCTGGAAAGTGTGTAAACGTTAATAGCGTTTCGAGGGTTCGAATCCCTCCCTCTCCGCCAATTTACTGGCTGAAAGCCGCATAAACACTGGCTTTCCGAGCGTTGAAGACGATGTCTATCTGGTGGAACAATCAGGTGGAACAATATGTATCTTCAGCGCAGCAGTTTCAGTGTTTATTACACCCGCATTCCCCTCCCGAAATTTGCTCGTGAAAACGGGTTTCCGCATTCGATTCGAATCTCGCTTTTAACTAAGTGCAGGAAAACTGCGGTCAAGAGAAACGCTTTGGTTTGCGGCCAGATCTTGGAATTTCTGAACCTAGCAGCCTGTCGGACTTAACCAGACAGTATCGAAGTGAGATAATCGGAACGCCACGGGCCACAACCGGAATTCAATGATGGGACATTTCGTAATCGCTGATCGGGACACCGACTTCCTGCTTCCACCGTCCATTCAAGACTGGTTGCCTGAAGACCATCTGGCCCGTTTTGTAGTCGAAGTGGTTGATCAGCTCGATCTGTCTGAGCTAACCCGGC
>JBHEPI010000094.1:0-9668 GCA_046260345.1 Marinobacter sp. | reverse complement strand
CAGATACCGCCATCTCCGGGAATGACCATCTTCGCATGCGGCGGGGGTGCCAAAAACAGGGTACTTATGCGTGAACTAAAACGTACCTGCAGCCCTTTGCGAATCACTTCTACCGCGGAGTTGGGACTGGATCCACAGTGGGTTGAGCCAGTAGCGTTTGCCTGGCTGGCCAGCCAGACCTTGTCGGGAAAGCCCGGCAACCTGCCGGAAGTAACGGGAGCAAGTGGAGAGAGAATTCTGGGCGCAGTCTACTACGCCTGAGCGGGCGCGTCAGATCGAAAAAGAACTGCCGCAGCCGCAGGTGGAGCTGGCATTGGGATTCTGCACAACGAACTGGGAACCCTGCAACCCTTCCTGGTAATCCACAGTTGCACCCACCAGGTATTGGTAACTCATAGGGTCCACGAGCAGCATCACGCCATCTTTTTCGATAACGGTATCTTCGTCGTCCCGGGCCTCATCAAACGAGAATCCGTACTGGAAACCGGAGCAGCCCCCGCCAGTAACAAAAACGCGAAGCTTGAGGTCAGAGTTGTCCTCTTCCTCAACAAGCTCACGTACCTTGGCCACCGCGCTGTCACTGAAAAACACCGGTGTCATTGCCTGTTGCTGAACTACACTCAAGTCCGCCTCCGGTTTACCACTAGAAATCTGACCTGATTATCGTATTCCTGAGTAAAACAATCAACTATTCCTTGTCGGGCGTCACCGGATCGCTGTGGTCTTCTGTCTTGTATTCATCGACAGCCGGGAGACTGGGCTGGTGCCTGTCCCGCCCGAGAAGCCCTGCCGGCTCGTTCTGATGAACCAGGCTGCCGTTCACAGATGCCCCCATCGCCATCTCGATCAGGTTGTAATAGACGTTACCATGGATGGAGGCTTTTTCCGCCAACTCAAGATGCGTGGATGCGTAAACATCCCCATACACAGTGCCGTTGACGATGACGTGAGGCGCGACAATGTCTCCCTCCACAGAGCCCACTTCGGACACTCTGAGTACTGCGTCGCCACCCTCTTCCGCGACCACCCGGCCCCGAATGGTGCCATCAACGTGAAGCCCACCGGAAAAATGCACATCCCCTTCAACCGTTGTTCGGGACGAGACGAGGGTGTCGAAGTGCCCCGTCGGACGACGCGGCTTCTGTTTCTTTTTGCCAAGCATGTCAGTTCTCCGTTAATTCATCCCAATCAAATGTGCGCTCGGCCTGGGACGACTTGTTGCCTTCGGCCCGAGCAACTACCTGAAGCTCGACAGGCTCGAAACCATCCGGAACCTGCAACAGGCCTTCAACATCCTGGAAATACCGGAAGCGGAACTTCACCCCCAGATCGTCAATATCGTCAGACAGGTCCCGCAGGGCGATCACTTCCTTCTCTTCATCGCGCATGCCGATCACGTTCACAGCCACCACGCCAGAGATATAGCTCTTGTTATCGCCAACCTGGGTCAGTACCAGTTTGAAGTTGTAGGCCCCTTCCTGCCGCGCACTCTGCACAGACAGGCGATCAACCTGCAATCCCTTGCTGGTTTCCGAGGGTGCCATAATGTTTTTATAGAATGTCAGGTCCGCGTTCAGTGATGCGATCTGCGTTTCAAGATCCACGATGGTTCTGCGGGCCTGGTTAAGGGCCTGGGCATCTATGGTTTGCCCCCGCTCAAGATTGACCAGTTGCTGGCTGGTTTCCCTGTTCTGTTCCCTAAGCTGTTCAACCTGTTCCTCGAGACGATCACGGGATTCCTCTGCCGTGGAAAACCGGAATCCGCCCTGGGCCATGCCCGTCACATATCCGAGCACCGCAGTGGTGACCGAGAATACCAGCAGTATCAGGGTGCGCCGCAGCCGATAGCCAGGCCGATGCCTGACGACAACGTATTCTTCAGCGGGTTTTCTGGATTCGCTCACGGGACAGGCCTATGGCAGCAACGCGGGCGCTTCCAGCCCCATGGTTTCCTGCAGGCCAAACATGATATTCATGTTCTGGATGGCCTGTCCCGCGGCACCTTTCACCAGGTTATCGATCACTGATGATACGATAACGATATTGCTCCGTTCCTGACGGTGAAGCGCCATTCGGCAATTGTTGGCGCCACGGACACTGCGGGTTTCCGGATGGCTGCCAAACGGCATCACATCCACGAAAGGCTCTTCCCGGAAACGCTCTTCGTAAAGTGCCTGCAGGCGGTCAAAGTCATCAGGGTTTCTCAGCTCTGCATACAATGTTGCTTCAATGCCGCGGACCATGGGAATGAGATGCGGAACGAAAGTAACCCCCACATCCCTACCGGCTGCCTGCGAAAGCCCCTGACGAATTTCCGGAAGATGGCGATGGCCAGAGGCGCCGTAAGCCTTGAAGCTCTCACCTACCTCGCCGTGCAGCATACCGATTTTTCCCTGCCTCCCGGCACCGCTGGCACCGGATTTTGCATCGGCAATCAGCCGTGACGGATCGACCAGACCGCTTTCCAGCAGCGGCAGAAAGCCCAGCTGAACCGCCGTCGGATAACAGCCGGGGTTGGCCACCAGTTGGGCAGTGCGAATCTTGTCCCTGACCACTTCCGGCAGACCATAGACTGCCTTTTCCGCCCACTCGGGGCTCTCGTGGGGCATACCGTACCAGTTTGCCCAGACATCCAGGTTCTTCAGGCGGAAGTCGGCTGACAAATCCACCACGCGTGCGCCCGCTGCCATCAGTTCCGGCATCATGCGCATTGCCACACCGTGAGGAGTTGCGAAAAAGACCAGATCGCAGCCTGCCAGGGTTTTCACATCCGGCGCTGAGAACGCCAGATCATAATGGCCGCGCAGGTTCGGGTACATATCCGCGACCGGCATGCCGGCCTCCGAACGCGAGGTGATGCAGCTGACAGTCACCTCCGGATGAACCGCCAGGATTCTCAGTAGTTCAACACCGGTATAGCCGGTTCCACCTACAATGCCTACTTTTATCACCAGTTACTCCAGCTACAAATCAGGTTCCCGAAAGCCTCATAGTCTAACATGATAAACCAATGACTTATTGCAGCCCCACCCGTGCTGGTTACAATATCGTCAGGAAACCACTTACCTCCGGAAACCCGGCGTTCATGCGTAAATTCTGGCACAAGACTACCGATAACCTGATCCCTGTTTTCCGGCGCCGTCTGTCCGGTGTGGATGCCTTGCCGCAACTGGCGGTACTCGGCCTGCTGTCCGGGTTGTTTACCGGTGGCGTGATCCTGGTTTTCCGGCTGGCCATAGAGTGGCCATTGGAATACTTCCTGCCAGGTGAGGGTTCCGAATCCTTTGAAGAACTGGGCATTCTCACCCGGGCCATTCTTCCTCTTGCCGGCGCCGTCGGGCTCGGCCTGCTGATGCACAATCTTGCCACCCAAGACCGAAAAGTCGGCATTGTGCATGTCATGGAACGCCTGAACTACCATCAGGGCTACATTTCCATTCGCAGTGCCCTGGTCCAGTTTGTAACAGGTGTCAGTACCGTGGTCACAGGCCAGTCTGCTGGCCGGGAAGGCCCGGCGGTGCATCTGGGCGCCGCCTTTTCAAGCCTCATGGGCCAGTGGATGCGACTGCCCAATAACAGCATTCGCACACTGGTTGCCTGCGGCTGCGCCGCCGCCATCTCTGCTTCTTTCAACACGCCCATTTCCGGCGTTATCTTCGCGATGGAAGTGGTGATGATGGAATACACCATTGCCGGCTTTACCCCTATCATCCTGGCGTCAGTCACAGCCGCTGTGGTGAGCCAGGCCATGTATGGCTCGGAACCGGCGTTCAGCGTGCCGCCGCTGACCATGAATTCGCTGCTGGAAATACCCTGGATTATCGCGATTGCCATTATCATAGGGGTAGCCGCTGCGGCGTTTATCCAGCTGGTGGATTCCACCGGCCGGCATCATCACCGCCCGGTACTGCTGCGGCTGACAATTGCAGGTCTGCTGATGGTGCCCTTTGCCGTGGTGGTGCCGGAAGTCATGGGTATAGGCTATGATACGGTCCAGTTCACCCTCGACAATCAACTGCCGTTCTGGCTTTTGCTTGGTGCAGGCATTGCCAAGCTGATGATCACCTCGGTCACCCTGGGCCTCGGCATGCCCAGCGGGGTGATTGGCCCTACACTGTTTATGGGTGCGACACTGGGCGGCGCCATGGGCCTGATTGGCGCCCAGATTTTTCCGGATACAGCCTCATCCGTCGGTTTCTACGCGATGCTGGGCATGGGGGCTATGATGGGGGCGGTGCTGCAGGCACCGCTCGCAGCTCTCATGGCGTTGATGGAACTTACCAGAAACCCGAATATCATTCTGCCGGGCATGCTGGTGATCACCACCGCGAGCCTGGTAACCAGTGAAGCATTCGGCAAAAAATCCCTGTTTCTGACCATTCTGAAAAGCCAGGGGCTGAGTTACCAGAATTCACCGGTCATTCAGGCACTGCGACGAGTTTCTGTTGGTGCCATAATGGACCGGAGCATTCTTCGTACCGAGCGCTTCCTGTCCAGGGAGGAGGCTGGCAAGATTCTGAAGTCCGAACCCAAATGGCTGGTGGTTGAAGGCAGTAACGGGCCCACCGGTCTTTTGCCCGCCGTGGATCTCGCACGCTACCTCGAGGATACCAAGGCGTCAGCCAGCCGCGAGCAGGAGGATGAAGAAGAAGCCCCCGAGCAGATCGACCTTATGGACATTCCCGCCAATCGCCGGGATATTGCCCCGGTGCAATACCAGGCCACACTGGAAGAAGCACTGAACGAATTTGAGCACACCAGCGTAGAAGCCCTGTATGTTCAGCGCCACGTTGCTCCGATGATTCAGCGCGTGTACGGCGTGCTACTGAAATCCGATATCGAAAGTTACTACCAATACCGACGGAGTTAACCAATGCTGTGGGTCAAAGCCCTGCATATTATTTCAATGGTGTGCTGGTTCGCCGGCATATTCTATCTGCCCCGACTGTTTGTCTATCATGCTGCCTGTGAAGACGAGCCCGGCCGGGAACGTTTCAAGATCATGGAGCGCAAGCTCTATCGGGGCATCACCACGCCGTCCATGGTAGCAACGGTCGTTTTTGGACTCTGGCTCATCGGTTACAATGTGCAGGGTTACATGAGCCAGGGCTGGCTGCATGCCAAGCTACTGCTGGTAGTTCTGCTGATTGTTTACCATTTCTACTGCGGACACCTGGTGAAAGTATTCCGCGACGACAGGAATACCCGTAGCCACGTGTTTTACCGCTGGTTTAACGAAGTGCCAGTTCTGGTTCTGGTTGCCGTTGTCATTCTTGCTTCCGTAAAACCTTTCTGAGGAGCCTGACCATCAAACTACATCGACGCCCTCACGTTCTGATTGTTTCCGGCCTCGATCCGTCGGGCGGAGCGGGCATCCAGGCCGACATCCAGGCTGTTACATCCCTGGGATGCCACCCGATGCCGGTGCTCTCGTGCCTGACAGTGCAGGACACCCGGAATGTCTACAATGCCACCGCGACGGACCCGGAGATCATCCGCCAGCAACTGGAATGCCTCGCCGCCGACTCCCCGATCCATGCCATAAAAACCGGTGCCTTAGGCAATGCCGATGTGGTGGATGTATTGGTGGATTTTCTGGCCGACCATCCGGACATTCCGTTGATTACCGATCCGGTGATCAAGGCTGCCGGTGGCGGAGACCTGGCAGACGACGCGCTGATCGAACGCATGAAGGAACGTCTGTTCCCGCATGCGGAAATCATTACCCCCAACAGTATCGAGCTGGCCCTGCTGGGCGGCGATAAAGACGAATCCCGGGCGGCCCACAATCTTCTGGCAGATGGCTGCCAGGCAGTGCTGGCGACCGGCGGGCATGGTGAGGGCGAGGAAATTATCAACACGCTCTATGCCCGGGACCAGGAGCCCCTGTACTTCTACGTTGATCGCATTGGTGGTGAGTACCACGGTACCGGCTGCACGCTGGCAGCTTCTATTGCCGCAGGCAGGGCGTCCGGGCTCTCGGCCCGGGCAGCGATAGCCCAGGCCCAGAATTATGTGCTGCGTGCCATCCGACACGCCCTGAAAGTCGGCGAAGGCCAACCGGTACCGGACCGGGGCATCCCATGGGAGAGCTAGACACCAACGCCATTGCCAAAGGGCTGCGCCCGGGCCTCTATGCCATTACCGACAGCCAACTGTTGCCGGCAGACAGGCTTCTGGCAGCGGTGGATGCGGCGCTTCGAGGCGGTGCCGTGCTGGTCCAGTATCGCGAGAAGAGCGCTCCGCAACCCGAACGTCTGCGGCAGGCCAGGGACCTGGCAGCGCTGTGCCGCAATGCCGGGGTACCGCTGATTATCAACGACGACCCCGAGCTGGCCCGGCGCTGCAGCGCCGCCGGCGTTCATCTGGGGCAGTCCGACCATTCCCTGGTTTACGCCAGACAACAGCTCGGTGAACATGCGATCATAGGGGCTACGTGCCATGCTGATCTGGCCCTGGCTGCCAGCGCAGATCGTGACGGTGCCGACTACCTGGCCTTCGGCCGCTTTTTCAACTCGACAACCAAGCCGGATGCGCCCGCCGCAGACACTTCGGTACTGGCCCGTGCCAGACAGTTTGGCAAGCCGGTGACCGCCATTGGCGGAATTACCGTGGATAACGGCGAAACCCTCATCCGTGCCGGCGCCGATCAGCTGGCGGTCGTTGGCGGCCTGTTCCACGGCGGCTTGGCTTCAATCGAGGAGCGGGCACGCCAATTTACCCGGCTGTTTGCAACCCATCACCCACTTTTTTCATCTTCCGTCCATCAGGAGTCCTGAACCATGACCCAGTCCGAAACCCTATTCGCCGAGGCTCAGAAATACATTCCCGGAGGCGTCAACTCTCCGGTCAGGGCCTTCAAGGGAGTCGGCGGTACACCGCTGTTTTTCAAGCATGCTGAAGGCGCCTATCTGTATGACGAAGACGACCGTCGCTATATCGATTACATCGGCTCCTGGGGGCCCATGATCCTTGGCCACGGCAACCAGACCATCAAGAATGCCCTGCACGCCCAGGTGGATCAGGGCATCGGCTACGGCGCCCCAACCGCCCTCGAAACCGAGATGGCGAAAAAAGTCTGTGAGCTTGTACCCTCCATTGACCTTGTTCGCATGGTCAACTCTGGCACCGAAGCGACCATGAGTACCGTGCGCCTGGCCAGGGGGTATACCGGCCGGGACAAAATCGTGAAGTTTGAGGGCTGTTACCACGGCCACGTGGATTCACTGCTGGTGAAGGCCGGCTCCGGCGCCCTCACCCTGGGCGTGCCCAACTCGCCGGGCATTCCCGCCAGCCTGGCGGAGCACACACTGACGCTGACGTTCAACGACATCGACAGCGTGCGGGAAACCTTCGCGAAAATGGGCGACGAGATCGCTGCCATCATTGTTGAGCCGGTTGCCGGCAATATGAACTGCATCCCGCCGGTACCGGGCTTCCTGGAAGGGTTGCGGGAAGTGTGTGACGAGCATGGCACGGTGCTGATTTTTGACGAAGTCATGACCGGCTTCCGGGTGTCTCTCGGCGGCGCCCAGGGCCTTTATGGCGTAACGCCGGACCTGACCGCGCTGGGCAAGATCATCGGTGGTGGCCTGCCGGTGGGTGCATTCGGTGGCAAGCGGGAAATCATGGAACATATCTCGCCCCTGGGGCCGGTGTACCAGGCCGGCACACTGAGCGGCAACCCGCTGGCCATGTGCGCCGGGCTGGCGACACTGAACGCCATTTCAGAGCCTGGCTTCCACGACCGGCTGACGGAAAAGACCAATGCCGTTCGCGATGGTCTGAAAGAGGCGGCGGACAGCACAGGCATTCCTCTGGCGGTACAAAGCGCCGGCGCCATGTTCGGCTTCTTCTTTACGGATGCGCCCGCCGTTACCCGCTTTGATCAGGTAATGGCCTGTGACGTGGAACGCTTCAAGAAGTTTTTCCAGGGCATGCTCAAGGAAGGCGTCTATCTTGCACCCTCTGCCTTCGAGGCCGGCTTCACCAGTGCCGCCCTGACAGACAAAGACATCCACCAGACCACTGAAGCAGCACGCAGGGTGATGGCCACCCTCTGAAAGCCATAAAAGTGGAGACGCTTCCGGGCTGCGGCCCGGAAGGCATACCCGCAACAACATGTCTTATCAGGCCACGCACATGAACCGCGTCACACTTTGACAGTTCCCGCCCCTCCACGGCCCCTCCTGCCGTTGACTTATCCCTCCTTCTGATCGAATTATGTGCAGATCTCATGCAAAGAGATGCACTGACTGCGACCATCTAACAAAGACAAGACAGAAGTCAGCGCAAGGAAGCCATGCAGTACTGCCTTGGTCTGCCTGCAAGAAGTAACCGGCATCACCCTGTTAGGTCGAGCCGCAGTTTGATAACAAATACAACAGCAAACTGTAGGTGCAACAATGAAACAATGGATCAAGGCATTCGCCATGCTGGTCGTTCTGGCATGGTCAGCGCCCTCAATAGCCTGGTGGGACTCCACTCCATCCAATTACACCGACACTCGTTTTCCTGTGGTACTGGTTCACGGCATGTTCGGCTTCGACTCGATCGCCGGCGTGGATTACTGGTACGGCATCGCGGAAGATCTGCGTAAATATGGCGCTGACGTCTACACCACTCAGGTGCCCGCACTGGACAGCACCATCGCCAGAGGCGAGGCATTACTCCCCCAGATCGCATCCATTGCTGCGATTCACGGCAAGGTAAACCTGATCGGCCACAGCCATGGCGGCCCCACCGCACGATACATTGCCAAGGTCAGGCCCGACCTTGTGGCCTCAGTGACTTCCGTCGGTTCACCCCATAAGGGTTCTCCGGTAGCGGACCTGATTTACGGCTCGCCCACAGAAAGCCTGGCGGCATCGCTCGGCAATGCGCTTGGCGGGCTGATCGACCTGCTGTCTGGCGGTGGCTACAACCAGGACCTGCGCTCCAGCCTTTACTCACTGACGGCCCAAGGCAGTGCCGAATTCAATAACTTTGCACCGGCCGGCATCCCTGCCAGCGCCTGTGGCGAAGGTGCCTATTCCGCCAATGGTGTGCGTTTCTATTCCTGGGGCGGTACCGGGGTGCTGACCAACGTGCTGGATCCATCGGATGCTTTGCTGGGAACCACCAGCCTGGCGTTTGGCCTCAGCGCCAACGACGGCCTGGTCGGGCGTTGCAGCAACCACTTTGGCAAGGTCATTCGCGACAATTACTTCATGAACCATCTGGATGAGGTAAACCAGGCTCTTGGCCTGCATAGCCTTTTCGAAACCGACCCGAAAACGGTCTACCTGCAGCAGGCCAACCGGCTAAGGAACGCCGGCCTCTGATCTCAGGCCCTGGCCGGGAACGGACGCCTGGCCATCACATCAGAATCCCACCTCAATACCCACCATCGCCTCGCGACGGCTATAATCGTATCGTTCAATGGTGCTGCGGTTATTCACCGTGCTCAGCTCCGCCAGAACAAGCCATGGACCAGTCAGCTGATACTGGGCCAGTAACACACCCCTCAGGCGATGGTCTGTGCGACGTTCCGAGATGACATCCGTGCCCGATAACAGCCTATGATCATCCATGTAGCGGGAATGCCGGTAATCTCCCCTGGCAGACAGAGATAACCGGCCGGACACGTAATAGCGGGCCTCGGCCGATAACAGGTTGCGTAACGGGGA